>NZ_CP061316.1:666054-999082 GCF_018688335.1 Polynucleobacter sp. AP-Jannik-300A-C4 | reverse complement strand
GAGCTCTCCGCGTGTTCTGGCATCTGGATTTTTTTCACTAGGTGCCCTGACATTAGTTAGCGCAGCAAAGCGACCTGTTTTAGTAAAGCCCAGCCAAGTTCCTGGGCTACCCAATACATCAGCTCGATCTTTTCCAGCTAAAACATGAGGGTGTTCTTCCCACCAACCCAGGGGGTCAGTGTCACGCTCATAAAACTCATCTCGATTTGCCGCTACTACCAAAGGGTAGTCTGGATGTGACTTCCAGGCAAAGAGAATTAAGCACATATGGGATAAGTGGGGCTAATAATGAAATTAAATTTCTAATAAAGGATAGGGTAGTGTGCCTATTTTTAACACAGGGCCGGTAGGCATGCCTAGATGGATTTCCCCAGCCTCAAGAGCATCTAGCTTGCATTCAATCTGAAAATCCATTTGATCTGCATTTTCTGGCTTAGTCGCTGCAAGTACCACCATACCGCAAGGCTGAGTGGAATCGCTTTCGTGAAATAGCTCTACACCTGGTTTAGCAAAATCCAGCGCAGATGCACTTAAATTGCTACTGGCAAGTTGTAACCTACGCTTAACTGCACCACGGTATTGGCTTCTAGCAACAATCTCTTGCCCAGGGTAACAACCTTTTTTAAAATCAACGCCTGCTACAGATTCAAAATTGACCATTTGCGGGACAAATTGCTCTTGGGTTGCTAAGACAATCCGAGGGATACCACTTAATACCTCGAGGCGATCCCATTGCGCTAGAGCATCAACCTCGATGATCGATTCGCTGGATTCAGATTTTCTTTTGGCAATGAGTAAGCGCTCAAATGTGTGATTGGAAATTGAAACATCTGGCATCCGCAAGACAAGAGAGTTATTCAGTTGATTGGCTGATTCAAGATTGTGATCATCTCGATATGCACCAAGAATTTCCCAATCATTTGAGGCGTCAACAACTTTTACTTTTGACCGCAGAACATACATCGACAGTCGTTTGGCAATACTAGCGGCAATATCTTTAGAGACAAAAAGTGCAAAGCGATCTTCTGAGTCGGGAGATTCTGGAAATAAGCCAAGCCACGCACTAGCTAAGAGACGCCCTTTAGGACTGCAATATCCCACCAGGCGAACCGAACCAAGTCCTTGGGCGATCTCTCCTGAAACAGTGCGCTTCAAGCCCAACACTGAATTACTGAGCTGACTTTGAAGGAGGGTAGCTGCATCAGGGCCTTCGACCAGAATTAAACCCCAATTGGGAAGAAGGGTGGATCCATGGTTCAAAAAGGTCATTGGCATTGGGGGTTTTTAGGGCTGAGGGTCATGTGCTTTTATCATAGCTTGATGAGCAGAAAATTTCAGAGAAGAACTCTTTTCATCAAGCATTCCAAGTTTGGGGGCTGGAAATCCTTTGTATTGTCCCTAATTGGCATTCTAATTCTTATATACGCTGCCATCTTTTTATGGCCTGTCGTGCCTTCCGCATCCAATATTCCTGAGGGCTCCGCCTACAGAATTAAGATTGCCCCTCAATCTGGCCTATCGTCGATTTCTAAGCAGTTAGCGGCTCAAGGCATATCGTCAAATGTACTGACCTTTCAGATTGCCGCAAGAGCGCTATTTCTTAGCTCAAAGCTAAAGCCGGGAACCTACCAACTACCTACTCGCGCTAGCTTAGGCAATATTTTGTTACAAATCGCGCGTGGTGATCGGGTACGAGAAAGCATCGCGATTATTCCTGGCATGACTATATGGCAGCTGAGAGCTTTAATTGACAATCACCCAGCTCTGATTCATCAAACCAAGGGCATGAGCTCTAAGGAGCTGTTGCAAGCTCTTGGCCTCTTCTATCCGGGAGATGAGGGACTTTTCTATCCGGATACCTATATTTTTGACCCAGATGACTCAGATATCTCAATTTACAGAAGGGCTTCTCAGGCAATGCAAAAGCAGCTTAATGCTGTTTGGGGACAAAAAGATGAGGCCTTGCCACTTAAAACACCTTATGAGCTTCTCATCCTTGGTTCAATAGTAGAAAAGGAGACTGGGCGCTCTAGTGACCGATCCTTAGTTGCCGCAGTATTTGTCAATCGACTGAATTTGAATATGCCATTACAGACAGATCCAACGGTGATTTACGGCATTGGCCCTCAATTTGACGGTAATCTTCGAAAAGCAGATTTACGTAAAGACAGTCCCTACAATACTTATATGCGCAAAGGTTTACCACCCACTCCGATAGCAATGCCAAGTAAGGAGTCTCTCCAGGCCGTGATCAATCCGGAAAAAAGTGATGCAATCTATTTTGTGGCGCGTGGTGATGGCAGCAGTCATTTTTCCAAAACATTGAAAGAGCATGAAAGTGCTGTTGATCAATTTCAACGCAAACGTAATGCCCCAGCTAAATCAAATTCACAATAATTCTTATGGCAACTCAATTTCCAGGTTATTTCATTAGTTTTGAGGGTATTGATGGTGCCGGCAAGAGTACGCATATCGAGTCTTTTAGCCAGTTATTAAAACAGCGCTATCCAGACCGTGAAGTTGTCATGACTCGAGAGCCAGGCGGCACCCAGTTAGGTGAGCAGCTGCGTGCCTTATTACTCGATGCCCCCATGAACTTAGAAACGGAAGCCTTGCTGATGTTCGCGGCTCGTCGAGAACATATTGCTCAAGTAATAGAGCCTGCATTACAGGCCGGGAAGATTGTTATTTCCGATCGCTTTACCGATGCTAGCTTTGCTTATCAAGGTGGGGGGCGGGGCTTAAGCCTGAGCAAGCTAAATGATTTAGAGCGTTGGGTGCAAGGGCGTCCAGATGGCACATTACTTCAACCGAATCTAACTTTTCTGTTTGATTTGCCCGGCTCAATTGCCGAAACTAGAAGATCAAAGGTGAGGGCGCCTGATAAATTTGAAAAGATGGATCTAGATTTTTTTGAGAAGGTTCGTCAAGAGTATTTGCGTAGAGCAAAAGCAGATCCCAAACGCTTTTATCTTGTAGATGCCACTAGAACACCAGATGCAATTTGGAATGAACTTGAGTCACTCGAGATCAAACTCTAAATGAGTGACCTGATGTTCCCAATTGAGTCGGAAAAGAAAATAGCGCCCTGGCTAGAGTCCATTTGGGCTGGCCTTGATCTAACTGTATTTCCGAACGCGGTATTGATTCATGGTCAATCAGGTATTGGCAAGTTTGAGTTTTCCATTGAATTAGCTAAAGCGCTTTTATGTGAATCATCATCCGAGGTGAAGCCCTGCAACCAATGCGAGGCTTGCCGGTGGTTTGACTCTGGTAACCACCCCGATTTTGTTGCCCTGGTGCCCGAGACACATCGCAAACTGTTGCCTCATGGTGATTTTGATTCTGAAGTTGACTCTCCTAAAAAATCTAAGGCCGCCCAAGCCGATAGCGATGGGGATGGACCCGAGAAGAAGGAGAAAAAGACCATTGCCATTGAAGATGCTCGGAGTGCAATTGAAGCGCTATCTATTGGATCTCACCGTGGTGGCAATCGAGTAATTTTGGTTTATCCACTAGAAATGTTGAGACCGGACTCTGCGAATACTTTATTGAAGTCTCTCGAAGAGCCGCCCAAAAATACGATCTTTATTTTGCTTGCCGATCGCCTAGATCGTGTTTTGCCTACAATTCGCTCACGCTGTCGCCTACTTTCTGCACCACGACCAGATCGATTAACTGGACTAAGCTGGTTGCGTAATCAGCTCAATAAAGTGCCTGGCCTAAAAATGAGCGATGCCGATATTGAGTCTATCTATGATGAACAGGGCGGGGCACCATATGCAGTTTTAGATTCCTTAATTGCGCGCCACAACCAGGATGAAAAAGATGAGCTCACTATAGTCATTCAGGCATCACGATATTTATTGCAAGCGATGTCGCAGGGTGCTCGCATAAATTGGTTGGATGCTGCCGACAAGACGCAAAAGGCACGCTATTCAGTTTTGCTGACCACAATGCAGCGCTGGGTCTCAGACCTGCAGAGTTGCGCGCAATTAGGCTCACCCCGTTATTACCCAAAGCATAAGGACTCAATTAAGGCTCTAGCCAAACAAGTCCGCCTGCCAAAGTTGCTTCGTTTCTGGAAATCTTTGACACAGGCGCGGCGTCATGAAAATCACCCCCTGGCTACACGCATTCAATTGGAAGCCTTACTTTCCCAATACCAGCAGGTATTTGAAGATTAAAATGGTGAGTCATGTTTATAGACTCACACTGCCATCTCGATTTCCCAGAATTTCAAGCCAGACTTCCTGAGGTTTTAGCCAATATGGCTGCCTGCAAGGTTACTCACGCACTTTGTATTTCGGTTGATATCCCAGATTTTCCGAAAGTGCGGAAACTTGCTGAGGATCATGCTCATTTATATGCCTCTGTCGGAGTTCATCCAGACTATGAAGACACCCCAGAACCTAGCTTTGAGTTTTTGATTGAAGAGGCTAAACACCCCAAAATCGTTGCTATAGGTGAGACTGGTTTGGACTATTACCGCATGGGTGATCGTAGCTACGAATCCATGGAATGGCAAAGAGATCGATTTAGGACTCATATTAGAGCTGCCGTAGCCTCGAAAAAGCCTCTCATCATTCATACACGCTCGTCTTCAGTAGATACGCTCAAAATCCTAAAAAAAGAGGGCGCTGATCAGATTGGCGGGGTTATGCACTGCTTTACAGAAACGACTGAGGTAGCCAAGGCAGCTATGGATATGGGCTTTTATATCTCGTTTTCAGGCATTGTGACCTTTAAGAGCGCCAAAGATCTTCAGGAGACTTGCAAATATGTCCCGCTGGATCGCATGTTGATTGAAACGGATTCGCCTTATTTAGCCCCAATTCCTTATCGCGGCAAGACCAATGAGCCTGCCTGGGTCTCTAAGGTTGGTGAGTTTGTAGCCAATCTCAAAGGCGTCTCTGTTGATGAGATAGCCGAGCGAACTTCTAGTAATTTTTTCCAATGTTTTCAAATAAATAGAGCAACTTCATGAGAGATTCATTTAAATTCATTTTCGCTGTAAATGCAGTTACATTGTGCCTTTCCAGTAGCTTATTTGCGCAATCGGCCGATCAAATTGATGACTTTACTAAGGCCGCTAAGTTTGATGATGTTTCTGAGGTTCAATCGCTCTTGAAGGCTGGCATTAGCCCAAATACCTTAGATCCCAAGGGTAATCCAATGTTAATAGTCGCCATCCGCGATAAATCTAAGAAAGTGACGGATTTACTCCTTGCAAATCCTGCCACTAACGTGAATTTGGCTAATAAGAGTGGTGAAAATGCACTGATGATGGCGGCATTCGATGGAGACCTCCCAACAGTTAAGATGCTGGTTTTAGATAAGAAGGCATCTGTGAACAAGCAAGGCTGGGCGCCAATTCACTATGCGGCTACTAACGGGCATCTTCAAATTGTCGAATTCTTGATGGCTCACGGAGCTAGAGTTAATGCCTTTAGTCCCAGCGAAACAACGCCTCTGATGATGGCTATAGGATCTGGCAATGAACAGCTGATTAAATACCTTTTAGACAATGGCGCCGACTTGAGTTTGAGGAATCATGAAGGCTATACCGCGATTGATATTGCCCAGTTATTTGGTAAGGATGACATTCGTGATGGCTTGAAATCAAGATGGGTAAAGCTTTATAAAGAGCCTTATCCAGGCGGACCTAAGAAGTCACCTACATAATTGACATTATCGCTTGTTGCGTATAATCATTATTATGTCAAATAAGATATTAAAGTAAATAAAGACAGAAGCAAAAACAATATGGACCTACTAGAGCAAATAGCCAAACTCCCTGGCTTTCACAATCTACCGAGTTTCAATACCCTATTCGCTGAGATCAATACAGATATGGGAAACAGCCAGATTTGGTTTGTGTTGGTGCTGGCATGCCTCATGCTGACATTTCATGGCGTGGCCGTTCTGATGATTGCAGGCGCATTCCATTGGCTAGATCAAAAGCTGGAGAACAAACGGGTATATGGGGCTAATTTCCTGTCGTATTTCATCGCAATTTTGTTGATTATTGCCAGTCATTTATCAGAAATCGTTGCTTGGGCTTATCTCTGTGTAGCTTTGCAAGTATTTCCAACTAATCCGCAGACCTTCTATTTTGCCGGCGAGATGTACACCACGGTGGGATTTGGCACTTATAACTTGTCTGAGCAATGGAGAATCTTGCCCATCATCATTTCATTCTCCGGAATCTTTGCCGTCTCGATGTCTGGGGCCGCCTTGTATTCCATGATGGGCGCATTATTAGGTAGATCCAATCAAAATCAAAAATCAGGCTCCGGTTTCTAAGCGGCATCCTTAAAAGAAGGTTTTTTGGTTTAATTAACCAACTTGGACTTATCTATTGGTTCTCTTTGCTTAAAAACAAGCTCAAGGACCCGACCATTGGACTCTAGAGAGCGCATTCTTCCTGGAAGCCAATCTAGGTCCCTCGCCAACCAAATATCTACCTGCCGCTTGTATGGATCGTTCTCGCGTTGCATGAGGGCGTAATGCCTATTTATAGATTTACCCAAACTCGGAACGTCTTCGGACTCAACTTCACCGTAGCTCTTAAATTGCCACATCTCCAACGTGTTGTAGTCAACTACGGGAAGTGCACGAATACTCCCCGCTTCATCGATTTTGTCGCTACCGTTTAGAAGCGAGGCAAATTGGAACATGAGGCTAAATCGATCCTGAGTCCCGGGGAGAAGATCGGGGGTGAACTCCGGCTTTTCAGAGAAGTACATCTTCCCTGCTCCATTTTGATCACGATCAAAGCGGGAGTAGCGCGGTGGTTTAGTGCCGCGCTGGGTCCAATAAATGGATGGTGCTATTCCATAAGCATCAACAGAGCCACGTGATTCAAAAACAAAGGGGCCAACTACGGCATAAGGTATGTTGATATATAGGCGATAGTTATTGCCTTCTGTTATCCAGTCAAGCTGTGCTGTTTGATAAAGCTGTCCATCAACATAGGCATCAAAATAATAAGTGCCAGACTCAGGCAGACGAAATGCTTGCCCTGATTGATTACCAACTGCGCCCTGCTCTCCTTTGCCCTGATCTGACAATGGGTCAGCTGAGACTGCATTTGTTTGCTTAGGCGTAGTTTTTTTCTTGGGTGTACTGACCATCTGAATCTTCTTTGGAGGATCAACACGAAGATCTGTTTTGATAATCAGATCTTCAGCAATAGGTGGCGGGGCGCCGAAAGAAATAAATGGGAGTCCAAAAAATAAAATGAGGTGGCCAGCAATGGATAAAAAAATTGCGGCAATCAAAATCCACAGGGATTTTCTGCGAATGAATGAAAGCAGATCGCCAAATAGATCTATCAAGACATTAATGCTCGATAAATTCGATCACTGCTGGAAGATGGGTGGCATAGTCAGCAATCCCATGATCACTTCCCTCAAGAATAAGCTGTTTAGCACCTGGGTAAAAAGCAACCATTTCTTTCCAATCGAGTAACTCATCCCCTTTAGCAGCAATTAAAAAATATCGCTCTGGATTGGAAATAGATTCAACTTGCAAAGCACGCAATTGATCAATGTACTCAGCCTTAAAATCGAAAGGCTCTTCGCTGTCATATGCCGTCATCATGCCGACATGCGGCTCTAATTCCCTTGCCGCATATACAGCAGGATTTAGTGCAATCGCTTTGCATTGATATTTTTCTGCAAGGTAATTTGTATAAAAGCCACCTAAAGACGATCCGATAATGACTATGCGATCAGCTTGAGATTGATCAATGCGTTTGATCACCATATCCATGCTTTCTTTTGGTGATGCTAGCAATTGTGGGCAATACCATTCATAGCTATTTTCTGTATTTGAAAGCGCCCTCACCGCTTCACCAGTCATTAGTGCCTTGGTGGAGTTGGGTGAAGAACGAAAGCCATGAAGGTAAACCAACAAAGTTCTCATCAGCGCGCCTTAAGCCTTTTGACCAATTTCAAAGTTCGCCATTTTTTCTAGTGCCTTGACCATAGCAGAGTGATCCCAAGCCTTACCGCCATGGGCAGTGCAAGAGTTCAATAATTCTTGGGCTGTAGCAGTATTTGGTAGTGATACGCCTAAAGCCTTAGCGCTACTGAGTGCGAGGCTTAAATCTTTTTGATGTAATTCGATTCTGAAGCCAGGGTCAAAAGTGCGTTTGATCATGCGCTCACCATGAACTTCTAAAATCTTGGAGCTGGCAAAACCTCCCATCAGTGCCTCACGTACCTTAGCGGGATCAGCGCCTGCTTTAGCAGCAAATACTAAGGCTTCAGCAACTGCTTCGATATTTAAGGCAACAATAATTTGATTAGCTACTTTTGTAATTTGACCGGCGCCATTGCCACCAACTAGGGTGATATTTTTGCCCATCAACTCAAAGACAGGCTTTACCTTTGCAAAGGTAGATTCACTTGCACCCACCATAATAGTTAGGCTCGCTGCCTTTGCGCCTACTTGACCGCCTGAGACTGGAGCGTCGACATATTCACAGCCCAAAGCATTAATACGTTTAGCAAACTCTTGGGTTGCTATTGGAGAAATCGAACTCATATCAACGACGATCTTGCCAGCTGTTAAGCCTTGGGCAATGCCGTGATCCCCAAAGAGAACTTTTTCCACATCAGGAGTATCTGGCACCATGGTGATGATGATGTCTGCTTTGCTGGCAACTTCTGCGGGGCTAGAGCAAGGGATTGCAGCGCTATTGGCTAACTCTTCCGGAATCTTGCTACGGGTATTGATGAATACCTCGTGGCCAGCAGCCACTAAATGGCCCGCCATCGGAGCACCCATAATTCCCAAACCAACAAAACCTAGCTTTAACTTACTCATAATGTCATCCTTAGTTATTAATTATTTAACTTACTGATTTTTCCGCTTTACTTCATTATTGATTCACTAACTTGTAACTGAGCTGCATCATTCCTGCTCATACCGACCCATCCATCCTAGGCCCGCTTCAGTTGATTTGAGAGGTTTGTACTCGCAACCAATATAGCCGGTATATCCCAGACGATCTAATAAGCCAAAGAGATAGTCGTAGTTGATTTCACCGGTACCGGGCTCATTACGACCCGGATTGTCGGCCAACTGAATGTGGGCAATGCGACTAAAGTACTTTTGGATCGTATTTCCAAGCTCGCCTTCCATGCGCTGGGCATGATAGATGTCGTATTGTAAAAAAGCGTTATCTGCTCCAACGGCATCCAAAATGGCAATGCCCTGCTCTGTCTTTGACAAGTAAAAGCCTGGCATATCAAAGGTATTGATAGGTTCAATCAAAAGCTTTAAGCCGGCTTTCTTGAGCTCACCAGCGGCATATTGCAAATTATTGACAAAGGTATCGTGCAGCACCTTTGGATCAGATCCTGCTGGGACCTTACCAGCAAGGCAATTGAGCTGAGGTACGCCGAGAATCGAGGCATATTCAATTGCTTTTGCAACACCAGAACGAAATTCAGCAACCCGATCAGGTAAGCAAGCAATTCCACGCTCTCCAGCATCCCAATCACCTGCAGGTAGGTTATGGAGTGCGAGCTTGAGGGCGTTGTGATCCAAAGCCAGCTTAATCGCTTGAGCATCAAAGGCGTAAGGAAATAGAAATTCAACAGCCTTAAATCCGCCGGTTTTGGCGAGCGCAAAACGCTCCATGAACGGCACTTCATTAAATAGCATTGTGAGGTTGGCGGCAAATCGGGGCATGAAGTTCCTTTAGCTTGAATCACTCTGAAAGGACTGATGTTATCAAAGAAGCCTATAAATTTCCTTGAGCACCTTAGGATGGCGCTTTAAGTGAAATTGAGGGTAAAAATACGCTAATATCACTGTAGAAATACACATTATTAAGGAAAGATATGAAGATCAAATTCGCCCCAAGTACCCTGCTAGCCGCTGCTCTTTTGGCGGGCCCAGCACTCACGATGGCTCAAGCCCCAAGTGCACCAAATGCAGTTGTAGTTGATGCAGCCATAACTGACAATATTTATCGGTTATATGAGGGTACTGTTACTAAGATTGACAAGAAGACTCGTACAATTTTCTTTAAAAATAATGAAGGTGAATCAAAGTTCGTTGCTGGTCCTGAGATTAAGAACTTTGACCAGATCAAAAAAGGTGACCGCCTGAACGTTACCTATGAACTCGCTGTTGCAATTGAACTCATTAAGACTAAGAGTGACGGCATTCGTAGCAAAGTGGAAACCTCATCTGAGGTGACCTCGAAGCCAGGTGAAAAACCAACTCGCACGATTACCAACACCACCACCATCATTGCTGACATTATTGCCGTCGATCGCCCCAAGAAACTGGTTTCCGTTAAGGGTCCTAGTGGCAAAGTTACCATGGTAACGGTAAAGAACCCGCAGTTGCTAGCTGACGTCAATGTTGGTGAGCAAGTTAAGGTAGTTTATTTTGATGCAATGGCTGCATCTATCACTACACCGAAAAAGAAGTAAGGTGAACAGTATTGAATAAACGCAGGGATCTGATTTGAGCATTCGTATCTATTGGGTCCTTGCGCTTGTTGCCCTACTCTCGGCATGTGCTAGCACTACTCGCCCAGGAGCAGTAGGCATAAACAGATCACAATTCATGATGGCTTCAACAGAAGATGTAAATCGTCTTTCTGCTGCGAGTTACAGTGAGCAAAACCAAAAAGCAAAAGAGAAAAATATACTGGTCACCTCAGGACCTACTTACGATCGCTTGAGGCTGATTGCGAATAGACTGATTCCACAGACTGAGGTATTTAGGGATGACACCAGACAATGGGATTGGCAGTTAACTCTCATTAATGCCCCAACACTCAACGCTACTTGTGCGCCTGGTGGAAAGATTACTTTTTACACTGGCATCATTGAGCAGCTCAATCTAAATGACGATGAAATAGCTGCCATCATGGGCCATGAGATTGCTCATGCCTTAAGGGAGCACGGTAGAGAGCGTGTATCTCAAGCAGCAGCACAAAATGTATTAGTAAATATTGCAACGGCTCTAGCTGGCCCCTATGGCTCTGCAGTCAGCGCCGCCAATCAAGTGGCTCACTACGCAATTGTTTTACCCAACTCACGAGAAAATGAGTCCGAAGCAGATGCCATTGGATTGGAGCTTGCTGCAAGAGCAGGCTATAACCCTATGGGTGCGATTAGTGTTTGGCAAAAGATGCTAAAGGCCACTAAAGATAAAAACTCTCCAGAATTTTTATCCACCCACCCTTCTGGTGAAACCCGAATTGAGCAATTGACAGCTCTAATGCCTGCGGTTGAACCTATCTATAAAGCGGCACCAAAGCCACCTTCAAGCAATCAAAAAAAGATATAACACTTCAATGGTGTACATTTAAATGCGCTAGATCGGTTCTGTTCCTGCAAGTAGCGCAATATATCAAGGAGTAATGCTTGGAAAAACTAACAGCTCGGCAGCGTTATTTAATCGCTGCTATTGGCATGGCAGTACTCATGGCGGGCCCCTTTCTCACACTTGGCTTGTATGCCTGGTTTGAAGGGGTCGAAGAACACCGCACCATTTTTCTTCAGTACTTTCAGCAGCTTTTTCCTCTAGGAGTTGCGCTCACCTTAGGTGCATTGATATTAGGTTTTGTTGTGCTCAATCGACTGTTTAATACCTATGTTAGTGGCATTGCTGCCACTTCTGAGCGTCTTAAAGTGATGCTCAGCAGCAATCGAGAGCTACGCCTCGATCTTCAAGGTCCACCAGAATTACGTGAAGTCATTCATGCCATGAATCGCTTGGCCGATCAACGGGATCATAAGATTGACGAGATTGAAGAAAAGATTAAGGAGCAGATTTCCATCTATCAATCGCTATGCGATAGATCTGCAGATGCCTCGCTTTTGGATAGACCATTGGCAAGCCTTATTTACACTGCGTTTGATACTGAAACAACGGGCTTACAACCAAGTCATGGTGATGAAATCATTCAAATTGGCGCACTTAAAGTTTCCAATGGAAACATTCATACGAATGAAACCTTTGAGGCCCTCATTGACCCGAGGAGATCAATTTCTTCAGAGAGCATCAAGATTCATGGGATAAGCCAAGCAGAAGTGGAGGGAAAGCCCACGATTGATCAGGTGCTACCTATTTTTTATAAGTTTTGCGAGGGTAGCGTATTGCTCGGTCATAACGTTGCATTTGATATGCGGTTTTTGCAGTTAAAAGAACAATCAACCCACATTGTATTTAAGCAACCTGTTATTGATACCCTGTTACTTTCAGCAGTAGCCTACCCAAATCAGCCTCTTCACAGCCTAGAATCCAGTATGGCGCTCTTAGGCGTGCAAATTGAGCACCGTCACAATGCATGCTCTGATGCAGTCGCTACAGCGCAAGTATTTTTGAAACTAGTTCCTCTGTTAGAAGAGCGTGGGATTATTACTCTAGGCCAAGCGATTGAAGCTTCGAAGAAAACAACCTATGCAAGACTTTCTTACTAATAGGAGTAAAAAATAAAAAAGGGCCAAAGGCCCTTAGTTATTGTTATTGGCGGAGCGGACGGGACTCGAACCCGCGACCCTCGGCGTGACAGGCCGATATTCTAACCAACTGAACTACCGCTCCAATACAGCGAGTGCTACTTGTGTCACTACTTACTACCCACAACTAGCCAAAAAATTTGGCGTCCCCAGGGGGATTCGAACCCCCGTACTCACCGTGAAAGGGTGATGTCCTAGGCCTCTAGACGATGGGGACCTGGACTACTGCAAAAACTAATACTGCTATTTTAAATGCTTGGTGGAGATAAGCGGGATCGAACCGCTGACCTCTTGCATGCCATGCAAGCGCTCTCCCAGCTGAGCTATACCCCCGTAATCTCGCTAAAAATCTACAAGACACTCAAAACAATCCAAGATTTTATCCTATTTTTGTAGGAGGGAGCAAATTCTGCTCTAGACGACCTTGGAAAGCCTTTGTACGACCTCATCCTTGCCCAAAACAACCATGACAGAATCAATCGCCGGGGTCTGCGTTGTCGCAAATAAAGCATAGCGGACAGGCATTGCTAAGGCTGGCATTTTGATCTGATGTTTAGCTAAAACTTCTTTAAAAGCCAGTCCATAAGCCGCTTTTGTGTGCTCCGCTGATTTAACTGCTTCGATCAAATCTTTTAGCGCGGGGATAATTTCAGAAGGGATATTTGCGGCAATTTGTTCTGCACTATGAGCTGGTGCAGGCAGGTAAAAAAGCTTAGCGCCTTCTGCGATTTCGATGAGCGTATTCGCACGATCTTTAAGAAGCCCCACTACCTGCACAAAGTCTGGACCCTTTTCTGTATCAATGCCTAACTCATGAGCGAATGGCTTGGTCGCCTCTGCCAAGATAGCAGGATCAGTATTCTGAATATATTGATGATTAAGCCAAAGTAATTTTTCAGGGTTATGTTGTGCAGGTGAGCGACCAAGACTGTCTAGATCAAACCAATTCACAAACTGCTCTTTAGTAAAGATCTCCGCATCACCATGAGACCACCCTAACCTTGCGAGGTAATTCAGAATGGCTTCAGGCAAATACCCTGCTTTTTGGTAATCACGCACACTCATAGCGCCATTACGCTTACTCATTTTTTCACCAGAGTCATTGAGAACTGTCGGCAAATGGGCATATACCGGGGGCGTTCCGCCCAGCGCCTTCATGATATTAATTTGGCGCGGTGTGTTGTTGACGTGATCATCACCACGAATCACGTGAGTGATATTCATATCGAGATCGTCTACAACAACGCAGAAGTTATAGGTCGGCGTCCCGTCCGGTCGGGCTATCACCAGATCATCTAACTCATCGTTGCTAATTTCGATTTTGCCTTTGACGGCATCCTCCCAGATAACGGATCCACCTATGGGATTCTTAAAGCGAATAACCGGCAAAATACCTTCGGGTATTGCTGGCAGAATTTTTCCTGGCTCCGGGCGCCATTGACCGTTATAGCGAGGCTTTTCTTTATTAGCCATCTGTTGATCGCGTAGTTTATTGAGCTCTTCTTCGCTCATATAGCAAGGATAGGCAAGCCCAGCCTCTAACATCTGCTTAACAACTTCACGATAACGATCAATGCGTTGCATTTGATAAATCGGACCCTCATCTAGATCCAGACCAAGCCACGCCATACCTTCAATAATGACATCGACTGCTTCCTGTGTGGAGCGCTCTAAATCCGTATCCTCAATGCGTAAAATGAAGTCGCCTTTGTTGTGGCGTGCAAAAGCCCACGGATACAAAGCGCTGCGGAGGTTGCCCAAGTGAATAAAGCCCGTTGGACTAGGGGCGAATCGTGTACGTATTTGCATAAATGACATTATCTCAGGTCAGCCTAGAAATTTGCCATTTAGGACTC
This sequence comes from Polynucleobacter sp. AP-Jannik-300A-C4, assembly GCF_018688335.1. Classification (NCBI taxonomy): domain Bacteria; kingdom Pseudomonadati; phylum Pseudomonadota; class Betaproteobacteria; order Burkholderiales; family Burkholderiaceae; genus Polynucleobacter; species Polynucleobacter sp. AP-Jannik-300A-C4. The sequence goes on along the minus strand of NZ_CP061316.1, from coordinate 984,729 downwards.
AATTCTGAAAAAAGTGGATACTTTCACCTATGAACGAATTACTTGTATTTATGTGTGATGGCGCCCCAGTCCGCGGGGAAATTGTTTCCATAAGCAGTGCCTGGCAGGCTGTTTTGGAGCGTCGGAATGATCCGCCTGTTATTAGACGAATGCTAGGTGACTTCGTGGGTGCAGCAACCCTCTTAAGCGCCAGCCTTAAATTTGATGGGACCTTGATTATTCAAGCTCAGAGTAAAGGTCCAATTCAGCTTCTCGTGGTTGAATGTAAGTCTGATTTGACTATGCGCGCTACAGTAAAGCTCTCCGTAGAGGCGGATAGTATTGACCCCAACGCCACACTAGGTGAATTGCTGGATGCTGACAATACTGGGCGCCTGGTGATTACTCTTGACCCTTCTGATCGCCAGCCTGGTCAAGCTCCCTATCAAGGCATTGTGGCACTCCAGGAACATCGTGGCACGATTATTAAGCCTGTTACGAGCGCTGCTGAAGCCATCGCTTTGTACATGCAGAATTCAGAGCAGCTAGACACCCGTATTTGGCTAGCTTCAAACGACACCCATGTCGGTGGATTACTTTTGCAGCGCTTGCCTGACTCCGGAGGTCATGCCCACCTAGACCCGCAACTTGCCGCTGAAGGTTGGACCAGAATTCAGACTCTTGGTGAGACCATCACTAATGAAGAATTGCTAACTCTTTCACCCGAAACCATCTTACGCCGTCTCTTTTTAGAAGAGTCTACAGAAAGTGGTGTTCGGAGTTTCCCAGTTCGCCCTGTTCGCTTTGGTTGCCGTTGTTCTCGGGCCAAGGTGGCTGATGTCCTCAGAATGCTGGGCGAAGAGGAAGTTGAAAGCATTCTTGCAGAGCAAGGTGCTGTAGAGACCGAGTGTGATTTCTGCTCTAAAGCCTATCGCTTTGACGCCGTAGATTGCAGACAAGTTTTTAAGACGGATTTATTAGCAGACGCAACAAGACCGCCATCAAGCGGACATTAGGATGCAGGACTAGCGTTTAGCACTTGTTGGCTTTACGCCATCCGCATCATTTGTAGTGGGTTTTTCAGTTGGCAAAATTTGTACAAAAAACTCGCCTTCCTTGATCATGCCATGTTCAACGCGAGCACGCTCTTCAATTGCCCGAGTGCCCTCTTTTAAATCCTTAACATCACCAGTGAGTTTGGCATTGCGCAAGCTGAGTAGGCTATTCTTAGCCCTCTGCAAATCGAGTTGCCTCTCCATTTCGTAAACCTTGAGCCATCCACCCTTTCCCAACCAGAGTGGGTACTGTATTGCAATCAGCAATAACAGCATTGAGTAGATGGCGATACGCATAGACTAAAAGCTAGCCAATGATCAGCGCTTGAGATTGTAGAAAACTGATTTTCCTGGGTAGCTTGCAACATCACCCAAGTCTTCTTCAATACGCAATAACTGGTTGTACTTGGCAATACGATCAGATCGAGACAAAGAACCAGTCTTGATCTGGCCAGCATTGGTGCCAACAGCAATATCAGCAATTGTGCTGTCTTCTGTTTCACCGGAGCGATGAGAAATCACTGCAGTGTAATTAGCACGCTTTGCCATTTCAATTGCAGCAAAGGTCTCAGTCAATGTACCAATCTGATTAATCTTAATGAGGATGGAGTTGGCAATACCCTTCTCAATACCCTCTCTAAGAATGCGCGTGTTGGTAACAAAGAGATCATCACCAACTAATTGGATTTTCTTACCCAATTTTTGAGTGATGTCAGCCCATCCATCCCAGTCACTCTCATGCATACCATCCTCAATCGACACGATTGGGAATTGATCAGCAAGGTTGCCGAGGTAGTCTGAGAATTCGCTCGAACTTAACTGTAAACCTTCGCCAGATAAGTGGTACTTGCCATCTTTATAGAACTCACTAGCAGCACAATCCAATGCCAATAAGACATCCTCACCTGCTTGATAGCCGGCGCCTTCAATGGCCTTCATGATCGTCTGCAGGCACTCTTGATTGCTCTTAAAGTTCGGAGCGAAGCCACCCTCGTCACCAACGGTGGTTGGCATACCTTGTGCGCCGATGATTTTCTTCAATTCATGAAAGATTTCAGCGCCACAACGAAGGGCTTCGCGGAAACTTTGAGCGCCGACAGGCATCACCATAAACTCTTGGATATCCAAGCTGTTATTTGCATGCGCACCACCATTGACGATATTCATCATTGGGACTGGTAACTGCATACCGCCTGATCCGCCAAAATAACGATACAAAGGCAAGCCAGCTTCTTCTGCGGCTGCACGTGCTACCGCCATAGAAACAGCTAAAGTCGCGTTAGCACCTAAGCGGGCCTTGTTATGAGTCCCGTCTAATTCATTTAAGGTGTGATCAAGAAATGCTTGCTCACTTGCATCAAGACCTAAGATTGATTCAGCAATCTCAATATTAATATTCTGAACGGCCTTAAGAACGCCTTTGCCTAAGTAACGCTCTTTATCTCCATCGCGAAGCTCAATGGCTTCACGTGAACCAGTTGAAGCGCCTGAAGGAACTGCTGCACGCCCCATAACACCAGACTCAAGCAAGACATCGCACTCAACCGTGGGATTTCCACGTGAATCTAAAACTTCTCTACCGATAATGTCAACAATGGCGCTCATGCACCTTCTCCTAAGTAAAAATGAATTTGGGGTGTTACTTGAAACTATCTTCTAAAAATAATCCAGGCTTCTTAACAACCGAATCAATCGCCACCAAAGACTCAAGCAACTCTTTCATACGATTGAGTGGTACGGCATTCGGACCATCTGAAAGCGCTTTAGCTGGATCTGGATGTGTCTCCATAAATAAGCCACTAATGCCAACTGCAACGGCGGCACGGGCCAGCACTGGCACAAACTCGCGTTGCCCACCACTGGCATTGCCTTGACCACCAGGTAATTGAACTGAATGGGTAGCGTCAAACACAACTGGAGCCTTTGCTTCACGCAAAATGGCTAAGCTACGCATATCAGAAACTAAGTTGTTGTAGCCAAATGAGGCACCACGCTCACAGACCATAAATTGATCTGGAAGATTTGCTTCTACTGCAGCTGCACGAGCTTTATCAATGACATTCAACATTTCATGAGGGGATAAAAATTGACCCTTCTTGAAATTCACTGGCTTACCACTTTGAGCACAGGCACGAATGAAATCAGTTTGCCTGCATAGAAAAGCTGGCGTCTGAAGCACATCAACCACTTTTGAAACCGGCGCAATTTCGCTAATGTCATGAATGTCGGTCAATACTGGCACACCAATTTCTCGCTTCACACGGGCTAGAATCTCAAGACCCTTCTCCATGCCTAAACCTCTAAAAGAGGTTCCAGATGAACGGTTGGCTTTATCAAAAGAAGATTTGTAGATAAATGGGATGCCTAGCGAGGTGGTAATTTCTTTAAGCTCGCCAGCAATATCTAAGGCAGATTGCTCTGACTCAATGACGCAAGGTCCAGCAATCAAAAAGAAGCGCTGATTTAAACCAACATCGAAACCGCATAACTTAAATGCACTCATGACGATCTCCTAGGCTGCCTGCTCTTGAGCAGCGGCTTGATGAATTAAGGACGCCTTAATAAACGCAGAAAATAATGGATGGCCGTCGCGCGGTGTTGAAGTGAATTCAGGGTGGAATTGCACGCCAAAAAACCACGGATGAATAGAGTTTGGTAACTCCATCATTTCAGGCAAAGACTCGTTTGGTGTTCTAGCAGAAATAATCAAGCCAGACTTTTCTAAGCGCGGTACATAAAGATTATTTACTTCATAGCGGTGACGATGACGCTCATTTACCTCAGGACCGTAGATTTCATGTGCCAAGGTACCGGCTTTTACAGGGCAACGTTGGGAACCTAAGCGCATAGTTCCACCTAGATCAGAATCGTTAGTACGCTTCTCAACACGACCTTCACGGTCAACCCACTCAGTAATTAAAGCAACTACTGGACTCTCAGTATCTGGGTCAAACTCAGTACTGTTAGCCTGAGCAATATTGGCAACATGGCGAGCAAACTCGATCACAGCCAACTGCATACCTAAACAAATACCAAGGTACGGAACGCTATTCTCCCTGGCATAACGAATGGCAGCGATCTTACCTTCGGTGCCGCGTTTACCAAAACCGCCTGGGACCAAAATAGCATCTAAATTCTGCAGACAATCTACGCCATCTTTTTCAATGACTTCGGAATCAATATAGTTAATATTGACGCGTGTGTGATTGTGGATGCCTGCATGACGCAAAGCTTCAATAAGAGACTTGTAAGATTCGGTTAACTCAACGTACTTGCCAACCATGCCAATAGTTACTTCGTGCTGTGGGTTGGCTAACTCATAAACCAAGTTTGCCCAAACGGATAAGTCCGCAGGCTTAGCTTCAATATCAAGTTCGCGACAAATTAAATCATCCATTCCCTGCGCTTGAAGCATCTCGGGAATCTTGTAAATGGTATCAACGTCCCATACTGAAATCACAGCCTCTTCACGCACGTTAGAGAACAGGGAAATCTTAGAGCGCTCGTCTTCTGGGATGGGACGATCCGCACGGCATAACAGTACGGTCGGCATGATGCCGATTTCTCGTAACTTTTGTACCGAGTGCTGAGTAGGTTTTGTTTTTAACTCCCCGGCACTAGCAATGTAAGGGACCAAAGTGAGGTGTACAAAGGCGCAACTGTGTCTTGGCAGACGAATGCTCATCTGGCGCGCTGCCTCAAGAAACGGCAAAGACTCAATGTCGCCTACCGTTCCGCCGATTTCACAGATCGCAATATCAGCATTGCCATCATGGCTCGCTTTTGCGCCACGCTCTACGAATGCTTGAATCTCATTCGTAATGTGAGGAATTACCTGGACGGTTTTACCAAGATATTCGCCACGACGCTCTTTACTGATCACGGACTCATAAATCTGGCCAGTCGTGAAGTTATTACTCTTGCGCATCTTTGCAGAGACAAAGCGCTCATAGTGCCCAAGATCGAGGTCAGTTTCAGCGCCATCTTCGGTTACGAAGACTTCACCGTGTTGAAGTGGGCTCATGGTCCCAGGGTCAACGTTGATATAAGGGTCTAATTTTAGGAGGGTGACTTTCAGGCCGCGGGATTCAAGAATCGCGGCAAGCGAGGCAGCTGCGATTCCTTTCCCTAAAGAAGAAACCACACCACCAGTGACAAAAACGTATTTGGTCATCGCTTAAGCTCTGTTGGAAACAGTAATTATAACGATAGCTACTCTGTAGGCATAAATTCTTTCCTCATCCAACTGCATCCAAGCTCCAGAGCTTGCTATTCAATTTTTAGATAGTTTTTGAGCCCATTTTTCTTCCTATTGGGCATTTATTTGTGATTTCAAATCTCTCTAAACAACTCCTAATAACCCCTTACAACATCAGGAAAATTGCTTAAATCTTTTGCAATCCATCATACATATCGTAATTTGCCTGTTTTTTGAGCATTTTGATGAATTTTGATAATTAAGTCTTATATAAGACATGAATTAGCAATTACAATAGATGTAAAGGGAAACAAGCCCTGCTTAGCCTTACTGTTGATAACTCTTACCCAATAGGAAACACGATGCTAGAAGCCTACAATGCCCAAGTTGCCGAACGCGCAGCCCTTGGAATTCCAGCCCTCCCACTAACTAAAGATCAAACAGCCGAACTCGTTGGCTTACTGAAAAATCCTCCTAAGGGAAAAGAGGCTGAGTTAGTTGAGCTCATTACGAATCGCGTGCCTGCAGGTGTTGATGAGGCAGCTAAAGTAAAGGCAGAGTTTTTGGATGCTGTTGCTAAGGGCACCGAGAAAACTCCTTTGATTTCTCGCATCAAGGCAACAGAGCTCCTGGGAACAATGCTTGGTGGCTACAACATCAAGCCTTTAGTGGAATTGCTCTCTGACTCTGAGTGTGCAGCTACTGCAGCAGCGGCCTTGAAAAAAACCTTATTGATGTTCGACTATTTCCATGATGTTCAGGAATTAGCAGAAAAAGGCAATGCACAAGCCAAAGAAGTGCTACAAAGCTGGGCAAATGCAGAATGGTTTACAAGCCGCCCTGCCGTCCCAGAGAGCATGAAGCTCACCGTATTCAAAGTCACTGGTGAAACTAATACCGACGACCTATCTCCAGCCCCTGATGCATGGAGTCGTCCAGACATCCCACTGCATGCAACCATTATGTTGAAGAACCCACGTCCAGGCATTGAGCCAGACGAGGCAGGTGTTCGCGGCCCAATGAAGCAAATTGAAGCTCTCCAGAAAAAAGGCAACCAAATTGCTTACGTTGGAGACGTTGTTGGCACAGGATCTTCACGTAAATCTGCTACCAATTCCGTATTGTGGTGGACGGGTCAAGATATTCCATTTGTACCGAACAAACGCTTTGGTGGTGTTTGCTTAGGCACCAAGATTGCTCCAATTTTCTTCAATACCATGGAAGATGCTGGTGCATTGCCAATTGAGCTCGATGTTTCAGATATGAATATGGGCGATGAAATTGAATTACGTCCATACGAAGGTAAAGCATTTAAGAATGGTAAAGAAATCGCTTCTTTCTCACTCAAGTCCCCAGTCATTTTGGATGAAGTTCGTGCAGGTGGTCGCATTCCTTTGATCGTCGGCCGCGGCCTCACAGCTAAAGCGCGCGCTGCGCTTGGCTTGCCAGCTTCTACAGAATTCCGTATCCCTGTTAGCCCGCCCGATAATAAAAAAGGCTTCAGCTTGGCTCAAAAGATGGTTGGCCGTGCCTGTGGATTGCCAGAAGGTCAAGGCGTACGCCCAGACACTTATTGCGAGCCACACATGACTACAGTCGGCTCCCAAGATACGACTGGCCCTATGACCCGTGATGAATTAAAGGACTTGGCTTGCTTAGGCTTCTCTGCTGACCTAGTCATGCAGTCCTTCTGCCATACATCCGCTTATCCAAAACCAGTTGATATTCGTACACACCATGAGTTGCCAGCGTTTATGACTAACCGCGGTGGTGTTGCATTACGTCCAGGTGATGGCGTGATTCATAGCTGGTTGAATCGTTTACTTCTACCTGATACCTGCGGCACTGGTGGCGATAGTCATACTCGCTTCCCAATCGGTATCTCCTTCCCTGCTGGCTCTGGTTTAGTTGCATTTGCTGCAGCTACCGGTGTTATGCCATTGGATATGCCTGAATCAGTCTTGGTTCGCTTCAAAGGAAAAATGCAGCCTGGCATCACTTTGCGCGATATGGTTAATGCAATCCCCTTGTATGCAATTAAAAAAGGTTTGCTTACTGTTGAAAAACAAGGCAAGAAGAATATTTTCTCTGGCCGTATTTTAGAAATTGAAGGTTTGCCTGATCTCAAAGTTGAGCAAGCTTTTGAATTGTCTGATGCTTCTGCTGAGCGCTCTGCCGCTGGTTGCGCTATTCAGTTAAGTAAAGAACCAATCATTGAGTACATGCGCTCCAACATCACTTTGATGAAGTGGATGATTGCAAATGGCTATGAAGATAAGCGCACTCTAGGTCGTCGCATCAAGGCGATGGAAGCTTGGATTGCTAAACCGGATTTGCTTAAGGCTGATGCAGATGCAGACTATGCCGAAGTGATCGAAATCGATATGAGCGAAATTAAAGAGCCAATCTTGGCCTGCCCTAATGATCCGGATGATGTGAAGTTCTTATCTGAAGTATCTGGTGAGAAAATCGATGAGGTATTTATCGGCTCTTGCATGACCAACATTGGTCACTTCCGTGCAGCTGGACAAGTTCTTCAGGGCAAGAAGGATATGCCTACCCGCTTATGGGTGGCGCCTCCAACTAAGATGGACCAGATGATTTTGACCGAAGAAGGCTATTACGGCATTCTGGGCGCTACAGGTGCTCGCATGGAAACTCCAGGTTGCTCACTCTGTATGGGTAACCAGGCGCAGATCCGTAAAGGCTCCACAGCAGTCTCTACTTCAACTCGTAACTTCCCGAACCGCTTAGGTATCGATACACGCGTGTACTTAGCTTCTGCTGAACTTTCAGCCGTTGCTGCACTCTTAGGTCGCCTGCCAACTCCACAGGAATATTTCGAGCAAGTTGAGTCATTGAACGCTAAATCTGGTGAAGTCTATAAGTACATGAACTTTGACAAGATTAAGTCATTCAGCGATGTTGCTGACACAGTAACAATTTAAGCATTAGCAGCCCTGAAGTTGGGGCAATAAAAAAGGCGATCGGTTGATCGCCTTTTTCTTATTCTGGTTTTATTAAATACGGAGTTTATTCTCTTGATTGGCATTTTCACGGTTTAAGCCAGATGCCCATGTATTGGTAGGTAAACCTGTTTTTTCCATAATCAATTTGGCACGCTTGGAGACTTCCTTCCACTCAACATCTAATTGCGGGCCTTTGAAAGCAATCGCAACTACATTGCAATCATGAGACTCTGGAAAGAGCAGCACACGATTATCGAATGCCTCACAAATATTGTTCAAGTTAATATCGAAACTCTTATGGCGGGAGAATAAATTCACAGTTAGCACGCCAGGCGATTTCAGGATGTCGTAACAGCCCTTATAAAAGTCGAGAGAGCTAGCTGCCGGGCCATCACAAATCGCATCATAAAGATCCACTTGTACTGCATCGAAGTGACCCTGATGCTTGGCGCTCTGTACAAAAGCTTTTGCATCAGCTTGCAAAGTTTCTAAGCGGCGATCATCATCTGGCGTGAAAAACATGCTTCTAGCAGAAACAATCACGGCTGGATTAAGTTCAACAACAGTAGTTTTAACTGCTGGGCAATAGCGATGCGTAAACTTTGTGAGAGCACCAGTACCCAAGCCTAGTTGAGCAATACGCATTCCTGGCTTAGTTTCCAAAAAGAGTAGCCAAGCCATCATTTGCTGGTTGTATTCCAGATAGATTTCATCCGGATCACGGATACGCATCGCACCCTGAATTAATTCGCTACCAAAGTGTAAATAGCGTACCCCACCGCTCTCAGAAAATGTCACCGGCTCCATCGCCATAGATAAATCTGACACGAACTATTTTGCCCAGACTCGAGCGTTGCGGAATAAGCGCATCCAAGGGCTCGCACCATCGGGTGTATCCAACCATTCCTTTGGCGCCCAACTCATCTGCACAGCCCTAAAGACACGCTCAGGATGCGGCATCATTACGGTGAAACGACCATCGGGTGTAGTGACACCGGTTAAACCACCAGGTGAACCATTCGGGTTCATTGGATAAGTTTCAGTTGACTTGCCTTGGTGATCCACAAACCGTAAAGTAGCCAAGCCCTGCTTTTGAAGAGCTTCTAGATTGCCTTGTTGACTAAAGTTAGCGAAGCCCTCGCCATGGGCAATAGCTATCGGCAATTGACTGCCGCTCATGCCCTGCGTAAAGATAGAAGGCGATGCCATTACCTCAGCCATCACAAGGCGAGCTTCATATTGTTCAGACTGATTACGGGTAAATTTAGGCCAAGCCTCTGCACCTGGAATAATTCCAGAGAGATTGCTCATCATTTGGCAGCCATTGCAGACGCCTAAAGCAAAGCTATCTTGGCGATTAAAGAATGAGGTGAATTGATCGCGTAATTGAGCATTAAAGAGAATAGTTTTTGCCCAACCCTCACCAGCTCCCAATACGTCTCCATAGCTAAAGCCTCCACAAGCAATCAGCCCACGGAAATCATCTAGCTTGGATTTACCGGAAAGCAAATCTGACATGTGCACGTCATAGGTATCAAAACCAGCCCAGTTCATGGCGTAAGCCATTTCAACGTGGGAGTTAACACCCTGCTCACGCAAGATGGCAACTTTAGGTCCAGCATTCTTGTTTATGAATGGTGCTGCAATATCGTCCGCAATATCAAATGTCAGCTTTGGTAACATTCCAGTATCGGCAACGTTATCGAGTTGTGCAAACTCACTATCTGCGCAATCTGGGTTATCGCGTAAGCGCGCAATCTGATAGCTGGTATTTGTCCACATTTTCTGGAGAACTTCACGCGGCTCTGCAAAGATATTTTTAGCGTCGCGCCAAATTTCAATACGACCATTGGTATTAGGCTTAGCGATCACATGACTGTAAGCACTCAGATTTAATTTACGCAAAACCGCAAATACCGCATCACGATCAGACTTACGAATCTGAATTACAGCACCAAGCTCTTCATTAAATAATGCGCGCATGGTTTGCTCATGGCGACGACCAGAAACTTGTTGTGCCCAGTTCTTAGCATCACCCCAATCTGCTTCTTGACCAATATCTACTGCAATCATGTCAACATTGAGGGATATGCCAATGTGTGATGCAAAAGCCATTTCTGCAATACAAGCAAATAAACCACCATCAGAACGATCGTGATATGCCAGTAGTTGATCTGCTTTACGCAGCTCAATGATTGCATTAGCAAGTGCCTGCAGATCTTCAGGATGATCTACATTTGGAGCCGACTTACCGGATTGATTAAGAACTTGAGCCAAGATACTTCCAGCCATGCGGTTCTTACCGCGACCTAAGTCAATCAAAATTAATTCAGTTTCTAGAGCTGCTCCAGACTCATCTTTGAGTTTTAGTAAAGGTGTTGTAGTTTTGCGAACGTCCTGAACTGCAGCAAATGCCGAAATAATGAGTGAGACTGGAGAAACCACTTTCTTGGCTTGATCACCATCTTGCCATGAAGTTGCCATAGATAAAGAGTCTTTACCAACTGGAATGGAAATACCCAGTGCTGGGCATAAATCCATACCAATCGCTTGAACTGAGTCATACAACTTGGCATCCTCGCCGGGCGCACCACAAGCGGCCATCCAGTTAGCGGAAAGTTTGACGTCTTCCAATCGGTGAATATCTGCTGCTAATAAGTTAGTAATAGCCTCACCTACCGCCATCTTGGCTGCGGCTGGTGCATCAATGACGGCTAGTGGAGTGCGTTCACCCATCGTCATCACTTCACCGCGATAGCCTTTGTAATCCATCAAGGTAACTGCGCAGTCTGCAACAGGAACTTGCCATGGCCCCACAAATGGGTCACGGGCGTTAAGGCCGCCAACAGTACGATCTCCGATCGTGATTAAGAATGACTTGCTAGCTACCGTTGGCTGTTGAAGAACCCATGCAATGCATTGGGCAAGATCAGCGTCAGTGACATTTAACTCATCAAACTCTTGCGGAATACGCGTCACATCGCGATGCATACGGGGCGGCTTGCCAAGCAATACTTCCATCGGCATATCAATCGGCATCGCTGCATCACTACCAGAAACTTCATTGCTATCACTTAGCTGGAGTTGACGCTCAGTTGTTGCTTCACCAACTACTGCAAATGGACAACGCTCACGCTCACAGAGTGATTTAAACAACTCTAGATCTTTAGCTTCGATGGCGAGAACATAGCGCTCTTGAGATTCATTACACCAGATCTCTGCTGGGCTCATACCACTCTCTTCAAGTGGGACTTTGCGTAATTGAAATTGTGCACCTAAGCCAGCACCATCTGCTAGCTCTGGAAATGCATTAGAGATACCGCCAGCACCCACATCATGAATAGAAACAATCGGATTACTCTGACCCATAGCAATACAAGAGTTAATTACCTCTTGTGCACGGCGCTCCATTTCAGGATTACCCCTCTGAACGGAGTCGAAATCTAAATCTGCAGTGTTAGTACCAGTCGCAACTGAACTGCCGGTTGCTCCACCCATACCAATGCGCATACCAGGACCACCCAATTGAATAAACAAGTGGCCTGCTTTAATTTGCTTCTTTGCTGTATGAATTGAATCAATGTTACCGATACCACCTGCAATCATGATTGGCTTGTGATATCCGCGACGAACACCTTCTAAAGTTTGTTCAAAAACGCGGAAGTAGCCACCCAATATTGGTCGACCGAATTCATTATTAAATGCAGCGCCACCCAATGGCCCATCAATCATGATTTGAAGTGGCGTAGCAATACGTTCAGGTTTTCCGTACTTTTCTGATTCCCATGGCAAATCAGTTCCAGGAATATTGAGGTTGGACACAGAAAAACCAGTGAGACCTGCTTTAGGTCGCCCACCAATACCAGTCGCACCTTCATCGCGAATCTCACCACCAGCACCTGTAGAAGCTCCAGGGAATGGCGCGATTGCTGTTGGGTGATTGTGTGTCTCAACCTTCATTAAGGTATGAACTAGACGCGTGTCTTTTTCATATCGACGTTCTTGACCTTTTGGCGACCAAGTTTCTGACTCAGCTCCGACCATTACTGCTGAGTTATCGGAGTAAGCAACGATAGTGCCCTCGGGTTGAAGCTGATGCGTATTGCGAATCATCGCAAATAGAGATTTCTCTTGATCATCGCCATCAATCGTCCAGCTTGAATTAAAAATCTTATGGCGGCAATGTTCGCTATTTGCCTGCGCAAACATAATCAATTCAACATCGCTTGGATTTCGCTCTAGGCGAATGAAATTCTCAACAAGATAAAGTACTTCATCTTCAGAAAGCGCTAAGCCTAACTCTTGGTTCGCCCTATCTAAGGCAGATCTGCCCTCGGTTAGAACTGGGATGCGTACAAAAGGTTGATCCGGCAGAGATTGATATAAGGCACTGGCTTCATTCACATCAGAAATCACAGCCTCTGTCATTCGATCATGAAGCGCTGCCAATACCAATTGTTCCTCTTGTGCATTGAGGGATTTTTTACTTTGCCATGCAAATTGAACGCCACGCTCAATGCGCAAAACATCTAGACCGCATTGGCGGGCAATATCGGTTGCTTTACTAGCCCACGGAGATACAGTTCCAAAGCGCGGTATGGCAATAGCAGATTGCTTCTCAGATGCTTTACTAAATAAGGAACCAGAACCCTTGATTAGCGACACAAAAGTTTGTCCGTAAGTCAGAAGACTTTCGAGCACCTCTTTGTCTTTGGTATTGAGTTCAGACTCAGACCAGATGAAATGAAGATATTGAGCCTCTATGGACTCAAGTTGGATTCCCTGGGCTGCGAGCGAAGCTAAAAGTCGCTGTTGGCGGAAGGCTGAAAGGGCATTTGCCCCGGGCAAGCAACAGAATGATGACATGCCAAGATTATAAGGTTTTGATTAAGCTAGGCGACCGCCCTGAAGGCTTAATTGGCGCCCTGACCGTGCGGCCAAGGCAGGATCATGGGTCACCAGAACCAAGGTTGAGGAATTCTCCCGATTCAGCTCAAAAAGGAGCTCAATCACCCTATTTCCGCTTGCCTCATCAAGGCTCCCAGTGGGCTCATCAGCAAATAGGATGGCTGGTTTATTGATAAAGGCCCTAGCTAAAGCCACACGCTGTTGCTCACCCCCAGAGAGGGTCTTTGGAAAATGGTTTGATCTTAGACTTAATCCAACCTTATCGAGCCACTCAGCGGCAGCCTGCCTTGCCTCAGATTGCTTAACGCCAGCAATCTCCAGGGGGAGCATTACATTCTCTAGGGCGGTTAAATGCGGCAATAGCTGAAATGATTGAAAGACAAAGCCAACAGATTGGCCGCGCAAACGGGCCCTACCATCTTCATCTAGTAGATTTAAGTTTTGGCCCATTAGGTATATCTGACCTGTACTTGGGAGATCGAGACCGGCCAGCAGACTTAACAAAGTGCTTTTTCCAGACCCTGAGGCACCTACAATCGCCACACTCTCGCCTTGCTCAATTTGAAAGCTGAGTTCATGCAAAATGACTAAGTCGCCATCAGCAGTGTTTACTAGCTTGCCCACGCGCTCAGCAACAATGGAATTAGACTGTTTGTTCATGTGGGAATTTCTTAGAATGGAAAAATGCGGATTCAACTATTAACTAGTAATAAATTCATTACAGGTCTATTTTGCCTCTTAATGAGCATTTCTTCCTGGGCTCAGGTCAAGCCGGTGGTCCTGATTTTAGGAGATAGTCTTTCAGCCGAATATGGCCTGCCTCGTGGAAGTGGATGGGTCACCCTATTAGAAGGGCAGCTTATTAAGGACAAGAGCCCATGGAGCGTATTTAATGCCAGCATTAGCGGTGAGACAAGCTCAGGAGGACTAAGTCGTCTCCCTAATCTATTAAATCAAAAGAAACCGGGAATTGTCCTGATAGAGCTCGGAGCAAATGATGCCTTGCGTGGTTTGCCTGTAAATCAAACAGAAACGAATCTACGCAAGATGATTCAGATGAGCAAGAAATCAGGTGCCAAGGTTTTGCTCTGTGGCATACAGATTCCTCCAAACTATGGTCAAAATTACACCATGCAATTTAAAGAGCTTTATGCGCAACTGGCAAAACAAGAGCGGATTGAGTTGCTGCCCTTCTTCTTGGAAGGCGTTGCCACTAGGCCGGAATTATTTCAAGCGGATCGCTTACACCCAAATGTTGAAGCACAAAGCGTTATCTTTCAAAACGTATGGGGCTCAATGGCCCCATACAGTAGCTTGCTAAAAAAGCTACCTTAAATTTAACTACCCGAGCTTGCCTGTTTGAGCGGGTTAATGACTTTAACGCCAGCACTATTGCGCCAGTAAGCCATAAAACCAGCAAATTCTGACTGTGCAGCCAATGCTTGAATCTGTTGTGCTTGCGCATTACGCACCTTAGCATCAACGACCGCTGGTTGGCGAACCTGGTCAATGCGATAAATAGTAGTGCCTACACCGGGATTTGCCACTGAAACTACGGCAGGTAATTTGCTTGCGTTAACAGACATGATCTCATCCATAGAAGCGCCTACTAGGCTACCCGGCTTATTTCTCGAGATCCAGCTAGCGCTTCCAAAACCAGCAGCATTCTTCGGGTCCTTTTCAAGTGCAAGAAATTTTTCACTGGCATCCGCAATGGCTAGTTTCTCGGCAGCACGTTGAGTAACTTGGCGCTTCACTTCAGCCGCAACTTCTTTAAAAGGCAAAGTTTGCGCTGGGTGTAGCGTCACAACGCGGGCAGATACAAAGACACCTGGCGCTGTTTGGACGGCCTCAGTATTGCGCTTGTTCTTAAGAGCCTCATCGCCATAGAGGGACTGAACCACCTTAGGATTAGCCAATGGATGATCACTGGATACACCAGGCGCACCACTACGTGTTACGCCCTTCTGAGTTTGAATACTGAGCTTTAATTTATCAGCAGCCGGTTTCAGGCTATCAGCTTGGTCGTAAGTGATGTTTGCAAACTGATCTGCCTTTTCGCTAAACACTTTCGAATCTTCTTTGGGATCAGCCTTCAGGACGATGTATTCCACATCGATATATTCAGGGCGCTCGAATAGCTTGGCATTAGCCTCATAAAAGGTTTGTAACTCTTCGGGGCTTGGGTTTACTTTGGACAAATAATCTTTAGCATTGAACTGCAAAGTTTGAACTTGTCTTTCGGTCTCATATAAGGACAAAATAATTTGAGACAGTTTTGGGTTAGTCAACTCCGTACGTGCAACCGAATTCACTAACTGTTGAATTTTTAAGTCAAAGCTTTGGCTGGCATAAAACTGCTCTTCATTCATGCCATTGCTTGCCAGCAACTGTTTAAAACGAGCATCATCAAATTTTCCGTCTTCACGATACAAAGCACGAATCTGCGGAATCATTTGTAGGCTATTAACAAGTTCTTGTTTTCCTACCTGTAAACGCAGATCGCTCACAGCAAATCCCAAGATGCGCTGTTGCAGCAATTCGTTCAAGATTGCCTGACGAAACGGTAAGCTTTGAGCAATCTGTAGATTTCCACCAACGCGCTCTGCTTGACGCTTTGCCGCCATATCGACTTCTTGGAGCGTAATGGGGTTGCCATTCACTTTAACTAAGTCAGTTTCCTTATCCATGAATTCGGAGTAACTTGAGATCCCGAATAATGCGAATGAGGGAACAATAAACAGCATGAGTACAAACTGCAAAATCTTACGGTGTTTACGTACTGAATCAAACATGGATTAATCGCTCGAAAATAAAGTCAATAACGCGAGTGTACTAGGCTGGGTGTCTAGAGGAACTAGAAAGCCTAAGAAAGGAAACTGAAGGGTGGTTTGGGGAACTGGTGGGCGCTGACGGGATCGAACCGCCGACATTCTGCGTGTAAGGCAGACGCTCTACCATCTGAGCTAAGCGCCCCAATTTAATACAGACGAGATTGTAACCTAGTGTGGGGACATAAGAGAGATTCTTCATCAAAATGAACTTAAATAAGCCACTTAATTTGACTCAAAATCCCTCAAATATCCCCTAGACATCAATGCTTTAAAGCCTCTCCAGAAGAAATCTTTTCATTGGCCTTGCTAGCTTCAGCAGCCTGTTTAGCTAGTTCTTCTGGCGTTGGATCAGGCAAAGCAACTGGTTTTCTCTCTAATGCTAATTCAAGAACTTTATCAATCCAACGTACCGGCACAATTTCAATTGCATTCTTGACGTTATCCGGTATGTCGATCAAATCTTTGACATTTTCCTCGGGAATTAAGGCCAACTTAATGCCACCGCGATGTGCCGCTAATAACTTCTCTTTGAGGCCACCAATCGGAAGCACTTCGCCGCGCAAGGTAATTTCCCCGGTCATCGCCACATCAGAACGAATTGGAATCCCAGTAAATACGGATACGAGGGCTGTTGTGATTGCAATGCCGGCAGACGGGCCATCTTTTGGTGTTGCGCCATCCGGGAAGTGAATATGAATATCTTTCTTCTCGAAGGCTTCATCTGCAATTCCCAAAGCTCTTGCTCTCGAGCGCACCACAGTTTTTGCCGCTTCCACAGACTCCTTCATAACGTCACCGATCGAACCGGTGCGAGTAATAACACCTTTACCAGGCATTACCGCTGCTTCGATTGTCAGAAGATCTCCGCCAACCTCAGTCCAGGCTAAACCTGTAACTTGGCCGACTTGATTCTCCTTTGCCGCCAAACCAAAGTCATACATCTTGACTGAGAGGAATTTCTCGAGATTGTCAGCATCCACAGTAACTGGGGCAGCCTCTTTCTTCAGTAGCAATAACTTGACTACCTTGCGGCAAATCTTACTAATCTCTCGCTCCAAAGAACGCACACCAGCTTCACGTGTGTAGTAGCGAATCATGCTGCGAACAGCGGATTCCTCAATCTTCAACTCGTCTTTCTTGAGGCCATTATTTTTAATCTGTTTAGGGATTAAATAGTTGATCGCAATACTAGTCTTCTCATCTTCGGTATAGCCTGCAAGACGAATAATCTCCAAGCGATCCAATAAAGGACCGGGAATATTCAACGAGTTCGACGTCGCAACAAACATCACATCGGACAGATCAAAGTCGACTTCAACATAGTGATCTTGGAATGTGTGGTTTTGCTCTGGATCTAACACTTCCAGCAAGGCACTCGCGGGATCACCGCGGAAGTCCATGCCCATCTTATCTACTTCATCCAAGAGGAACAAGGGATTGCGTACGCCTACCTTAGTCAAGCTAGAAAGAATTTTGCCGGGCATAGAGCCGATATAGGTACGACGATGACCACGAATCTCGGACTCATCACGCACGCCACCCAGGGCCATACGGACAAACTTACGGTTAGTTGCGCGGGCAATAGATTGACCCAGAGAGGTTTTACCAACTCCTGGAGGGCCAACTAAACACAGGATGGGAGCCTTGACGCGATCTACACGTTGTTGAACCGCAAGGTACTCCAAAATACGTTCTTTAACTTTATCCAGACCATAATGATCCTCATCTAATACTTTTTCAGCATTAGTTAAATCATTATTAATCTTGGTTTTCTTCTTCCAAGGAAGCGTTACCAATGTATCAATGAAATTGCGAATCACTGTCGCTTCAGCAGACATTGGTGACATCAGCTTAAGTTTCTTCAACTCAGACTCAGCCTTCTTCAATGCTTCCTTAGGCATACGCGCGGCTTTAATGCGCTTCTCGAGCTCCTCGAGATCAGCGCCCTCTTCGCCCTCGCCTAATTCTTTTTGAATAGCCTTAACTTGTTCATTCAGGTAGTACTCGCGCTGACTCTTTTCCATCTGGCGCTTTACGCGTCCACGAATACGTTTCTCAACTTGAAGGATGTCGATCTCGCTCTCAAGATCAGCCAAGAGACTTTCTAAACGCTGAATCACGTCAGTCATCTCTAGCAAGCGCTGCTTCTGCTCAAGCTTGACTGGAAGATGAGCGCAAATCGTATCTGCTAAACGACTTGGGTCATCAATGCCGCCCAATGAAGAGAGAATTTCTTGAGGAACTTTCTTATTCAGTTTTACATACTGATCAAACTGCGCCATGATGGCACGACGCAATGCTTCAGTTTCATGTGCATCTAACGCTGACATAGGAGTTGGGGTTGCCTCACAGGCAAAGTAGCCCAAGCTATCTTCGACTTGACTTACTTCAGCGCGTTGTACACCCTCAACCAAGACCTTAACAGTGCCATCTGGCAACTTCAGCATTTGCAGAATGTTGGCAATACAGCCGACCTCGTAGAGGTCCTCAACGCAAGGCTCATCCTTGGCAGCTGTCTTTTGAGCAACTAAAAGCACATTTTTGCCAGTTTCCATGGCGGCTTCTAGGGCTTTGATTGATTTTGGTCGCCCTACAAACAACGGGATAACCATGTGCGGGAACACCACGACATCCCTCAATGGGAGAAGTGGAAGTTGAATAGGTTCAGAGGGTAGTAATAAGTGGCCAGGCATGGGGCAAATCCTCCAAAATAGTCATTCCGTAAAAATCTCTAAAAATGCCGCACCACTACATACGGACATAATTTAGGAATAGGATACTACCTATATGGGTGTCGCCAAGCGAAAAACAAGGGGGAAATATGCAAAAAGTGAGCAAAAACCCTGTGAAAACAGCAAAAAAGACTAAAAATTAGGCTTTTTTGCTCATTTCTGTAGATTCGTCACCCTGCTTGTAGACCAGAATGGGCTTTCCGCCCTCCGAAATAGTGCTCTCATCGATGACCACCTTTTGAACATTCTTTAAAGATGGCAGGTCATACATCACATCCATGAGGGAACCCTCAAGAATAGAACGCAGTCCACGTGCACCAGTTTTGCGTGCAATAGCCTTCTTGGCAATTGCTGACAATGCTGCTGGGCGAACCTCAAGCTCAGAGCCTTCCATTGTCAATAGCGCTTGATATTGCTTAACCAAGGCATTCTTAGGCTCTGTCAGGATCTGAATTAAGGCTGTTTCATCCAATTGGGCTAGAGTTGCTACAACCGGCAGACGACCAATCAATTCAGGTATCAGACCAAACTTAATTAAATCTTCTGGCTCAACCTCAATTAAGAGGTCACTAACGCCACGATCATCTTTACCGGGGACCGTGGCATTAAATCCAATGCCAGTCTTAGCGGTACGCTGCTGAATGACCTTTTCCAGGCCGTCAAAAGCACCGCCACAGATAAATAAGATGTTGGTTGTATCAACTTGTAAGAAATCTTGATTTGGGTGCTTACGGCCACCTTGAGGCGGAACAGAGGCCATTGTGCCTTCCACCAGCTTTAACAGGGCCTGCTGAACACCCTCGCCTGATACGTCACGAGTAATGGATGGGTTATCTGATTTGCGGGAGATCTTATCGATCTCATCAATGTAAACAATGCCACGCTGGGCTTTTTCAACGTTGTAATCACAAGCCTGCAACAACTTCTGAATAATATTTTCAACGTCTTCACCAACATAGCCTGCTTCAGTTAGTGTGGTTGCGTCAGCCATGACAAAGGGCACATCAAGCATTCGAGCCAAAGTCTGAGCCAATAAAGTTTTGCCGGAGCCAGTCGGACCAATTAGCAAAATATTGCTCTTTGCTAGTTCAACACCATCAACCATAGCCTTGGCAGGAACTTTAGACTCTTTCTTATCGGTTGATTCGACAGCTTTGCCGTCTTTATCGAGCTTCTCTTTTTTAGGTTTTGGCAAGTACTGCAAACGCTTGTAATGGTTGTAGACCGCAACCGCCAATGTCTTCTTGGCATGATCTTGGCCAATAACGTACTGATCCAAATTTTCACGAATCTGATGCGGTGTTGGCAAAGAGTCATCGCCCTCAACTTTGGGAAGTTTAGAAAGCTCTTCTTGAATGATGTCAGTACAGAGATCGATGCACTCATCACAAATGAAAACAGACGGGCCAGCAATCAACTTCTTCACTTCATGTTGGCTCTTGCCGCAGAAAGAGCAATACAAAACTTTATCTGCGCTATTGGTGGTATTGATATCGCTCAAGATGGCCGTCTAAATGAGAAGTAGTGATTAAGGACGTTTGTCGATAACTTTATCGATCAAGCCATACTCTTGAGCTTGATCTGCAGACATGAAGTTATCGCGATCTGTGTCTTTAGCAATTGTTTCAATAGATTGGCCAGTGCGTTCAGAGAGAATCTTATTCAAACGCTCACGCAAGTAAAGAATTTCACGAGCTTGAATTTCAATATCAGAAGCTTGGCCACGTGCGCCACCTAATGGCTGATGAATCATGACTCGTGAATTTGGCAATGCGTAACGTTTGCCCTTCTCACCTGCGCATAATAAGAATGCACCCATGCTGGCAGCCATACCCATACACAAAGTACTTACGTGTGGCTTGATGAACTGCATGGTGTCATAGATCGCCAATCCAGCAGATACAGAACCACCAGGAGAGTTGATGTACAGAGAGATTTCTTTATCTGGGTTCTCGCTCTCAAGGAATAGCAACTGGGCAATCACTAAGTTTGCAGTTTGATCATTTACTTCGCCAACCAAGAACACAACCCGTTCTCTTAGTAAACGAGAGTAAATGTCATAGGCCCTCTCACCTCTACCAGAGGTTTCAATCACCATGGGAACTAAACCCAAACCTTGGGGTTCTAGATTCTCAGACTGGAAATGATTCTGGTTCATGTGATCAGGCCTTTATTTGTTAAATACTTAATTGAGCTTGCTGAGTTCTTCGAAAGTAACCGCTTTATCAATCACTTTAGCTTGCGAAGTGAAATACTTAATCACGTTATCTTCCAATACCAAGTTCTCGATATCTTTGAGGCGGCTTGGGTTGCTATAGAACCAACGCACCACTTCTTTTGGATCTTCGTAAGTAGCAGCTTGCTCATCAATCTCAGCTTTAATTTGATCAGCTGTAGCAGCCAAGTTTTGCTGCTTAACCAAGTCGCTCAATATCAATCCAAGGCGTACACGCTTGATAGCTTGCTCAGCAAACATCTCAGCAGGAATTGGAGCATCTTTAGCATTTGGAATGCCACGCTGCATCAAGTCTTGACGGGCAGACTCAACTAAACGCTCTTGCTCTTGAGCAACCAAAGACTTTGGTGCATCGAGCTCGCAAAGGCTGTTGAGCTTTTCCATTACTTCACCTTTTAACAAGGAAGTAATGCGACGTTTGGTTTCGCGCTCTAAATTTTCTTTTACTTCTTCGCGCATCTTGGCAACGCCACCTTCAGCAACGCCCATGGACAATGCGAAAGCATCATCAACTGCTGGCAGGTGCGCCCAATTGACTGACTTTACAGTGATAGTGAAATCGGCAGTCTTACCAGCGACATCTTTGCCGTGGTAATCCGCTGGGAAGCTTAATGGGAAAGTCTTGCTCTCACCTGCCTTGAGGCCCAATGTAGCAGCCTCAAACTCTGGGAGCATACGGCCTTCACCAAGAACGTATTCAAAGTTTTCAGCTTTGCCACCAGCAAATTCAACGCCATCGATCTTGCCAACGAAGTCGATTACAACCTGGTCGCCAGCTTGGGCGGCAGTATTTGCACCGCCATCACCATGTGCACCGGCTTCACCACGTGGGTGGTAATGAACTTGCTGCTTACGTAATACATCTAATGCGCGATCAATTTCTGCATCAGAAATATCGGTTGTGTACTTAGTCACTTCTGCTGTACTGAAGTCACCAATCTTCACTTCTGGCAACACTTCAAAGTAGGCATCAAACACAATGTTGTCTGCGTCTAATTCTGATTTTGGGTCAAGGCGTGGTTGGCCGGCTAAAAGGATATTTTCCTTTTTAGCCAACTCAAAGAAGAGTTCTTGAGCTTTATCGAACTGCAGCTCAAAATCCACTTGCATACCGTATTGCTTTTCAACCATATTCTTAGGCACTTTGCCTGGACGGAAGCCTGGAGCTTTCATAGTCTTACCCAATTTAGCCAATTGGGTTTCTCTTGCCTTAGCCAAATCGGCACGAGCGAACTCTAAGGTCACTTTGCGGTCTAACTGACCTAAATTTTCTATCTGCACAGCCATTCTCGTCTCTTAATTGAAAATCGGATATGTGAAGCCCAAGCCAAGTAGCAATCTTGTGGTGCGAGGAGGGGGACTCGAACCCCCACACCATTTCTGGCGTCAGGACCTAAACCTGGTGCGTCTACCAATTTCGCCATCCTCGCGCGAATTCCGCAAACACTACCGAGCTGAAGCTTCACTCTAAAGACCGTAATTCTACAATGCTTAGCGGTTTTAGAAGATATTTAAGCCTTATAGAGCAAAGCCACAGCATGGACTGCAATACCCTCACCTCTGCCTAAGTGCCCAAGGGATTCATTGGTTTTGGCCTTCAGGTTGACATGGCTTGGTGTAACGGCCAAATCTGACGCAATATTGCGTACCATCTCGGGCAAAAAAGTGGCCAATTTGGGCTTTTGGCAAATAATCGTCGCATCGACATTCCCAACCTGAAATCCAGCAGCCTGAATCTTCTGGAGGGCAGCTCTCAGCAGAATACGGCTATCCATGTCCTTAAATTGAGGATCGGTATCTGGAAATAGCTGGCCAATGTCATTCAAGCCAGCAGCTCCTAGTAGTGCATCGGTTAAGGCATGCAACAAAGCGTCTGCATCGGAATGACCAAGTAAGCCTTTTTCGTTGGGGACATGCACACCACCCAAGATAAGTTTTCGACCTTCAACAAGGGCATGAACGTCATAACCTTGACCAATACGGAACTGAGGGATTTGGGGTGTGCTTGAAGTCATTAAGTTGTCTTGATAGGTTCTGAGAGCTTATTTAGTGCTTGCCCGCAAAATGGTTTGCATCAAATCCCAATCTGCTGGGTGGGTTACTTTGAAGTTGCGAGTGGCACCCTCTATTAATAATGGACTAGAGCCAGAGAGCTCCATTGCACTCGCCTCATCCGTGATGTCGGCCTCCAGACGAATACCCTCATCAATTGCATCATGCAGGCGCTTTAAACCAAACATCTGCGGTGTTTGAGCCTGCCAAAGGTGATCTCTAGAAATCGTCTTCATCGATCTATTGGGATTGCCAGCAATTGCTGAATTGGCATCGGCCATCTTTAAGGTGTCGGCCAGCGGCATTGCCAAGAGGCCACCCTCACCAGCTACAGTGACAGCGTGAATCAGTTTTTGAATGAGTTCAGGAGAAATTCCAGGTCGTGCTGCATCGTGGACTAAAACCCAGTCATTCTCTGGAACGCCTGCCTTGAGCATAGCTGCAAGGGTATTTCTGACGGTTTCTTGGCGAGTTGGACCACCAGTTGCAAGAAATTGAATAGATGCGGATTTATTCGAAAGTGAGCCCAAGATGGGGTTATCGATGAAACCCGGGCTAACCCCCACCCAAATGGAGGCAATCTCTGGGGTAGCAGCAAAGGCATTTAAGGCATAAGCCAGCATGGGTTTGCCTGCCAACTCCTGAAACTGTTTTGGTAAAGATCCACCAAGCCTTGATCCTGTGCCGGCCGTGGGTAACACAGCGTGGCATTGCGGTAAAGCCTGAGAAGATAGGTTTCCAGCGTGCACACCTGATTCTATAATGAGGTCAGATGTCTGATGCATTAAAACTAGCACCCCCCATACCTGCACCGCGGGCTGGGCAGCGCTTTACCTTTTCAGGCTTGGTTGGGTCTTCTGATGCTGCATTAATTGCCCAATCTGCCCTTCGATATCGATCTGAATTCTCAGTCATGGTAATTTTCTGTGCTCAAGCACAGGAAGCACAGCGTCTCTTAGAAGAAATCCCCGCTTTTGCGCCGCAACTGAAGACGCGCCTGTTGCCCGACTGGGAAATCCTGCCCTATGACCATTTTTCACCGCATCAGGATTTAGTCTCCGAACGTTTAGCCACCCTTTATGAATTACTCAATGGTAGCTGCGACATTGTCTTGGTGCCTATTACTACAGCACTGCAAAAATTAGGTCCGCCAAATTTCCTATCGGGCCACACCTTCTTTTTTAGACAAGGTGACAAGCTCAATGAGGCTGCACTAAAACTTCAGTTACAACAGGCTGGTTACGACCCTGTCAGCTCCGTGATGCGCCCAGGTGAATACAGTATTCGCGGTGGCTTGATTGATTTATTTCCGATGGGTTCAAGCCTGCCTTATCGCCTAGATCTCTTTGGTGATGAGATTGAGCAAATTCGGGCTTTTGATCCTGATACCCAGCGCAGCCTCTATCCCGTTAAGGAGGTTCGTCTTTTACCTGGGCATGAGTTTCCATTTGATGATGCTTCACGTACGGCCTTCCGTGGCAGATGGCGCGAAGTATTTGAGGGTGATCCAACGCGTTGCTCGATTTATAAAGATGCCAACCTGGGTATTCCCAGCGCAGGTATTGAATCCTATCTCCCTCTCTTTTTTGATGAGTGCTCTACCGTCTTTGATTATTTCCCCCGCTCAGGTGATCCTGTTTGGTTGGTGAATATTGGTGATGTTGAAGAATCTATCAAGGGTTTTTGGAAAGATACGCTTTCTAGATATGAATTCTTAAAGCATGATCTTGATCGCCCCATTCTTCCGCCCGCAGAATTATTTCTGGATGTCGATCAATTCTTTACAGCGGCTAAACCCAACGCACGTTTGGCATTAGAGAAAGAGGCGGACAAAGAAAGCAAAGAAGCGCCGCAATTTTTAGCCGTACCAGATTTAGCAGTGCACCGCCGTGATGCCGACCCTATTAATCGTCTGCGCGCTTTAGTCTCTCAAGAGAAAGTGCGCATAGTCATTTGTAGTGATAGCAATGGTCGAAAAGAATCTATACGCCAACTCTTTGAAGAGAGTAATTCTGTTGCAGGACTAAATGGCAAACCACTCTACCCATTAAAGCCAGAGGGCTTTGAAGGCATAGCTGATTTCATTAAGAGTGATTCACTTTTTGGATTAGTTACAGCCCAACTCTTTAACGGCTTTACTTGGCCAGCTGCAAACCTCATTGTTGTTACCGAAGCAGAGCTCTTTACCACTACTGCGCGTCAACGACGTAAAGGAAAAGAAAGTGAGAGCGCCGATCCGGATATGCTCTTTAAGGATTTATCCGAGCTCAAGATTGGTGATCCTGTGGTGCATTCTGATCATGGCATTGGTCGCTATCAAGGATTGGTACTACTCAATTTAGCGCCACCCAAAGAAGAGCCCATTTTTGAAGAGTTCTTGCACTTGGTTTACGCCAAAGATGCGACTCTGTATGTACCGGTACAACAGCTGCAAATGGTCACCCGTTACGCAGGCTCTGATCCCGACTCGGCGCCACTGCATCAATTAGGGTCTGGACAGTGGGATAAAGCACGACGTAAGGCTGCGCAACAAATTCGAGATACCGCTGCCGAACTACTGAGCTTGTATGCTGCAAGAGCGATACGTAAAGGTCATGCCTTTGAATTCTCGGCCCATGATTACGCTGCTTTTGCAGAAAGCTTTGGCTTCGAAGAAACACCAGATCAGGCTAATGCCATTGCAGCAGTCATCGGCGATATGACCAGTGGCACTCCAATGGATCGACTGGTGTGTGGAGATGTGGGTTTTGGCAAAACCGAGGTTGCTCTTCGCGCCAGTTTTGTTGCAGTAATGGGTGGTAAGCAAGTAGCCATCCTAGCGCCGACCACCCTCCTCGCAGAACAGCATGTTGCCACCTGGAAAGATCGCTTTGCCGATTGGCCAGTACGCATTGTTGAGCTTTCACGCTTTAAAACTACTAAAGAAATTAATGCAGCACTTGAAGCCATTGCTAAAGGCGAGGCTGACATCATCATTGGCACACATAAGCTGCTATCAAAAGAAACTCAATTTGCCAATTTGGGATTAGTGATTGTCGATGAGGAGCATCGTTTTGGTGTACGTCAAAAGGATGCGCTTAAAGCATTGCGCGCCGAAGTGGATATTCTGACTCTGACTGCTACGCCGATTCCAAGAACACTGGGTATGGCGATGGAAGGCCTACGTGAGTTTTCTGTTATTGCTACAGCACCCCAGAAGCGTTTGGCTATCAAAACCTTTGTGCGTCGCGAAGGTGACGGCGTCATTCGTGAGGCAGTACTTCGCGAAATTAAGCGTGGTGGCCAAGTTTATTTCCTACATAACGAAGTTGAAACGATTCAGAACCGTAAGCATGCTTTACAAGAGCTAATACCAGAAGCAAGCATCAGCGTAGCGCATGGTCAAATGCACGAGCGCGAATTGGAATCCGTCATGCGTGAGTTTGTGACTCAACGAACCAATATCCTGTTATGCACCACCATTATTGAAACTGGTATTGACGTTCCCACTGCTAATACCATCATCATGCATCGCGCAGATAAGTTTGGTTTGGCGCAGTTACACCAATTACGTGGTCGTGTTGGTCGATCTCATCACCAAGCATATGCCTATCTGCTCGTGCCAGACCCTGAGGCACTCAGTAAGCAAGCGCAATTACGTTTGAATGCCATTCAGGCAATGGAAGAATTAGGCTCGGGCTTCTATTTAGCAATGCATGATTTAGAGATTCGGGGAGCAGGAGAAGTATTGGGCGACAAACAGTCTGGTGAGATTCATGAAATTGGCTTTCAGCTCTATACCGAGATGCTCAATCGCGCCGTTAAATCCCTCCGCAGCGGTAAAGAGCCTGATCTCCTATCGCCACTTCAAGCTACAACTGACGTCAATCTAGGCGTGCCTGCCCTCTTCCCAAATGACTACTGCCCTGATGTCCATGAGCGTCTCTCGATGTACAAGCGCTTTGCTGGCACAAACGACTTCTCCGAGCTCATGGGATTGCGTGAAGAGCTAGTTGACCGCTATGGTGATTTACCAGACCAAGCTAAATCACTTTATGAAACTCACCGCCTACGATTGGAGATGAGTGGCTTTGGCATTAAGAAGATTGATGCGAGCCCAAGCTCAATTCAGATTCAATTTATTCCTAATCCGCCAATTGACCCAATGAAGATCATTCAGTTAATTCAGTCATCAAAATACATTCAACTAAATGGTCAAGATAAGTTAAAAATTCTTCCCCAGAAAGAAAAAGATTTTGAGAAACTAGAGCAACGTCTAGACCAAATCCGGAAAATTCTCCGAAGCCTCAATGAATCCGCAGTACTCAATACTGCTCACGTTAACTAATTTCTGATTACTTAATACCCATGTCTAGCCACCTTACTCTTGTAGCGCTTGCGAATACCCAAATACCAACAGATTTAAATGCTGCATTCAATGCGCATGCCAAAGTTCTAGGGCTAGAAATTTCTCAGCTCACGCTAGAACCATCACCATCAAAATATTTCACTGCGCGCTGGACTTGCTCTCAAAACTTATTGCCTGAGGCAAGAGTTGCAATGCGCGATATCGCCGCCACATACAATACAGATTTGGCTTTTCTATCACCGGGATTTAAGGCTGATGCGGTAAAGGTGTTGGCCATGGATATGGACTCTACCCTGATTAATATTGAGTGTATTGATGAGATTGCTGACTTCACAGGTAAAAAGGCTGCGGTCTCTGAAATCACTGAAGCCACAATGCGTGGCGAAATCAAAGACTTTAAAGAAAGTTTGCGTAGACGTGTTGCTTTGTTAGCAGGCGTATCCGCTGATGTATTGGATTCAGTCTATAAAGAACGCTTGCGCCCTAACCCTGGCGCCGCTGAATTATTAGCTGGAGCAAATGCAAAGGGTCTTTATACGCTCCTAGTTTCTGGTGGCTTTACCTTCTTTACTGAAAAACTCCAAAAGGAATTGGGCTTCAAACAAACCCAAGCTAACACCCTGGAAATTATTGATGGCAAGCTCACCGGTAAAGTGATTGGCGATATCGTTGATGGCGCAGCTAAGAGCGCCTATCTAGAGCAAGCCTGCACGCTCATGAATTGCCTAAAGCAACATTCCATCACCATGGGTGATGGATCTAACGATTTACCAATGATGCATGGCTCAGGTATTAGCATCGCCTATCGCGCAAAACCGATTGTCAAAGAAAAAGCCGACGCGGCTTTTGACCGAGTCGGCTTGGATGCTGCTTTACTGCTAATTAACTAAAGCACTTGCTTAAGCTAGGGCAGTAAATGAACGCTGATTACAGGCGCTCAAAAATAGTTGCGATACCCTGACCACCGCCAATACACATTGTGACCAGAGCATATTTGCCCTGAACACGATGTAATTCATGGATAGCTTTAGTGGCAATTGCAGCGCCAGAACAACCGATTGGGTGACCTAATGCAATCGCGCCACCATTCACGTTGGTCTTAGCTGGATCTAAGCCCAAGCCTTTAGTAACAGCCAAGGCTTGTGCAGCAAATGCTTCATTAGATTCAATCACATCAATTTGATCTAATTTCAGGCCAGCACGCTCGAGAGCAATCTTGGTTGCTGGAATTGGGCCTTCGCCCATAATGTGGTTCGGTACGCCAGCAACAGCATATGACACTAAGCGAGCGATTGGTTTATGACCAGCCTTCTTCGCCGTATCAGCATCAGCCAATACAAAGAATGCTGCGCCATCATTAATACCTGAAGCATTACCTGCAGTAACGCTACCACCTTCTTTTTTGAAGACTGCTTTCATCTTCGCCAAAGTTTCCATCGTGGTGTCTGGCTTGACATGCTCATCAGTATCAAACACCACATCACCCTTGCGAGTTTTAATAGTAATTGGAACGATTTGAGACTTAAAGCGACCCTCTTTAATTGCATTAGCTGCGCGACGATGTGACTCGACGGCTAGAGCATCTTGCTCTTCACGAGTCAGCTTCCATTTTTCAACGAGGTTCTCAGCAGTAACACCCATATGTCCAACGCCAAATGGATCGGTCAAGACAGAAACCATCAAGTCAATCATTTTGGTATCGCCCATGCGAGCACCGCTACGCATTGCTGGTGAGCCATACATACCGCGTGACATCACTTCAACACCGCCACCAATACCGTAATCGCAGTCACCCAGCATAATTTGTTGGGCAGTTGTCACAATCGCTTGCAAGCCTGAGCTGCATAAACGATTCAAGGCCATCGCAACAGATTCCATTGGTAGACCAGCCTGGATTGAGGCAACGCGTGCAACATAGGCATAACGGTTATCTGTAGGAATGGTATTTCCTACAGTAACGTAATTAATTAAGGCTGGATCAACTCCAGATCGGGCTACCGCTTCTTTCATCACCATACCGCCGAGCTCTGATGGCTCAAGGCTACTCAGTGATCCATTAAAAGTACCAATTGCTGAACGGACAGCACTCAAAACAACGACATCACGACTCATATTAATCCCCTTTACGGTGCCTAAATAGGCAAAATATTGACCCAAATAAAAAGCCAAAACACTATTTTTATTCTAATAGTCAAGTTTCGGCTATTAGGTCATGCCCTTGGGAGCTAATCACCGTCACTTTGATGATTTCACCGGTACGGTAACGCTTAGAGGGCTTGCTTGGGGGTAAAACCCGCACTAAACCATCAATTTCAGGGGCATCACCGATGGTTCGACCAATTCCACCGGATTCATCTACTCGGTCAATGATGACCTGAATACGCTTGCCTATTTTTTTAGCAAGGCGTTTTATGGAGATTTCTTCAGCCTTAGCCATAAAACGAGCGCGACGATCTTCGCGCAAGGATTCCGGAACTGGGTTATCCAAGGTATTGGCTGTTGCACCATCAACAGGTGAATAGGCAAAACAACCGGCACGATCAATTTGAGCCTCATCGAGGAAATTCAACAAGTACTCAAACTCTTCCTCGGTTTCGCCTGGGAAGCCTGCAATAAATGTACTGCGAATAACTAAATCTGGGCATGCAGCCCGCCATGCTTGTATGCGCTCTAGATTCTTTTCTCCACTTGCAGGACGCTTCATGCGTTTGAGCACATCTGGGTGCGCATGTTGCAAAGGAATATCTAAATAAGGCAACACGCCATAGCCATGATCAGAAAACTCTGCCATTAATGGCAAAACATCATCAACATGCGGATAGGGATACACGTAATGCAGGCGAACCCAAGCCTGATGCTCTCTGGCAATTTGATTTAAAGCATTTACTAAATCAAACATACGAGTCTTAACAGGTTTGCCATCCCAAAAACCAGTGCGATATTGAATATCAACACCATAGGCACTCGTATCTTGAGAAACAACCAATAATTCTTTTACGCCGGACTCAAATAATTTTTTAGCCTCAAGCAGCACTTCACCAATAGGACGTGAAACCAGATCGCCACGCATGCTTGGGATAATGCAGAAGGTGCAACGGTGATTACAGCCCTCGGAGATCTTGAGGTATGCATAATGCTTTGGTGTGAGCTTCACACCTATTGGCGGAAGCAAATCAGTAAACGGGTCGTGCGGTTTTGGTAGGTGCAGATGAATCGCCTGCATTACTTCTTGAGTGGCATGCGGGCCTGTAACGGCTAGAACCTTGGGGTGGATGCTCTGAATAAGGTCGCTACCATCGGCATTTTTACGAGCACCTAAGCACCCAGTAACGATCACCTTGCCATTTTCTGATAAAGCTTCGCCAATTGCAGCAAGGCTCTCCTCAACAGCAGAATCGATAAAGCCGCAGGTGTTAACAACAACAAGATCGGCGCCGGAATAATCCTTAGCAGTCTCGTAACCCTCAGCACTTAATTGAGTGAGAATGAGTTCAGAATCAACCAATGCCTTGGGGCATCCCAAGGAAACAAAACCAACTTTACCCGCCACAACTATTCTTTTTCTGTCTTATTAGGCTGACCTGGAAATGGGAAGCCACTAAATATCGTTGGGGAGTTTTGCATTTGCTCTTGCATCTTCACAAATAAGTCTTTGCTCTGCTCCATGTAGTTGCCCATCAAGCCTTGCATCATCGGGTTTTGTAAATTCATCATCTTGGCCCATGCTTCGGGCGTGCTACCTGCACCTAAGCCCTGAGTTTGGTCACCTAGCTTATTGTGAATATCCACGAAAGATTGCATGGTCTTTTCAAGATAGCTACCCATCAAGCCTTGCATGGAGTTGCCATAGAAGCGAATGATTTGAGAAAGCATTTGAGTTGAAAAAACCGGGGCACCACCAGCCTCCTCTTCCAAGATAATTTGCAGCAAGATATTGCGAGTTAAATCATCTTCAGTTTTTGCATCAACAACGCTAAATGCATCGCCTGCCATTACTAAATTTTTGATATCGGCCAGCGTGACGTAGGTGCTGGTTTGGGTGTCATATAAACGACGATTGGGATACTTCTTGATCAAGCGGCTGTCGCCGGCTTTTTTGGAACGTGTGGCCATGTATTTTTTCCTAACTCTCATTACTGCAATGCAACATCGGCATAGTTTATCCCTAGTTTGACCTAAAGGTAAATATGCCGATGAGCAGACCACTAAAACTGCATTTTTGATGGGTTTAACCAGTATGCAGGCCACCATTCAAGGAGAAGTCAGCGCCAGTTGCATAACCGCCATCATCAGAGGCAATCCAGCAGCAAATCGAAGCAATCTCTTCCGGAGTGCCCAAGCGCTTAACAGGAACCCCAGCAACAATCTTCTCGAGAACATCTTCACGAATAGCCTTCACCATATCAGTACCGATATAACCAGGAGACACTGTATTTACAGTTACCCCTTTAGAGGCTAGTTCTTGTGACAAGGCCATCGTAAATCCATGCAAGCCTGCTTTTGCAGTGGAGTAGTTGGATTGACCAAACTGTCCCTTCTGGCCGTTTACAGAAGAAATATTGATAATCCGGCCCCAACCGTTATCAGCCATACCATCGACCACTTGCTTAGTCACATTAAATAAAGAATTGAGGTTGGTATCAATCACCGCTTTCCATTGCTCAGGAGTCATTTTGCGGAATACGCTGTCCTTAGTAATACCAGCGTTATTTACGAGAACGTCAACACGACCTACTTCAGCCTTTACCTTATCAAAAGCAGCAACAGTGCTGTCCCAGTCAGAAACGTTACCTTCAGAGGCGATGAAGTCATAACCCAAAGCTTTTTGCTCGCCAAGCCAGCGATCTTTACGCGGTGAATTTGGGCCACAACCTGCGATAACCTTAAAGCCGTCCTTGGAGAGGCGCTGACAAATAGCGGTACCAATACCACCCATACCACCAGTTACGTATGCAATCTTTTGAGACATGTCTTACCCCTTATGAAAATATTATTGAGCAGCGGATACTTTTTCTTTCACGTACTTACCAGGCGCTGCTTCTAGTTTTTTGTACTGTGCATTACCGAACGTTTTGCTGGCTTTAATTTTCTTGCCACCAAACTGTTCTAACCATTGAGCGTAGTTAGGCCACCAACTACCCTTGATCTCTTTTGCTGCAGCTAACCACTCATCTGCAGTCGTTGCCAATTTATTATTTTCAAAATAATGGCGCTTGTTCTTTGCTGGTGGGTTAATCACGCCAGCAATATGGCCTGATGCACCCAAGACAAATCGATTCTTACCCTTCAGGATGTGGGTAGATTCATAGGCAGATTTCCACGGCACAATGTGGTCATCATGCGATGCGTAGATATACGCTGGAGCTGTAATCTTGCCTAGGTCAACTTTTTCACCACAAACGGTAAGCTTGCCTGGTTTAACTAATTCATTTTGTAGATAGGTATGCCGTAGATACCAGCAATACATTGGGCCAGGTAGATTAGTTGAGTCGCCATTCCAATAGAGCAAATCAAATGGGGGTGGTGAATTACCTTTTAAATAATTTTCAACAACATAATTCCAAACCAAATCATTTGGACGCAGGAAAGAGAATGTATTTCCTAAATCCAGACCAGACATCATCCCAAAGTGGCCGCCCTCACCACCAATGGTGGTCTCGCGCAACTTGACCATACCTTCGTCGATGAACACATCCAGAATTCCGGTGTCAGTGAAATCCAATAAAGTGGTGAGCAAAGTTAAGCTTGCAACATAATCTTTTTTACGTGCTGCCAATACTGCTAATGCGGTAGAGGTTAAAGTGCCGCCGACACAAAATCCGAGAACATTAATCTGATCTGCAGCGCCAATATCCTTAACAACCTCAATCGCCTTGATGACGCCATCGCCAACATAGTCATCCCAAGTTACTTTGGACATCGATGCGTCGGGGTTTCTCCAGGAGACCAAGAAAACAGTGTGACCCTGCTCCACCATGTAACGGACCACGGAGTTATCTGGCTGCAAATCCAAAATATAGTATTTGTTAATACAAGGAGGCACCATTAAGTATGGGCGCTCATACACTGTTTCAGTTAAGGGTGTGTACTGAATTAACTCAAAGAGATCATTGCGAAAAACCACCTGGCCTTCAGTGGTTGCAATATTCTTACCAACTTCAAAAGCGCTTTCATCAGTCAGCGATACTTTGCCTTTTTTTAAATCGCCCAACAAGTTCACTATTCCGTTTTGAATAGATTGCCCTTGGGTGTTAATAATATTTTCAAGAACCTCAGGATTGGTAGCAATAAAGTTTGAAGGGGATAAAGCATCAATCATTTGTTCTGTAGTGAACAAAATTTTTGCCTTCATTTTTTCATCAGTATCCACAGCCTCAGCAAGGGCCATGAGATGTTTAGAGTTCAGCAAATAGGTTGCTGCAATCATCTTGCTCCAAGATGAATGCCACGCTTTACCAGAGAAGCGACGATCTTTTACTTCAATTGCCTCGGGATTCGTTGCGAGTTGAGAAAACTCCGAAAAATATTCCTTTTGAATTTCCGCCAAACGTTCTGGTGGAATTAATGCCATGTGGTGCGGTGCCAATGATGGCGCAACACCCGTATTCATACCTGCAAACATAATGATCTCGTTAATTAATTAAGTTCATTCTCCAACTATCAGGCTGTAAGGGTTATACGCACTAACCCTAGCCCTAGGGCTAAGCTAGTAATAACCCGAAGATGGAGTCTTGCCCGCGATCCAAATTAAGGAAGCGAATCGACCGGTTACTTTATCCCTCCGATAGGAAAAGAAATTTACTGAATCACTGGATGTGCAAAAGTCGCCGCCATATACCCTCTCAATGCCAGCAGAACGTAAACGGTCCTGAGCGAGTAGATATAAATTGGCTAAATACTTTCCAGGACTACCAGCAATAGATTTAAATGCCTCGGACAAAATAGCATGAGATTGGCCGGCAAACGCTTGCAGCACATCTTCGCCGACCTCAAATGCAGTAGGTCCGATTGCAGGACCCATCCACACCACAATATCTTTTGGTAGCAGGTCCGGGGATAAATGACGCATTTCCCGAATGGTATTTTCTAAAACTCCGCCACTGAGACCTCGCCAGCCAGCATGAGCTGCCCCAACAACATCACCATTCTTGCTTGAGAACAATACCGGCATGCAATCGGCCGTTAGAATGGCCAGTACCTCGTTTGGAATATTGGTAACAGAGGCATCCGCTTCAAATGGCTCACTAAGCAAAGCACTTCTTGAGGCCGGAGTGCTCACTGTAGTGCCATGAATCTGCTTAAGCCAAGCTGGCTCGGCAGGAAGGTGTGATCGTAAGGCTCTGCGGTTTTGCACCACATCGTCCACATCATCGCCAGCATTCAGCCCGAGATTAAGGCTATTAAAAGGAGGTTTACTAACCCCACCATTCCGAGTCGTACAAAAAGCTTGAATTTGCTTGGGTACAAGCCAAGTTGGCTCAATCTGCTGAATTGCGCTGATCATTTTTGATGGATGTCATTAAGGCATCTTCTTTAGGTAGGTCTGCCTCACTCATTCCAAGCAGAGGCAGCAAATTCATTAAATCTTGAGGGGGCAATCTAAACCAGGTCATCACATCCTGTGTCGATGGATGCTGCAAACTGAGGGCATAAGCATGCAGAGCCTGACGACTAAAGGGTAATGTTTTTGCTGCTCCAGGCGTTCTTTTGCGATAAACCGGGTCACCCAAGAGTGGAAAACCCAAGGATTCGAGGTGTACACGGATTTGATGGGTGCGGCCAGTTTCCAGGCGGCATTCCAGCAAGGCAACTGGACATTCTAAAAAAGTCCCTTTGGCCAAGCGTCGGAACAGAGTGGCAGCCGGTTTACCTTGGGCGGAGCCAGCAGCCATTTTGAGGCGATCACGCTGATCACGACCTACGGTTGCCAATACCTTGCCCTGAGAAGGCGCATCACCCCAAACTAAAGAAAGGTAGCGCCGCCCAACAGTTCGCTCCTGAAGCTGTCTTACTAGTGAGGTTTGCGCAACATCCGTGCGAGCTACGACCATCAGTCCAGACGTATCTTTATCTAAGCGATGGACAATTCCAGCCCTTGGTAAATTTTTTAGCTCTGGGAAACGATATAACAGGCCATTTAATAGGGTTCCCGTCCAATTTCCAGCGGCTGGATGTACGACAAGTCCAGCGGGTTTATTAAGCACAATGATGGAATCATCCTCATAGACAACATCGAGGGGAATATCTTCCGGGGCAAAGGCAAATTGTTCGGGCATTTCCTGTGGAAACACCTTAATACTCTCGCTTCCGCGCAGTAAATGGCGTACTTTGGTGACTTTTCCATCCACCGTGACTGCCCCAGCCTCAACCCAAGCTTTGAGTCGATTGCGGGAGTAATCAGGTAAAGCACCCCCAAGAAACTTATCTAAGCGCTCTCCGCTGACCTCAGCAGGAACTTCTAGGGCAATGAAATCCTCATCATCGATATAATCAATGGGATTCGAATCGGGAGTATGCGGCAATGCCACGCTTAAAGAGCCTTTTAGTTATGTCGGACGTTATTACAGACGCCAGTTTAAGGCTTGCTGCCACTATTAGGGCATCTTCCAGAAAATCCCTCATTTCACTATTTGTTGGGGCTAGTGCAGCCTGCCTGGTCCTCGGTGGGTGTGCAGGCAGCGATGGATCAAAAGATGATTCTGATATTTGGTCTGAGACAAAACTGTATTCGGAAGCAACCGACAAATTAAAAGATGCTGATTATGCAAAGTGCGGCAAGTACTTTGAAAAACTAGAGGGTCGCTTCCCATTTGGCCCCTATTCTCAGCAAGCACAAATCAATGCAGCCTATTGCTATTGGAAAGGCCAAGAACAAGCTCAGGCTCAAGTCGCGATTGATCGCTTCATCAAACTGCATCAAGGTAGCCCTAACTTAGACTACGGCTACTACCTAAAGGGCTTGATTAGTTTTAATGATGATTTAGGTTGGCTCGGTAAATTTACCGGGCAAGACTTGAGTGAGCGCGATCCAAAAGCAGCCAAAGAAGCATTTGAGTCTTTCAAAGTGGTGGTTGAGCGTTTCCCTGACAGTAAATATGCGCCTGACTCTTTAGATCGAATGCGCTACATCGTGAACTCACTAGCCGAAGCAGATGTGATCGTGGCTCGTTATTACTATCAGCGTGGTGCATATCTAGCGTCAGCCAATCGAGCGCAGCTTGTGATTCGTGATTACGATCGTGCGCCAGCCGTTGAAGAAGCGCTCTATCTACTTACGAAGTCTTACGAGAAATTAGGCATGACTGATCTGAGTAATGATTCTCTGCGTGTATTTAAGCTCAATTTCCCAGACAGCCAAATGATGATTACTGGCCAACGCGTTCAAAAAGAACGTCGTTGGTGGCAAATCTGGAATAAGTAAAAAACGAAAGTGGGTTTCATCAAGTAGCACTGCATTACTTGATGACCACCGGCACCCTTTGCGCCAATGCACAAATAAGCTCGTAGCCAATAGTTCCACTCATCTGAGCTACATCATCTACCGGGACTTCATTACCCCATAGCTCTACAACGCTACCAATCTTGGCATTAGGTGCTTCACGCAAGTCAATCGTCAACATGTCCATAGAAACTCGACCAACGATTGGACAAATCACACCATCACCCTGTGGATCAGCGCCATCAACCCAAACTGGCGTGCCATCTTCCGCATGACGTGGATAACCATCAGCATAGCCACAGGCAATCACACCAATACGCATATCCTCTGGAGCTTGATAGCGACCACCATAGCCAACGTGATCACCCTTTTTTAATTCCTGAATATCGATGATTTCACTCCGCAGTTGCATGACCGCCTGGAGTTCCGTTCGAATAATGTCTGCATGAACCCCGGTTGGAGAAACACCGTACAACATGATTCCAGGTCGAACCCAATCACCCAGTGCATTGCGGTGCCATAAAATTGCAGCTGAATTAGCCAGAGAGGTGGGCGCTTCCAGACCTTCAATAGTTTCCTCGAAACACTCCATTTGCTCACCAACGGATGGTGCATGATCTACCTGATCGGCATTGGCAAAATGGGTCATGTGATGTAGGTGATATCCGGCCGAATGAAGGCGATGAAAAGCGGTGCGGTACTGATCAGGCCTAAAACCAAGGCGGTTCATCCCAGAATTGAGCTTTAAAAATACGCTGATTGGGTGGCCCGAATGATTCTTAAAGGCCTCAAGCCAGATGACCTGCTTCTCACTGTGAACTACCAAGTCACATTGAAGCTCGGCCACTAAATCCAGCTCCTGCTGATTAAAAATACCCTCTAGCAAGAGAATGCGTCCTTCCCAGCCACGATCCCTTAGCCATTGTGCATCTGCAATATCCAGCAAGGCAAAACCATCGGTCGATTCCAGCCCTTTAAATGCGGCCTCTAAAGTATGGCCATAGGCTTTAGCCTTTACTACCGACCAGATCTTTGACTCAGGGGCGAGCTCTCGAATCCGACTTAAATTATGATGAAAGGCCTCAGTGTGTATAGTTGCCAAAATTGGTCTATTTATCAACCGACTAGCTGATGAGCACATATCCACCCCTCCTTTCATGTTTTAATTACATTAATGACTAGATTGTACGAATGAACCGTAGTTTTTACATCATTATGGCGGCGCAATTTTTTTCGTCGCTTGCTGATAACGCTTTGCTGATTGCAGCAATCGCCCTCTTGGTCC
Organism: Polynucleobacter sp. AP-Jannik-300A-C4; assembly: GCF_018688335.1. Lineage (NCBI taxonomy): Bacteria > Pseudomonadati > Pseudomonadota > Betaproteobacteria > Burkholderiales > Burkholderiaceae > Polynucleobacter > Polynucleobacter sp. AP-Jannik-300A-C4. The sequence goes on along the minus strand of NZ_CP061316.1, from coordinate 946,694 downwards.
AGCTTAGCGCTCCGGCCTGGATGACTCCCTTACTCAAATTATTCTTCGTTCTTTCCTATGTATTGCTGGCAGCCTTTGTGGGGGCCTTTGCAGACTCCCGCCCCAAGGGCAATGTCATGTTTATTACCAATACGATTAAATTCATCGGCTGCGTGGTGATGCTGTTTGGCAGCCACCCACTATTGGCTTATGCGATCGTTGGCTTAGGTGCTGCAGCCTACTCACCAGCAAAATACGGCATTTTGACCGAGCTGCTACCCCCAGAAAAACTGGTTGCAGCCAATGGCTGGATTGAGGGGCTTACTGTAGGCTCCATCATTTTGGGGACAGTGCTAGGCGGTGTTCTGATTAGCAAATCCGTGTCGCAGAGCCTTTTAGGTTTTGATATGCCGATTCTAGAAACTAGCATTGATACGGCTGCAGAGTCTGCCATTCTCATCATCATGATGATTTATGTGCTAGCTGCACTTATTAATTTGCGTATTCCTGACACTGGGGCACGTTACGAGTCCCAAAAAACCAATCCAATCGAGCTGGTAAAGGACTTCTCCATCTGCTTCAAAACCCTCTGGGCTGATCGCTTAGGGCAGATCTCTTTGGCGGTCACCACGCTATTTTGGGGTGCCGGCGCCACGCTGCAATTTATTGTCATTAAGTGGGCTCAAGTTGCCCTGCATATGACTCTATCTCAAGGAGCCATCCTGCAGGCGATCTCCGCTGTCGGCGTTGCTGGAGGTGCAGTTTGGGCTGCTTGGCGCATACCGCTCCGTAGCTCCCTGAAAGTCCTTCCTTATGGCATTGCCATGGGTCTAGTGGTTTGCATCATGGCAATCTACAACTCAGACATGCTGCCAAATACAACTATTTGGACCATTGGCAAGTTTGAGATCTCACTCAATTTACTGCCAGCATATTTCTTGTTAATACTGGTAGGCTGGTTAGCGGGCTACTTTGTGGTGCCAATGAATGCACTACTTCAGCATCGCGGGCACGTCCTAATGTCTGCAGGTCATTCCATTGCCGTACAAAACTTTAATGAGAACATTTCCGTACTCATGATGTTATTAATCTACTCGGGATTAATTTGGCTGGATGCACCGATCCAAGCTGTGATTATTGGCTTTGGTGTCGCGGTCAGCGCGATCATGTGGCTAGTTATCAAACGTCATAAAGCCAATCAGGCTGAATATGACTCGATGCATTTAATTGGCGAGCATAAGCACTAAGCAAAATGATTAAATATTTTGCAGGACAGATTTAGCAAGCAATAGGTCCTGCCAAAATAGCGCCTTATCCTTAGGCCTAGCAATCAACTGATTTAATTCAAAGGTTGCGATGAGCGGTAAATCCTCCGCGCCATCTGCATTGATTGCCAAAACAGTTTCACGCAGCTCTGGCAATCCATCGCGTTCACCAGATAATTTTTGAGCGGCAGAACCACCAAACGCAATTGCAACAATGGGGGATCCGTCTGATGGCAATAGTTCAGGATTGAACACTTCTGCAGGATTTTTCCAGGACCACTCGTGTGCACTTAAGCCAAGTACACGAATGATATTTTGAAAAAGCACTTCTGCATCCCCTTGAGGTTTATTGCCAAAAAACCACCATATTCCTAAAGATCTTCTTTCCTGAGTTTCTTCAGCAACAGGCGACATGGTTGCTACAGCTTGGGGCTGATCAGAAATAGCATCACGTGATGTCCATTCAGTAATGCCCATCTCTTTAAGGAAGGTGGAATTCGTGCTTGTGTTCATGCCTCAAGCTTAATCGATTTAGCCAAAACCAGAGCATCCTCACGCAATCCACTGGCGGCATCAACCGGGTAATAATTTTTACGTATGCCAATTTGCTCGTACCCCAGTCTTTGGTAGAGCTTTAAGGCTGACTCATTACTTGGTCTGACCTCTAAAATAATTCGGGGCATATTTTGCTGTGCAGCGACACCCTCGATTGCATTCATCATTTTTACGCCGATACCCAAACGACGCAATTTTGGCGAAACCGTAATGTTGAGTAGATGCAATTCATCTACCGCAGGAAAAAGGATGCAATAAGCCCACAGAATCTCTGGGTCTAAATAACTGCCTTTAACTGCATCTGATAATTGCGGTCTGACACAATAAGCCCAATGCCCAGCAGCAAGGGAATCTGAGAAATTGCCTCTCGTCCAAGGATGTATGTGTGAAACCGATTCAATAGCAAGGACTGAATCTAAATCCGTGACAGTCATTGGAAGAAAAGAAAGCTCTGTTATGCCCTCCGTGCTTGACCGCAAGCCGTTGACAGCATCAACCATGAATCTGACTCCGCTCAGCAGAGGTCAATGCAACTTTATTGCGGATATAGAGTGGTTCAAGTAAATGGACGTCTTGTTGAAGAGCTTTGCTCCACATATCCTGAGCACAAGCTAAAACACCCGATCCGTTAACCCCAATGCTTGAATCAATTTGGCTATTGGCAAGGGGCTTGGGAATACTAGAAAAGATGCGATCGCCAAACTCTGCAATCGCACTTCCTGCAAGAAAGTCGATATTTGTCAGATCAACACCCTCAGGGGCAGTCAAATGAATATCGCCCTGCCGCTGGGGCAAATCATTTGCTGTCATTCGATAACGAGCCCAATAGACCTCTTCCATGCGAGCATCAACAGCAATCACAAATGACTGGGCTCCCGAAGAAGTAAACGCTGGGGTGAGAACCAGTTGACTTGCAATTGCATCTAGACTTGCTACGGGCAAGACTGGCAGTCTTGCCGCAATCGCTAAACCCTGGACAGCAGCAACCCCAAGGCGAACTCCCGTGAATGCACCTGGGCCAACCCCAATGGCAATAGCATCTAGAGAGCTCAGTTCGATTGAAGCCTCAGATAACAACTCTTCAACCCAGGGCAATAAGAGTTGGCTAGCGCCAGCCGACACCTTTTGGTGGCGAACTAAGGGTGCAACATCACCTAAAGATAAAGCCACCGAACACCAAGCCGATGAGGTGTCGATGGCCAATATACGGGTCAAAATATGGACTCTCTGATACTTAAGAACTCAAGCCTGCAATGATATCTGGTGGAGCTTGGACAAGCTCAATCAAAACACCCTCACCACAGAACGGAAACTCTTCATTACCTTTGGGGTGCACAAAGGTAATGTCATACCCAGCTGCACCCTTACGAATGCCCCCCGGAGCAAAGCGTAAGCCTTGGCTAGATAACCACTCCACTGCCTTTGGTAGATCGTCCACCCATAGACCAATGTGATTTAAAGGAGTTTGATGAACAGCTGGCTTCTTTTCGATATCAAAGGGTTGCATGAGATCAATCTCAATCTCATGAGCTCCTTTACCGATAGCGCAAATATCCTCATCCACGTTCTCACGCTCAGAGACAAATGTGCTCTTGAACTCAAAGCCTAATAAGTCAACCCAAAGCTTGCGGAGACGATCTTTATTTTCGCCGCCAATCGCAACTTGCTGAATACCCAATATCTTGAATGGTTTAGTCATGGCTTACTTACTCGAAGCGAATGATTAATTGATCAACCGCTAAGCTTTCACCAACATTGGCGCAAATCTCAGCAACCACACCATCTTGCGCAGCAACCAATGTATTTTCCATTTTCATGGCTTCAATAGCAGCTAATTTTTGACCTGCAGTGACCGCCTCGCCAACTTTTACGGAAATATTAGTTAATAAGCCAGGCATTGGAGACATCACGAGCTTAGAGGTATCTGGTGGCACCTTCACCAACATACGACGCTGAAGCTCAGCACCTAGAGGGCTTAGGACCATACACTCATAATGTGCACCATCCAAGACAAGTGCGTATTTCACACCCTTGCGCTCAACTTGAGCAGTAATCTTATGTGTGCCGTTGATGGTTGCACGTAAGCACAGCTCGCCAGGACGCCAGTTGCTAACGATGTTGTAGCGGCTGACATCGCCCTCTTCTTCAATGTAGACTGAGTAAATGCCATCTTTCAGATCTACACGAACAGGGATCTCTTTGATGTCTTCATTCGAACCAACCCGTGAACCAGTAACGACTACAAACTTCTTGGCAATCGTCATCTCATGACCGGCCAATTGGCCGTCAATCATTTGGATATGCTCAAGATAGCGGTAGCGCATAAATGCCGATAGCGCAGCCAAACGCTTTGGATCTGCTGGCTGCACGGAATCCTTTTTGAACCCATCTGGATACTCTTCAGCAATAAAACCTGTAGTGAAATCACCAGAGACAAAGCGGGGATGCTGCAAAAGCGCTGCCTGGAAAGGGATATTTGAATGAATACCACGAATGACAAAGTCATTTAATGCGGCACGCATCTTTTCAATCGCCTCAGTACGATCTTTGCCATGCACAATCAACTTGGCAATCATGGAGTCGTAATACATCGGGATCTCGCCGCCCTCAAAGACACCAGTATCAACACGCACACCATCTAACTCTTCTGGTGGGCGGTATTTGACTAGGCGACCTGTCGATGGCAAGAAGTTACGGAATGGGTCATCCGCATTAATCCGGCACTCCATAGACCAACCGTCTAATTTAATATCCTCTTGCTTAAATGCTAGCTTCTCACCCGCAGCAACACGAATCATCTGCTCAACTAAATCAAGACCAGTAATACCCTCAGTCACTGGATGCTCCACTTGCAAGCGGGTATTCATCTCCAGGAAGTAGAAAGACTTATCTTTGCCGACAACAAACTCTACGGTACCGGCAGACTGATAGTTCACAGCCTTTGCTAGTGCAACAGCTTGCTCACCCATCGCCTTACGAGTCGCAGGGTCAATAAATGGGGATGGCGCTTCCTCAATAACCTTTTGATGGCGTCGTTGAATAGAGCAATCACGCTCACCTAGATAGACTACATTGCCATGTGAATCGCCCAGAACCTGAATCTCAATATGACGTGGACCTTCAACAAACTTCTCAATGAAAATACGATCATCACCAAAGCTATTCATCGCCTCTGTTTTGCAAGCAGCAAAACCTTCGGACGCCTCTTTATCATTAAATGCAACACGCAAACCTTTGCCGCCGCCACCTGCAGATGCTTTGATCATGACTGGGTAACCAATGCCTTGAGCAATCTTGACCGCTTCTTCATTGGTATCAATCGCTTCGTTGTAGCCGGGAATGGTATTAACCTTGGCTTCTAAGGCAAGCTTTTTGGATGCAATCTTATCGCCCATGGCAGCAATGGACTGATGCTTAGGTCCAATAAATACAATGCCCTCTTCTTCGCAGCGCTTTGCAAATTGCTCATTCTCAGAAAGAAAGCCGTAGCCTGGGTGAACCGCTTCTGCACCCGTATCTTTACAGGCCTGAATAATACGATCCATTACTAAATAGGATTCGCGCGAAGGTGCAGGCCCGATGCAAACCGCTTCATCGGCCATCTGCACGTGACGTGCCTCTTTGTCTGCCTCAGAATATACGGCGACCGTCTTAATGCCCATCTTCTTGGCAGTTTTCATTACACGGCAAGCAATCTCGCCGCGGTTAGCAATCAATATTTTCTTAAACATTTTCGTAGTCATGATTTATCGGCGCCTTAGAGAGGAATATTGCCGTGTTTACGCGGTGGGTTTGTCAGCTCTTTGTCTTTAAGCATGGCCAAAGAACGTGAGATACGCTTACGTGTCTCATGCGGCAAGATCACATCATCAATATAGCCACGTCGCCCCGCTACAAATGGATTTGCAAACTTAGCTTTGTATTCAGCTTCGCGAGCCGCAATTTTTGCTGGATCCGATTTTTCTTCGCGGAAGATAATTTCCACAGCACCCTTTGGTCCCATCACTGCAATTTCAGCTGAAGGCCAAGCAAAGTTAACGTCGCCACGCAAGTGTTTGGAAGCCATCACGTCATAAGCACCGCCGTAAGCTTTACGGGTAATCAGAGTGACCTTAGGTACTGTGCAGTCTGCATAGGCATAGAGCAACTTGGCACCGTGTTTAATAATGCCGCCATATTCTTGTGATGTACCAGGCATAAATCCAGGTACGTCAACCAAGGTCACAACCGGAATATTAAAGGCATCGCAGAAGCGAACAAAGCGAGCCGCTTTAATGGATGCTTTGATATCTAAGCAGCCTGCCAGTACTAATGGCTGGTTAGCCACGATACCAATGGAGCGACCTTCCATGCGCGCAAAACCGATCAAGATGTTCTTTGCATAATCAGGCTGAAGTTCAAAAAACTCACCATCATCCACAATCTTCTCGATTAACTCTTTCATATCGTAAGGTTGATTCGGATTGCTTGGCACCAAAGTATCGAGAGAGAAATCAGGCTCTTCAGTGCGTTGTGCGCCATTGATAGTTGGCGGCTTTTCACGGTTCGATAAGGGGAGATAGTTAAAGAAACGACGTAGCATCATGATGGCGTCAACATCATTATCAAAAGCTAAGTCACAAACACCTGAAATAGTCGAGTGTGTAATAGCGCCACCCAACTCTTCAGCGGTGACATCCTCATGAGTCACAGTCTTTACCACTTCTGGGCCAGTAACGAACATGTAAGAGCTGTCTTTCACCATGAAGATGAAATCCGTTAGCGCTGGTGAATACACAGCGCCACCTGCGGATGGTCCCATAATTAAAGAGATTTGCGGAATGACTCCAGAAGCAGTCACATTACGCTGGAAAATCTCAGCATAGCCACCCAAAGAGGCAACGCCTTCCTGAATACGCGCACCACCAGAATCATTTAAACCAATCACAGGAGCACCCACCTTGAGAGCTTGATCCATGATCTTGCAAATCTTCTCGGCATGCGCCTCTGAGAGAGAGCCGCCCAAGACAGTAAAGTCTTGTGAGAATACGAAAACCAAGCGGCCATTGATCATTCCATAACCAGTGACAACACCGTCCCCTGGAACAGTTTGATCGGCCATACCAAAGTCATGGCAACGATGCTCAACGAACATATCCCACTCTTCAAAGGTGCCAGCATCTAACAAGAGCTCAATACGCTCACGTGCAGTCAATTTACCCTTGGAATGTTGTGCAGCAATACGCTTTTGCCCGCCACCTAATCTGGCAAGCTCGCGCTTTGCTTCAAGCTGTTGAATGATTTCCTTCATAACTACTCCCTTAGAAAAATTCGTGTCCCATTGCTTCGAGCAAACGTCTCGCAGCAACAGAAGCGGCCATGGTTCCTTGATTTACCTCGGCACTCAGGCCGGGTAATAGTGCTTGTACTGCTGGATGATTCTGAAAGGCATTCTTGAGACCTGCATCAATTCGATCCCACATCCAGGCACCTGCCTGTTGCTTACGGCGTGACTGTAACTGGCCATTTGCGTTTTGCAGTTTCTGAAAATGTAGAATTTTTTCCCATAACTCAGGCACGCCATTGCCTTCTAAGGCGCTGAGGGTCATGACCTGGGGATGCCAATACTCCTGATTATGTGAAGCATGATCGGGGTTGCCCTGGAAGCCTAAAAGACGCAAGGAGCTGGTAATAAATAATTGCGCGCGCATTGCTGCATCTGGATCGATATCTACCTTGTTGATCACAATCAAATCAGCAATTTCCATGACACCTTTTTTAATTGCCTGAAGATCGTCTCCAGCATTAGGCAACTGCAGTAGCAAGAACATGTCCGTCATACCGGCAACTGCAATTTCGCTTTGACCCACACCCACAGTTTCAACAATCACAATGTCAAAACCCGCTGCCTCAGCGACCAACATGGCCTCTCGTGTTTTCTCAGCTACGCCACCCAATGTGCAGGATGAGGGGCTCGGCCGAATAAATGCATTGTCTAAAACTGACAATCTCTCCATGCGGGTCTTATCACCCAAAATGGAGCCTCCAGATAAGCTTGAAGAAGGATCAATAGCCAAAACGGCAACACGATGACCCTTCTCAATCAGATACAAACCCAAAGTTTCAATTAATGTGGACTTACCAACACCTGGCACGCCTGAGATGCCCAAACGAAATGACTTGCCTGTCTTTGGTAATAAGGTATTCAGTACCTCATCAGCACGTTTGCGATGATCCATACGAGTGGACTCAAGCAAAGTGATGATCTTCGCCAAGGCTCGACGCTGCGCCGATGAAGGCGCACCGGTGAGATCATTCACCAAGGCTTGGTCAACTGCATTGAGCATGCTGATATCGACGATCCGTAAGTTAATCAGGCTTTACAGATTTACGAATCTGCTCAAGCACATCCTTTGCCGATGCCGGAATTGGAGTGCCTGGGCCATAAATACCTTTTACGCCAGCCTCATATAAGAAGTCGTAATCCTGTCTTGGAATGACGCCGCCAACGAAGACAATAATGTCGTCAGCACCCTGCTTCTTCAGCTCAGCAATAATTGCTGGCACTAAAGTTTTATGTCCTGCTGCAAGAGTAGAGATGCCTAAAGCGTGAACGTCATTCTCAATCGCCTGACGAGCGCACTCTTCTGGCGTTTGGAATAAGGGGCCAATATCAACGTCAAACCCCAAATCAGCAAACGCAGTGGCAACGACTTTGGCACCGCGATCATGACCATCTTGTCCAAGCTTGGCAATCATCACACGTGGGCGACGACCAAAGTCTTTTGCAAAATCCGCAATCTCAACTTTCAATTTTTCCCAGCCCTCTGCTGAGTCGTAAGCAGCTGCATACACACCGGTCACCTTTTGAGTATCGGCGCGATGGCGCCCGTAAACTTTTTCTAATGCATCAGAAACCTCACCAACGGTTGCCCGCAAACGAATTGCCTGCACGGCCAACTCTAATAAGTTACCGGTATTTTCTTCTGCAGCTTTGGTTAATGACTCTAATGCGGCTTCAACTTTTTTGGAATCACGCTTAGCTCTAATATCTTTTAAGCGCGCAACCTGGCTTTCGCGAACTTTGTCGTTGTCAATCATCAAGACGTCAACCAAGTCTTCTTTGCCGAGCTTATATTTATTCACGCCAACAATGACATCGGAACCGGAATCAATCTTGGCTTGTTTCTCAGCAGCAGCAGCTTCAATCTTGAGCTTAGCCCAACCACTCTCCACTGCCTTAGTCATGCCACCCATGGCATCAACTTCTTGAATGATTTCCCAGGCCTTATCAGCCATCTCTTGGGTGAGGTTCTCCATCATGTAAGAACCAGCCCAGGGATCGATCACACTAGTGATATGGGTCTCTTCTTGCAGAATTAACTGGGTATTGCGAGCAATACGGCTTGAGAATTCAGATGGCAAAGCAATCGCTTCATCAAAGGAATTCGTATGCAAAGATTGAGTGCCACCAAAAACTGCGGCCATAGCTTCAACTGTTGTACGAACCACGTTGTTATATGGGTCCTGTTCTGTTAAAGACCATCCCGATGTTTGGCAATGTGTACGCAACATCAAGGACTTTGGATTCTTTGGCTCAAAGGACTTCATAATGCGCCACCACAAGAGACGAGCAGCGCGTAACTTGGCAACTTCAAGGTAAAAGTTCATGCCAATAGCAAAGAAGAATGAAAGGCGACCCGCAAAACCATCGACATCTAAGCCCTTAGCCAGAGCAGTTTTGACGTACTCTTTACCATCAGCTAATGTGAAAGCGAGTTCGAGAACTTGGTTTGCTCCCGCCTCTTGCATGTGATAACCCGAGATAGAGATCGAGTTAAATTTCGGCATGTGCTTCGCGGTATATTCAATGATGTCACCGATGATGCGCATTGAGGGCTCTGGTGGGTATATATAAGTGTTACGCACCATGAACTCTTTCAGAATGTCATTCTGAATCGTGCCTGATAACAATTCCTGCTTCACACCCTGCTCTTCACCAGCAACAATGTAACCAGCCAATACAGGCAATACAGCACCATTCATCGTCATCGACACTGATACCTTATCCAATGGAATACCATCAAACAAGATCTTCATATCTTCCACTGAATCTATGGCTACACCAGCCTTACCAACATCACCAGTTACCCGAGGATGATCAGAGTCGTAGCCACGATGGGTTGCTAAGTCAAAAGCTACAGAAACACCTTGACCGCCTGCATCTAAAGCTTTGCGATAAAAAGCATTGGATTCTTCTGCAGTTGAAAAGCCAGCGTATTGACGAATCGTCCAAGGGCGAACTGAGTACATTGTTGCCTGAGGTCCACGAACAAATGGCTCGAAACCAGGTAAGGAATGTGTGTACTGAAGCCCTTCGGTATCTTCAGCGGTATACAAGGCCTTGAGATGTATCCCGTCCGGAGTTTGCCAACCTAATTTATCGACATCACCATTCGGCGCTGACTTTTGGGCTGATTTTTTCCAAGCATCTAAATTACTGTCCGGCACATTTGGCCAAGTATTAGATGCATTCGTTGCTGACTTTTTTTCACTCGCACTCATAAAGCACTCCTGGTTGGCTTTATTACATTGTTACTAAATTTGTGGGGTTATTTTGCTTGACATTTTTGAATTTGTCTAGATACTGTATACATAATTATGAATACAAAACTAATTAATCGACCCTTATACGAAGACGTTGCTGAGCGACTGCGTGAGCAAATCTTCTCCCATGAACTAGCTCCAGGCAGCTGGCTAGATGAACAAAGCCTGGCGATGGCCTTTGGAATCAGCAGAACTCCAATGCGCGAGGCAATCAAAGTCCTTGCTTCTGAAGGCCTAGTAACGACCAAAATGAATAAAGGCGCCTATGTCACCGAGGTAGATAGGCGCGATCTTGAGCAAATCTTTACCGTACTCTCGCTCCTAGAGGGTCAAGCAGCAAAAGAGACTGCTATTAAGGCCTCAGAGGCCCAGCTAACTCAACTCGATAACCTTCATCACCGCCTAGAAAAGGCGGCTGCAGACCGAGATTTGGAGCAGTTCTTTGAAATTAACGTCAAATTTCATGAGTTAATCCAAGAAATTGCTGGTAATAAGTGGATGAATGGCGTCATAGATGACTTACGCAAAGTGCTGAAATTGCAAAGACGAGATTCTCTCAGTAGGAGTGGAAGACTATTGAGCTCCCTGGTAGAGCATCGAGAGATACTGCAGGCAATCCTCAAAAGAGATCCTCTCGCTGCAGAGCAAGCCATGCGCAAGCATCTGGCTAGAGGTCTTGAAGCTACTAAATAAGTTTGTAAGAGGGAACTCAAATAGAACAAAGGCTTAGGTAATTAACCTAAGCCTTTTTGTTTGTGCAGCCCAAACCTTTGGATTACTTCTTAATTACGAAATTTCCAGGTAATTTAGAAATATAGGCAGCCATATCTTGAAGGTCTGCATCCGAGAATGACTGTACTTGTGAAGACATTACAGCGTTATTGCGACCAAATTGAGCGTTATTACCGCCAACTTGATAAGCACGCAAAGCGTAGTAAAGGTAATCAGGGTACTGACCGGCTAACTTTGGGTAAGCAGGCAAGATTGGAGCGTTCAGGCCAGCACCATGGCAAGAGGCACAGTTGGCCTTCTCAACTAGGGCTTTGCCTTTATCGGCGCTAGCTGCTTGAGCAATGCCAATACTGGATAACAAAATGGCGGTAATTAGTGCGAATTTCATAAACGTGCCTCTAAATATCACTTCAATGGGTTATTTGGTGAGCTGGCAGTTTGCGCAGCATAGTATTCGCCAAGGTCAGCCATGTCTTGATCAGACAAGCTGGCAGCAATAGAACGCATCGTTGGATGCTTTCTTTCGCCTTTTTTGTAGGCAGCTAAAGAGCTAGAAATGTAAGCAGCATTTTGGCCACCTAACATTGGAACTCTGTAAACCAAAGGATAGTCAGCACGGTAGTCTGGGATGGAGTGGCAACCAATGCAAAGCCAAACCTTGCCTTGTCCAGCTTGGGCAGAACCTTTGACATCTTGAGCCTGGGCAGAAAATCCAGCAAAAGCCAAAGCAGCGCAGAGGGTCAATTGGGAAAGAATGAGGTGTTTTTTCATAGAAATCATCATTAACGGGTTTGATTTAAATCAATTTGGGAAGAGTATAGCGGAGACAGAGCGCATTGCCTCGATTCAAGCCCTGAAATCAGTAAAAACACTGAAAATAAGCACCCTTTTACCTATACTTGAATGCTGTTTCAGACAAATTGATTGCTACAACCATGACAAAGACCAAATCCCGTTTTGATGGCTCCAAAAGCTATGTTGCTACCGATGACTTGAAATTGGCAGTAAATGCCGCCTTTCAACTTCAGCGCCCTCTGTTGATTAAGGGTGAGCCAGGGACGGGTAAAACCATGTTAGCCGAGGAAGTCGCTGCAGCCCTAAATATGCCACTCATGCAGTGGCATATTAAATCCACCACAAAGGCTCAACAAGGCTTATATGAATACGATGCTGTTAGCCGACTAAGGGACTCTCAGCTTGGCGATGAGAAAGTAAACGACATTCGTAACTACATTGTGAAAGGGGTTCTTTGGCAGGCGTTTGAAGCGGATGAACCTGTCGTTCTCCTGATTGACGAAATAGATAAAGCAGATATTGAGTTTCCCAATGACCTCCTGAGGGAGATTGATCGCATGGAATTCTATGTATATGAAACCCGTGAACTGATTAAGGCCAAGCACCGCCCTCTTGTCATCATCACTTCAAATAATGAAAAAGAATTACCCGATGCATTTTTGCGTCGCTGCTTTTTTCATTACATCTCATTTCCAGATGCTGCAACTATGCAAAGCATTGTTGATGTGCATCACCCCAATATCAAACAAGAATTGCTTGAAGCAGCCCTTAAATCTTTTTACCAGATCCGATCATTACCTGGTTTAAAGAAGAAACCCTCAACCTCAGAGCTTATTGACTGGTTAAAACTTCTACTGGCAGAGGATATTCCAGCAGATGCGCTCTATAGCAGTGAAGAGAAAATTACGATTCCACCGCTACATGGCGCACTGCTCAAAAATGAGCAAGATATCCATCTATTCGAGCGACTCGTGATGATGAACCGGAATCACCGCTAGTCTCACCCACTTTTATATGGCGATAGCTGAATCATGCTGATTCAATTTTTTCTCAAGCTCAAGGAGGCTAAGGTACCTGTTTCAGTTCGAGAATTTTTAACGCTTCTTGAGGCTTTAAGAGGCGGCGTCATTAATCCTTCGATTGATGAGTTTTACCAACTAGCGCGCATAACATTGGTAAAGGATGAGCAGCACTTTGATCGCTTTGATCAAGTCTTCGGCTCTTACTTTAATGGTGTAGAGCAAATCATTGCATTAGCTCCGGATATTCCGCTGGACTGGCTTGAGAAAAAATTACAACGCGTATTGAGCGAGGAAGAAAAAGCAGCACTCAAAAAGTTAGGTGGTCCTGAAGCACTACAAAAGCGCCTTCAGGAACTGCTGAAGGAGCAGAAAGAGTGGCATGGTGGCGGTAATAAATGGATTGGTGCAGGAGGTTCATCGCCTTTTGGTCACAGTGGCTATCACCCAGAGGGCATTCGTATTGGCGGCGAAAGTGCTGGCAATCGAACTGCTATTAAAGTCTGGGAAGCGCGAGAATTTAAGGATTACGACAGCGACCTCAGTCTAGGTACGCGCAATATCAAAATGGCACTGCGCCGCTTACGTCGTTTTGCTAGAGAAGGCTCTAGCCTTGAGTTAGATCTAGATAAAACCATTCATTCCACAGCTGCAAATGCAGGCATGCTCGATATTCAAATGCGGCCCGAACGCCATAACCAAGTCAAAGTATTGTTGCTAATGGATGTTGGCGGATCTATGGATGATCATATTCAACGTATCTCTGAATTGTTCACCGCTGTCAAAACTGAATTTAAGCACTTGGAGTATTACTACTTCCATAATTGCGTCTATGAGCATCTCTGGCAGAGCAATCGCCGCAGACGTGATCAGGTCACTGCTACACAAGACATCATTAATAAATATGGCCCTGACTACAAGCTCATTTTTATTGGGGATGCCACCATGTCCCCTTATGAGATTCTGAGCCCAAATGGTGCAGTGGAATACAACAACCGAGAAACGGGTGCATCGTGGATTAATCGCCTCATTGATCACTTTCCCCACTTTGCATGGCTTAATCCTGAGCCTGAATCAGTTTGGCAGTATCGACAATCAATCGACATCATGAAGGGCTTAATGAAGGACCGCATGTATCCCGTTACATTAAATGGTCTTGAAAATGCCATGCGTCAACTTTCCAAGTAATCTAGTAGTATTTACTCATACCAAACCGCCCATCAATTTCTTTTTTCATTTTTTATTTTTTTGACACCCTATGACAAATCACATTAGCGATCGCCTGAAAACCCTGGGCATCGATTTACCACCACCTGGACCCCCTGCTGCTGCCTATGTCATGGCTGCAACGACTGGCAACATCGTTTTCCTATCCGGACATATTGCCAAGAAAGATGGCAAACCCTGGGTTGGTAAGCTGGGTTTAGACATGGATACGGAGACTGGTAAAGCAGCAGCTAAGTCAATTGCGATTGATTTAATTTCGACATTACAAAATCACTTGGGCTCTCTTGATAAAGTGAAGCGCATTGTGAAAGTCATGGGTCTTGTGAATTCCACCTCTGAATTTACTGAGCAACACTTGGTTGTGAATGGTTGCTCGGAATTACTCTTTGAGGTGTTTGGTGATGCAGGTAAACATGCTCGTAGCGCATTTGGTGTCGCGCAAATCCCTCTAGGCGCTTGCGTTGAAATTGAGTTGATTGCTGAGATTTAAAAACTCAATAGACTCAAATTGTGCCGATGGATGTCTTCCGGCGTGTCGACATCCATTATGAATGCTTCATTACTTGTGGCCATCAGTCTGACGAGGTCAGGATGGATATCCATATATTTTCGGCAAACCATGTCTGGACTTGCTAACACATCCATTACTGCTTTACGTGAAAATAGAACGGGGTTGCCACGCCTCCCTTTTACTACCGGGAGAATGATTTCTTGACCACTCTCACGCTTGTCATACTCATCCAATAACTCTTGAACTTCCTTTGCCCCCACTTCTGGCTGATCGGATAGTGCAATTAACAAAACGTCAAAGTTTCCATGGAGAGACTCAAGTCCTAGGCGAACAGATGAGGGTTGACCTCTTTCAGGGATAGGATTTTGAATAGCCTTAATGGGGCAAGCTAGCAAGGCATTCAACTTAGTAAGCTCCGAATGGATCGCCTCCGCATGAAAGCCTGTCACCACTAGATACTCAATTGGACTAAATTCTTGGATTGCACTCGAAAAGCGCTGCAAAAGAGTCTGACCATCTTTACAAAGCAAGGCTTTAGGGTACGCTCCCAGCCGACTACCCTCACCTGCTGCCAATAACAGCACAGCCAAGCGTAATGGCGAGGTTTGAGTGGATGGGCTAGAACTTGTCATTAAGGTGATAATAATTAGATTGCTAGTAAAAAATAATAAATACAAAAAAATATTAAAGATAAGAGATGAATAGCACCGATTTAAGCGTATTAAAAGCTGCCGTTGATTGGCTCAAATCCGGCCATCCTGTCGCCATCGCTACAGTTGTTCAAACATGGGGCTCTGCTCCAAGGCCCATAGGCTCTTGGTTGGCTATTCGTGGCGATGGACAAGTTACTGGATCGGTTTCTGGCGGGTGTGTAGAAGATGACTTGATTCGACGTGTCCAAACTGAAATCCTCACAAAGGATTTGCCTGAAATGGTGATCTACGGGGTTAGCCAACAAGAAGCTGCCCGCTTTGGCCTACCTTGCGGTGGAACGCTACGCTTATTGGTAGAACCAAAACCGGAATTAGCGATTCTGGAATCCATTTTGACATCCATCTCTAATCACCAAATCACTTCGCGCACGGTTGATCTCTCAACAGGAAAATCGACGCTAAATGCTGGTGATCGTAATGAGGCTTTCATCTGTGATGAGCGACTGATGAAAACTACTTATGGTCCACGCTGGCGCATGGTCATCATTGGCGCAGGCCAACTCTCGATTTATACCGCTGATTTTGCGCTCGCCTCTGACTTTGAAGTCATTGTGATTGATCCACGTGAGGAGTATGCAGAAGGAATTAATCGCGAGCACATTCAATTTATCAAGGGCATGCCGGATGACGTCCTCCTAGAAATCGGGGTTGACTCTCATACAGCTGTAGTTGCGTTAACGCACGATCCGAAGCTGGATGACATGGCCTTAATGGAGGCATTAAAGTCTCCCGCTTTTTATGTTGGTGCGCTGGGTAGCAGAATCAATACTCAGAAACGTAAAGCCCGCTTGCTCGAGTTTGATGTGACACAGGAACAGGTTGAACGCCTCCATGGTCCTGTTGGCCTATTTATTGGCGCCTTAACCCCACCAGAAATCGCTGTATCTATTTTGGCTGAAGTGATTTCAGTTAAGTACGGCCTACCAATCCCCAAGAAAGTCTGAGTTGATAATAAAAAATTCGATCAGATAATGACCGGATTTTTTAAGTTCTGAGAAGCTGAGCGAAGAATCTTAGTTCGCTTTTAGCTTTCCATCCTTGAGTCTTGGCTCTACAAAGTGTCCCTTACGAGCGCGATTACCTGCAAAAGACTTCAGAGTTTTTGCGTCGAGACTCAACTCTGTTGGCTTGCCTGCACGACCAGCACCAGAATAAGTCGCCCCATCAGCACCCACCGCAATTGCAGAAGCCAGTTTCTCCTTATCGTCCAAGCCCATCAAAATCACACCTTTACCACCAGTAGGTAAACGCTTGAGTTCATCGAGCGGGAAAACTAGCAACTTAGAGCTTTCAGATAAGCAGGCAACTTGCTTCATGCCAGCAGTCACCTTAGCAGCTCCGAGCGGTGCATCACCGCCTGGGAATTTGCTATCGATGCCAACGAATGACTTACCAGCCTTATTACGGGTAGTCATGTCTGCAACGTTTGCTAGGAAGCCATTACCAGATCGAGTTGAGATCAGTACAAGATCATCAGATTGACCGGCATAGTAGGCCACCATCTGCGATCCAGCTGCCAAGTTCACAAAGCTTGTTAATGGCGAACCATCTCCACGAGCGCCTGGCAATTCACTGACGGGAACTGTATAGACACGGCCATCACTACCAAAGCCTTGCATCACATCAACTGTGCGGCACTCAAACGTGCCGTAGAGAGCATCACCCGCTTTGAAGCCAAACTGCGTTGCATCATGCTCGTGACCCTGGCGTACACGTACCCAACCCTTTTGAGACACGATCACAGTTACTGGTTCATCCAATACCTTAGTCTCGGCAACAGCGCGCTTATCTTCCTGAATCAAGGTACGGCGATCATCGCCAAAATCCTTCATGTCAGACTCGATTTCTTTGATAATGCGCTTGCGTAATACGGTATCGCTCTGCAATAAACCTTCAAGATCATCACGCTCAGACTTGAGCTCTTTTAACTCTTGCTCAATCTTGATGCCTTCCAGTCGAGCCAACTGACGCAAACGGATATCCAAAATATCTTCGGCTTGACGATCGCTCAGCTTAAATTCTTTAATGAGGTCAGCCTTAGGCTCGTCGCTATTACGAATGATCTTAATGACCTTGTCAATATTGAGAAGAACAATGAGGCGTCCTTCCAAAATATGCATCCGATCGTTGACTTTACCCAAGCGATGCTGAGTACGTCGTGTAACAGTTCCAACTCTGAAAGAAATCCACTCAGCAATAATCTCTTTGAGACCTTTTTGACGTGGGCGACCATCGGTACCAATCATCACCAAGTTCATTGGCGCATTGGATTCCAAGGATGTATGCGCCAGTAATAAGTTGACGAACTCATTAACGTCAATATTTTTACTCTTAGGCTCAAATACCAAACGCACAGCGGCATCTTTGCTCGACTCGTCACGTACACCATCGAGAACATTCAAAATGGTGGATTTGAGATTGTTTTGCTCAGGAGTTAATGTCTTTTTACCAACCTTCACTTTTGGATTGGTAATTTCTTCAATCTCTTGTAATACACGTTGAGATGATGTGGATGGCGGTAACTCATTCACCACAACTTGCCATTGGCCACGAGCTAGCTCTTCAATAGACCAGCGAGCACGAACTTTGAGGCTACCACGACCTGCTTCATAAATCTGTGCAATTTCAGCCGAGGAAGAAATGATTTGACCACCACCTGGATAGTCTGGGCCAGGCATGATCTCCAATAGTTCTGAAGTACTCATCTTCGGAGACTTCATTAAAGCAATCGCCGCGCTAGCGACTTCACGTAAGTTATGTGAAGGGATTTCTGTTGCCATACCTACCGCAATACCGGATGCTCCGTTCAATAGAACAAAGGGTAAGCGTGCTGGTAATAACTTAGGCTCCTGAAAAGATCCGTCGTAGTTCGGTGCAAAGTCCACCGTGCCTTCATCAATCTCACTGAGTAAGAGTCCAGCAATCTTGGTTAAACGCGCTTCGGTGTAACGCATTGCTGCCGCACCATCGCCATCACGTGAACCAAAGTTACCCTGACCATCGATCAGCGGATATCGCAGTGAAAAGCTTTGGGCAAGACGCACTAATGCGTCGTAGGCAGATTGGTCGCCATGGGGATGAAACTTACCGAGAACATCACCAACCACGCGAGCACTCTTCACAGGTTTAGCGTCAGCGCGTAAACCCATCTCACTCATTGAGAACAGAATACGGCGCTGTACTGGCTTTTGACCATCCGATACATCGGGTAAGGCGCGGCCCTTAACAACGCTGATTGCGTAATCTAAGTAAGCCCGCTCAGCATAGACTGCCAAGGTGAGGCTGTCTTTGTCATCTTCATTGAGCTCAATCTTTTTTGGATCATGAGGATCTTTCGGGCCGCCTGCTTCAGCAGTAATTGGCTCGTCAACTTCAACAACATTCATTTCAATAGGTTCACCTGCAAACAAGTCCGCTTGCTCTACTGGTTTGTTACCGCCTGGAGTTTTTTTAATCGCCATTAGATATCCGCCTCCACTTCGTTACCGCGCTCTTCTAACCAATCACGACGCGCCCCGGATTCGGATTTACCCATCAACATATCCATTGTTTTAATTGTTTCATCTTCCGTCCAGGTGCCCAAGGTCACCGGCAAGAGGCGACGGGTATCTGGATTTAAAGTCGTATCCCACAATTGCTCAGCACTCATCTCACCCAAACCTTTGAAGCGAGAAATCTGCCAAGCAGATTCTTTTACGCCATCTTTGCGCAACTTATCTTCAATAGCTTGGAGTTCATTTGCATCTAGCGCATAGATTTTTTGTGCAGGCTTTTTGCCACGTGCTGGTGCATCCACCCTAAACAATGGTGGCCTAGAAATATGCACATGACCTAATTCGATTAGTTTCGGGAAATGCTTGTAGAACAAAGTTAATAGCAATACCTGAATATGGGCTCCATCGACGTCCGCATCCGACAAGATGCAGACTTTGCCATAACGCAAATTCGACAAATCAGGACTGTCGTTAGCGCCATGGGGATCTACGCCAATCGCAACAGCGATGTCGTGCACTTCATTGTTTGCAAATAAGCGATCACGCTCCGCTTCCCAAGTATTAAGAACCTTACCGCGCAGAGGCAAAATCGCTTGATACTCTTTATTACGACCCATCTTGGCTGAGCCGCCAGCTGAATCACCCTCAACAAGGAAGATTTCATTAAGGCCAATGTCTTGACTCTCACAGTCGGTCAGTTTTCCAGGTAGAACTGCTACACCAGAGGATTTTTTCTTCTCGACTTTTTGACCGGCGCGGGTTCGTGCCTGCGCCTGCTTGATTACTAAGTCTGCTAATTTACGACCGTAATCCACATGCTCATTCAGCCAAAGCTCAAGTGCCGATTTGGCGTAACCAGAAACTAAGCGTACCGCATCTCTGGAGTTCAAACGCTCTTTGATTTGACCCTGGAATTGTGGGTCCAATACTTTGGCAGACAAAATAAATGAGGCGCGGGCAAACACGTCCTCAGGCATGAGCTTCACACCCTTAGGCTGCAAAGCATGCATCTCAATAAAACCTTTGACGGCATTAAAGAGACCTTCACGCAATCCGCTCTCATGGGTTCCGCCTGCTGGAGTCGGAATTAA
Organism: Polynucleobacter sp. AP-Jannik-300A-C4; assembly: GCF_018688335.1. Taxonomy (NCBI): domain Bacteria; kingdom Pseudomonadati; phylum Pseudomonadota; class Betaproteobacteria; order Burkholderiales; family Burkholderiaceae; genus Polynucleobacter; species Polynucleobacter sp. AP-Jannik-300A-C4. The sequence goes on along the minus strand of NZ_CP061316.1, from coordinate 926,727 downwards.
GTTCACGTAACTCTCACGCACCGGTGGTCCATCTTCAGTCCAGGTCACAACCCAGGCTGCACCCTCGCCTTCAGCAAAGGAATCATCATCACCATTGCCGGTGGCGTATTGCTCCCCCTCAAATGGTGGAATAACTTCTGGGCCATGGCCAGCTTGAGCTATTGCTTCATTTAAATAACCGCGTAAGCCTTGGGCATATTGCCAAGTTTGACTCTCGCCAGACTTCTCTTGAATGAGGGTGACTTTGACGCCTGGCAGCAATACCGCTTTAGAACGCAAGAGCCGAATGAGTTCTGGCATCGGGATGGCCGCACTATCAAAGTACTTGCCATCTGGCCATGCACGCACACGGGTGCCGTGAGATTTATCTTCTTTACCAGCAGCGCTAGTTTTGAGCTTTTCGATGACCTTGCCATCAGCAAAGGTCAAAGTAGAAATTTGGCCTTCACGCCAGACAGTGACCTCTAGGCGCTTCGATAAGGCGTTTGTTACAGAAACACCGACACCATGCAAACCACCAGAGAAAGCATAGGCGCCACCAGTACCTTTTTCAAACTTACCGCCAGCATGAAGTTGGGTAAAGACAATTTCTACAACGGGTAATTTCTCAGTTGGATGCATACCAACGGGGATTCCACGACCGTCGTCTTCCACGCTCACACTGCTATCGGTATGCAAAGTCACGATGATTTGCTTACCAAATCCGCCTAAAGCCTCATCAGAAGCGTTATCAAGTACCTCTTGGATGATGTGCAAGGGATTATCGGTGCGGGTGTACATTCCCGGCCGCTGACGGACGGGTTCAAGACCTTTTAGAACCTGAATGGATGATTCGCTGTATTCGGAAGTTTTACGTGTAGCCATGCGCGGAAATTGTAGTCATGTCTGAAACAAAACCCGAATTTTCATCAATTACCCCTATATTCATGCCAAAATTGATGGATGGGAGCCTTAAGTCATATTCGTGTTTTAGACCTCAGCCGTGTTCTTGCCGGCCCGTGGTGCGCACAAAACCTCGCCGATCTCGGTGCAGATGTCATTAAAGTGGAGCGCCCAGGCGTTGGAGATGACACCCGGCACTGGGGTCCTCCATTTGTGAAGGATGCCCAGGGCAATGACACCTCAGAAACAGCCTATTTCATCTGTATTAATCGCAATAAACGCTCTATTACGGTAGATATTAGTAAGCCTGAGGGTCAAGAAATCATTCGCCAACTGGCCAAAGAGTCAGATGTCGTCATTGAAAACTACAAAGTGGGTGATCTAGCCAAATACGGTCTGGACTATGAAAGCCTCAAAAAGATCAAATCTGACCTGATTTACTGTTCTATTACTGGTTTTGGTCAAGATGGTCCTTATGCGCATCGCCCTGGTTACGACTTCATCATCCAAGGAATGGGTGGTTTTATGAGTGTTACCGGGGAAGCAGATGACTTTCCGGGGGCTAGCCCACAAAAAGCGGGGGTCGCCATTGCCGATATCTTTACCGGTATGTATGCCAGCACCGCTATTTTGGCTGCGGTCGTCCATCGAGATAAAACGGGACAGGGTCAATATATTGATATGGCTCTCCTTGATACCCAGATTGCAGTAATGGCCAATGTCTCCAGCGCCTATTTATGCTCAGATAAAGTACCTCGTCGCTGGGGCAATGCCTCGCCCATCATTGTTCCTTATCAAACCTTTCCGACCTCAGATGGTTGGATGATTGTGGCAGTTGGCAACGATGGGCAGTTCAAGCACTTTGTCACAGCTGGTGGCGAGGCCCATTTGGCTGAAAACCCCCTCTATATTAATAATCCAATCCGCGTTGAGAATCGTAAGTCATTGATTCCATTGCTAGAAGTGATGACTCGCCGTAAAACAAAGGCTGAATGGATTAGCCTCTTAGAGGCGGCAAACGTACCCTGTGGGCCAATCAACAACTTTGAAGAAGTGTTTGATAACGAGCAAGTAAAGGCCCGTGGCGTCCAAATCCATGTTCCGCACCCTACGGCAGGCACTATGAAGCTCGTTGGTAGCCCAATGCGTCTATCAGAGACCCCGGTAGAGGTTCGTATGGCTCCACCCACCTTGGGTCAGCATACCGATGAAATACTTCGGGAGCGCCTTAGTCTTGATTCTCAGGCTATTGCCACGCTGAAAGAAAAAGGGATTACTTAAACCCAATGTCACTGAGCACGACAAGCCAAAAACTATCTCTGACGCAGGTACTGATTTTTGGCGGCCTGATGGTAACTTTTTCCATGGGGATACGCCATGGATTTGGTCTCTTTAATTTACCAATCACAATGGAAAACGGTTGGGGCCGTGAAACTTTCGCGCTAACTATCGCATTACAGAATTTGATTTGGGGTGCAGTTCAACCTATTACAGGCGCATTAGCAGATCGCTATGGTGCATTCAAAATCATGGTCGCTGGTGGTGCACTTTATGCACTCGGTTTAGCTGGCATGGCCATCTCCACAGATGCCTTGAATTTTTCACTAGCTGGTGGATTACTCATTGGTCTTGCGCAAACTGCAACAACATACAGTGTGATCTATGGAATCTTAGGTCGCAACGTTGCTGCAGAAAAAAGAGTGTGGGCAATGGGCATTGCTGCAGCTGCAGGATCATTTGGACAGTTCCTCATGATTCCGGTTGAGCAAGGATTACTCAGTAGCTTTGGTGCTAATGATGCGCTGCTGATGTTGGCACTCATGGCCAGCCTCATGATTCCGATTGCATTTATGTTGCGTGAACCCAAGGCAATCAATCAACATCAAGGCAACGATCAAACTATCAAGCAAGCTTTAAAAGAAGCAATCCGCAACCCGAGTTTCAAGTTACTTACCTTGGGATATTTTGTGTGTGGATTTCAGGTGGTATTTATAGCTGTTCACTTAGCACCTTATCTTAAAGATTTATCCAAAATCTACCCCGATGTGGGCGCACCTGCAGTTGCAACAACTGCACTTGCCTTAATTGGACTCTTCAATATCTTTGGGACCTACAGTGCCGGAATTCTGGGACAACGATTTCCGAAGCGCTACCTGCTTTCAGGTATCTATATCAGTAGATCGATTGCCATTGCAGCCTTTATTTGGCTACCTCTCAGCCCAGTCTCTACCTACATCTTCGCTGCAATCATGGGCTTTCTCTGGCTCTCCACAATCCCCCTGACGAATGCCATTGTGGCGCAAATCTTTGGCGTCAAATACCTCACCATGCTTTCAGGCTTGGTATTCTTTTCTCATCAACTAGGCAGCTTTTGCGGCGCTTACTTTGGTGGATACTTATTTGATCGCACCGGCTCCTATCTGATTGTTTGGAATATCGCTATCGCATTAGGAATGTTTGCATTCTTAGTTAATCTTCCCGTAAAAGAGCGAGCACTTGAACGCACTGTAATGGCCTAAGACTTCATGCAAAAAAAATATCCCATCCCAAAATTATTTTTATATCTATTTGCAAGCATTGCTTTGGGAATTATTTTTTCTGCCTACTTTGCTCCAGACACAATGGTTGCAATCACCAACTCAGTGTGGGCAATGTGTGGTTGGTAATCAGTGGATAATGTTTTACGCTTAACATCTTTTTTCAAAAATAGTTTTTTATTTTTACTCTCGCCGTAGCACAATGGATAGTGCACATGCCTCCTAAGCGTGGGATACAGGTTCGATTCCTGTCGGCGGGACCACTTAAAAAAATATAAAACTTATCCACAGGTTTTGTGGATAAATACCTAAAAGTTTTCGTAAGTCATAGATTTGTATAGAGTGATCTAGCTTGCCTAAATTATGAGCATTTGTTTCTGACAAAAAAATAAATCGAGATCTGTTGACAATTCGAATTCATTTATAGATTTTTAGACTACTTTTTCAGTATTTTTAATTTCTCTTACACTGAGAACATGCACAGGCTCACTAATACACTCAGCACCAGCACCGTCGCCGCTTTAGAGGAGATGCTCCAAAATGCTGCAAGATCTGCCCCACCAGATTTCTTGCCCATCCATTTTTCTGGGGAAAGCTCAGCTGGACAGATTATTGGGCACCTTAACCCTGAATTCACTGCCTATTTACAAGAATCCTTGGCTAAAAACCCAATCCCTCATATCGGGATTGGTCATGATCGACTCAGCATTCAGCATGCAAGGCCTTTAGTACTCTCACAGAGTCTGGCGAAATTGGCCGATCGGATGCACCAAGGTGGGTTTATTCCGGGCTGGAGGCATGAAGATTTTGCTTGGATTGGCCAAAATGGACACGAATACTTCCGTCTAGAGCGTGCAGCCTTCCGTACTTTTGGCTTTCAGAGCATGGCAACCCACATTAATGGCTATACCAAGGCTGGCAATCTCTGGCTTGGCCGTCGCAGCGAAACTAAACAGACTGACCCAGGTCGCCTAGATAACCTGGCAGCAGGCGGCATCGGCGCAGATGAAACTCCTTGGGTTAATGCCCGTCGAGAATTATGGGAGGAAGCCGGTGTTCCACCGCAGATTGCTGATCAAATAGAGCCGGTTGGCCGCATTCATATGCGCCGCCCCATTCCAGGGCGAGGATTTCATGACGAGCAGCTCTACATTTATGACTTAGAGCTTGCGGATAACTTTATACCCACCAATCATGATGGCGAGGTCAGTGGTTTTATTGAAATCTCGCTTTCAGAGGCTGCAGCCCGTATTCTGGCCGATGAATTCACTAGCGATGCCGCATTTGTCACGGCAGATTTCATTTTGCGCAATATAAAAGCGGCTTAGATTTTCCAGCTCTAGACTTGCCTTCTGTTCTCTACTTGATTTCGGTCACACAACTTGGCGTGATTTCGTGGTTAAATTAGTCCTAAGGATGAAACAGGGGTGCCCTTCTAGTGATTTTTGCTACGAGGCGCTGAGAAAGACCCTTTAACCCGATCCAGGTAATGCTGGCGTGGGGAGTTTTCCATCAGACCGTCACCCGGTTTCGTCCATCTAATTACAGTCAGGAGATGGACATGAGCGATACCAATACAAAATCTAAACAAGAGATTCCCAGCCTTAAGAGCTTGGAGCGTGACTTTGGCCAAAAATTTGCCTATCCCGCCTCCACAAAAACCTATTTAGAGGGTTCACGCCCAGACATCAAAGCACCGATTCGCATGATTGAGCAGTTATCAACACGCGTAGGTGAAGAAATAGTCCCTAACCCACCCGTTCCGGTTTACGACACATCAGGGCCTTATAGCGACCCCGATATTGTGATTAACCTTGAAAAAGGCTTGCCTTTATTGCGCAAGAACTGGATTGAAGAACGTGGTGACACAGTGCAATTAGCAGGGCCAAGTTCTGAGTACGGCGTTGCGCGCTCACAAGATGCAGCGACACAGAATTTACGTTTTGCTCACATTAATCCTCCGCGTGTTGCTAAAGCAGGTCAGAACGTGAGTCAAATGTATTACGCCCGCAAAGGCATCGTGACCCCTGAAATGGAATACGTTGCTTTACGTGAGTCTATGGGTCTGGAGCAACTGCGCAAGAACCCTGAATACAAACAACTTCTCAAGCAACATCCAGGCAAGAGCTATGGTGCCAATTTGCCTGACATTGTTACTGGTGAGTTTGTGCGCTCCGAGATCGCTGCTGGTCGCGCAATCATCCCAGCCAATATCAATCACCCAGAACTAGAGCCCATGATTATTGGTCGCAACTTCCGCGTGAAGATTAACGGCAACTTAGGTAACTCTGCCGTGACCTCCTCGATTAATGAGGAAGTAGAAAAAATGGTGTGGTCGATTCGTTGGGGTGCAGACACCATCATGGATCTTTCTACTGGCAAACATATTCATGAAACCCGTGAGTGGATTATTCGTAACTCACCAGTTCCGATTGGTACCGTTCCTATTTATCAAGCTCTTGATAAGACCGGCGGCATTGCAGAAGACCTCACCTGGGAAATGTTCCGCGATACCTTAGTTGAGCAAGCTGAGCAAGGTGTGGACTACTTCACTATTCATGCTGGGGTATTGCTGCGTTATGTTCCATTAACTGCTGACCGTATTACTGGCATCGTCTCTCGTGGCGGCTCCATCATGGCCAAGTGGTGCTTAGCTCACCATAAAGAAAACTTCCTCTATACGAAGTTTGATGAGATTTGCGAAATCATGAAAGCCTATGACGTGTCATTTAGCTTAGGCGATGGTTTGCGTCCCGGTTGCATCGCTGACTCCAATGATGCTGCGCAGTTTGGCGAACTCCATACTCTTGGCGAGTTGACTGCCAAAGCCTGGAAGCATGATGTGCAAGTCATGATTGAAGGCCCTGGTCACGTTCCAATGCAGCGCATTGAAGAAAATATGACCGAGGAATTAAAGCACTGCTTAGAAGCGCCCTTCTATACCCTGGGACCATTGATTACCGACATCGCTCCTGGCTACGATCACATCACCAGCGGTATTGGTGCTGCGCAAATTGGTTGGTACGGTACAGCAATGCTTTGCTATGTCACACCAAAAGAACATTTAGGTTTGCCAGATAAAGAGGATGTTCGTACCGGCATCATCACTTATAAGATTGCTGCTCATGGTGCTGACTTGGCTAAAGGCTTGCCTGGTGCTCAAGTACGCGATAACGCTTTATCTAAAGCGCGCTTTGAGTTCCGTTGGGAGGATCAATTTAATCTCGGCTTAGATCCTGAGCGTGCCCGTGAATACCACGACGCCACCTTGCCTGCTGAAGGCGCCAAGATTGCGCACTTCTGCTCCATGTGTGGACCGAAGTTCTGCTCAATGAAGATCACTCAAGAAGTGCGTGATTACGCAGCAACTTTGGATGCAGATGGCAATCCGAAAGCGAAAGTCATTCCGATCACCGCGGAAGCCTCTACCGATCCTCAAAAAGGTATGGAAGAGATGTCAGCTGAGTTCCGTAAGCGCGGTAGCGAGATTTATCAGTAAGTGAAGAGCACGTTCTCAAACGGCAAATATGCCATCGTTGGCGCCGGCCTCATGGGTCGGTTGCTAGCGGTCGCACTTGCTAAGCGCGGTGCTCGTGTAGACCTGTTTGAGAAAGGTGGTTCAGATGCTGCTAATTCGGCTGCACGTATTGCTGCTGCGATGTTGGCTCCACTCGCAGAATCCGCCATCACGGAAGATGAGGTTGTGCGCATGGGTATACATAGCCTGCCTCGTTGGAAGCAACTTATCGATGAGTTAGCAAAGCCCGTGTTCTTTCAGCAAGATGGCACTTTGATTTTGTGGCATCGTCAAGATGCTAGTGATGCAGAACGCTTTACTTCCCATTTACAGCGCAATTGCGCTCAAAACCAGGCGCTTGCTAAGCCAATTCAATTAGATAGCCAATCTCTTGCAGAAATAGAGCCCGGTGTGGCTGAGCGTTTTACTCAAGGCCTCTATCTTCCCAATGAAGGTCAACTCGATAACCGCCAGTTATTGGAGGCTTTATTAGTCGAACTCACCTTAATGAAGGTGCCATGTCACTGGAATCAATCTACTGACCCAGAGCAACTGCGCAATCCAGGGAATGGTTTTGATTGGGTTATAGATTGTCGCGGTCTTGGTGCCAAAGATGCCGCTAAGAATTTACGTGGCGTTCGTGGCGAAGTTATTCGTTTGCATGCGCCTGAAGTCAAACTGCGTCGCCCTACTCGCCTCATCCATCCGCGTTACCCCATTTACATTGCGCCTAAAGAAGATGACGTCTATGTTGTTGGCGCAACAGAAATTGAGTCTGAGGATTTATCTCCTATGAGTGTTCGATCCGCTATGGAATTACTCAGTGCGGTCTATACCGTTGACAGTGGGTTTGCTGAAGCCCGTATTTTAGAGATGGCAACACAGTGTCGCCCTACGCTGAAAGATAATTTGCCGGAGATATCCGTTAATCACAAACCAAATCAAGCCAATCTCATGATGATCAATGGTCTCTATCGTCATGGCTTCATGATCTCGCCGGCTATTTTAGATTGCGCATTAGAGGTGCTGGGCTCAGGATCGAGTCCTACCGCTATGAAACTGGGCTTAGGTCTAACGGGTTCGATCCATCTGGAGCTGAGCGCATGCGCATAATGGTGAATCAAGTTGCTAAAGAGGTTCCGGATAACAGCACGATTGATGATGTGCTGGTCATGATTGATGCACAACCGCCATTTGCTGTTGCGATCAATTATGAATTTGTTCCTAAGGCTAAACATGCCGAAGAAGTATTGCGCGAAGGCGATGAAATGGAAGTGATTTCTCCTGTGACTGGTGGCTAAGTCCGAGATGAATATAGAAAAACAGATAAAAAGTACTTGATTAAGATGACAGCCCCTTTACCGAACCCTTTAAATACTGCAGACCCATTAGTGCTGTATGGGGAGACTTTTGCTAGCCGTTTATTACTCGGGACATCACGTTATCCGTCTCCACAAGTTTTAGAGAATGCCGTGAAGCAATCTAATCCCGGAATGATTACGGTGAGTCTTCGCAGGCAAGGCACCTCAACAACTGAAGCACATTCTGGATTCTGGGAACTCTTAAAAAAAATGGCTGTGCCGGTTTTACCCAATACTGCAGGTTGCCATAGTCCTAAAGAAGTGATTGCTACCGCGCAAATGGCGCGCGAAGTATTTGAAACCAACTGGATTAAGTTGGAACTCATCGGTGATGACTACACACTGCAACCCGATACTTTGCGTTTAGTCTCTACTGCAGAAACCTTAATTAAGGATGGCTTTAAGGTACTACCTTACTGCACTGAAGATCTCATTTTGTGCCAGCGCTTAGTCGATGTCGGATGCCAGGCAGTGATGCCTTGGGCTGCACCGATTGGCACGGGTCAAGGCCCATTAAATCCTTATGCGTTAAAACTTCTACGTGACCGTTTGAAAGTGCCACTTCTGGTGGATGCTGGTTTAGGCTTACCTTCCCACGCATGTAGCGTAATGGAATGGGGTTTTGATGGGGTTTTACTCAATACCGCCGTTGCGCTAGCCGATGATCCAGTGGCTATGGCTAAAGCGTTTGCAATGTCAGTTGATGCCGGTCGCACTGCCTACCTCTCTGGCGCTATGAAAGCCCAGCAGTCAGCTCAAGCGAGCACGCCTTTGGTTGGCACACCTTTCTGGCATCAAAGTTAAAAGACAAAACTAATGAGCTTAGTTCGCGACCTTGCGGATCAAATTGTTGCAGCCCATATCAAGGATGATTTGTGTTTGCCCATTCCGGCATACAGCTTGTCATCACCTCCACCAAAAATTGATAATGAACAGGCAGCTGATCATTACGAGTTAGCGGGTACAGTTGCCGCAATTGACATGGGCTTCATTGAATGTGATGCCAAAGCCTTAGGCAAAGCCTGGTCCCGCATGGTTCATCAAGATGGTAATTTCAATCCCTTTAAGTGGCCATCCAGACCAGAACATTTCGATCTGTTGCCTTGGACTCGGAATATGAATCCCAAGGCCTTTGCAGAATGTCCAAAGCGTTTAGGTTTATATGCTGTGATGCCCGATGCCGATTGGGTAAAACGGATGGTTGAGGCTGAGATTCCAACAGTTCAACTGCGTCTTAAATCCGAAGATAAAAAACTGATTAAAAAGCAAATTAAGGAGTCAGTTGAAGCGGTTAAAGGTAGCAGAACCTTACTTTTTATTAACGACTACTGGCAAGAGGCAATTGAGGCTGGTGCCTATGGTATTCATCTAGGCCAAGAAGATTTAGAAACGGCCGATTTTGATGCCATTCGGTCTGCAGGACTACGCTTGGGTCTCAGTACGCACGGCTATGCCGAGATGATCTATGCCGATCGCTTCTGCCCAAGCTATATAGCGATGGGTGCAGTCTTTCCAACCAATCTTAAAAAGATGGCTACAGCACCCCAAGGCTTAGGACGTTTATATAAATATACTCAATTAATGAATCACTATCCGCTTGTCGCTATTGGCGGCATTGATGAGGGAAGTATTCATGCGGTGGCACAAAGTGGCGTGGGATCAGTTGCTGTTGTCAGAGCAATTAGCGGCGCAAGTGATCCAAAGTCTGCAGTGAAACACTTACAAGAGTTAATGAAAACCTAAAGTATTAAACCTAGGCTTAATTAATACTTACCCTCTTCATCCGGCAATGCAGTTTTATAAAAATCATGCATGTGCCATAAAGGGCCAGGTCCCTCACCAATACTTAAGAAACGCCCTGCCTCAAGCCCTGCTTCAACATAAGAAATTGCCTTCGCCACAGAGTGCGGCAAATCGTGGCCACCCGCTAAATAGGTTGCAATGGCTGAAGCCAAGGAGCAGCCAGTACCGTGGGTATTAGCCGTATTAACTCGGTAGTGTTTGAATTCTTTTGACTGAACTACCTCAAGGCCATCTTCAATCGTTCGCCACATGAGGAAATCGGTCAGTTGAGTATGGGATTTATCGAGGTGCCCACCCTTAATCAAGACTGCCTGAGGACCCATCTCGAGCAACTCTTCTGCCGCCAATTGAAAATCTGCCGCACCAGCAAGCTCTCGACCCAAAAGTAGGCCGGCCTCTTCAAGATTGGGGGTAATTAATGTTGCCATTGGGAATAAATCTGCAATCATGGCTTGGGCAGTATCGTCACCACCGAGACTAGCGCCTGATGTAGCTCTTAATACTGGATCTAAAACGATTCTTTTGGCGCCATGGCGCTTGAGGCCTGATGCCACAGTACGAACAATTTCTGGACTGGCCAACATACCGATTTTGACGATGTCCACCCCGATATCCATGAATACGGCATCGATCTGAGCCTCCACCACATCAAGGTCAATATCCTGAATGCGGCTCACCCCCAAAGTATTCTGGGCAGTGATAGCAGTGATGACTGTCATCCCATATCCGCCAAGGGCTGTAATGACTTTGAGGTCCGCCTGGATACCCGCGCCACCACCGCTATCGGACCCGGCAATGGTCAATACTTTGGGTATCTGTATAGAAGTTGGGGTGAGTGATTTCATCTTGCTATAATATCGGCTTATTCCTCGATAGCTCAGTTGGTAGAGCGCCGGACTGTTAATCCGTAGGTCCCTGGTTCGAGCCCAGGTCGAGGAGCCAGATACAAGAAAACCACCTTTTAGGTGGTTTTTTCTTTCGCGACTTGGGTGAAGTGGTTTAGCCTAGATCAACCCCTTCTTTTTTAGATTAGCGAGGCGGTTATTAAGGGTTTTGATGGTGAGCAGATTCAGCTTGTCGCCCTCAGACCAATTGCTGCCCTTCCATTCAATCCCTTCTGTTGTCACATTTGCAAATGGTTCTTTACCTTCTTTTGCGTAACCCTCCAATATGGCAATGAGCTGAGGGCGGTCATCAGATCCACCAGCATCTTTAATGGCATCTAAGATGGGTTTAGTGATCGTATCGCTGTATGTGACTTTGGAGTCTGGATGCTTAGCTGCTACAGGCTCTTCAAAGATGTATTCATGCGGCCACTCAAATACATTTCTGGCGAAATTTTTTACTGACTCTGGACTTACTGCAGTACTTGCAGGATTTTTTGGGTCGGTTGGTAAATTGAGTTCCGTAATCCAGGCTTCGAATTCTGCAATGCGGGCATAGCGTTTTTCTTCGCTATCGCGCTTTTGCTCATCTTGCGATAGCAATAAGGTGACCCAGGCCCAGGCGATGTCCTTAGGTATAGCAAACTCTTGCGCCAAAATGCCACTCGCTTTTTTTAAGATTGACTTGGATGTGAGTTTTGTCATTGGAGTTCTTTCTGATTCTTTAATGAGTGCCTTCAATTTCGGGTGGACGATCTAAGGGAAGGCTCCCTGTTCAATTTTTGCAATGCTGTCCACAGACCCCGTAGGATACTCTGCATACTGGCTTATTTACCTGGAATAACTCAATAAATTGGGGCTTAGCCGCCTTTAGAGCTCGGTGTTACAGCAAATCTACCAAGAATGCCTGTATTCACTAAAATAGCCCCCATGACTAAGATCCCTGAACTTCTAGCTCCTGCCGGCAGCCTTTCCATGCTGCGTACCGCCTTTGACTTTGGTGCTGACGCCATTTATGCCGGACAGCCACGTTATTCACTCCGAGTACGTAATAACGACTTCGGAAAAATGGAGACACTCAAAGAAGGTATTGATACCGCGCATGCTTTAGGTAAAAAGTTTTATCTAGTCTCTAACCTACTTCCTCATGGCGGCAAGACGCGCACCTACATTAAAGACATGGATCCTGTAGTTGCATTGAAACCTGATGCCATGATCATGTCGGATCCCGGTCTGATCATGATGGCTAGAGAAGCTTGGCCAGATATGCCGATTCATTTATCAGTTCAAGCTAACACTGTGAATGGCGCCTCTGCGAAGTTCTGGCGCTCTGTTGGCATCAGCCGCGTCATTCTGTCGCGTGAACTTTCTTTTGATGAAATCGAAGAAGTTCGTCAAGACTGTCCAGAAATGGAATTGGAAGTATTTGTTCATGGCGCTTTATGCATTGCCTACTCAGGTCGCTGCTTGCTATCTGGCTATATGTCACATCGCGACTCTAACCAAGGTGCTTGTACCAATGCCTGTCGCTGGGATTACAAAGTCAAGCCAGGCCAACAAAATACCAGCGGAGATGTAGTCCTACTTCAAGAGGCGCGTCGTCCAGATGATTTGATGCCCATGGAAGAAGATGAGCATGGCACCTACATCATGAACTCAAAAGATTTACGTGCGATTGAGCATATTGAACGCTTGACCAAGATGGGGGTGGACTCCTTCAAGATTGAGGGTCGCACCAAGTCACCCTATTACGTTTCTCGTACCTGCCAAGCCTACCGTACTGCGATTGATGATGCAGTAGCTGGTCGCCCCATGAATATGTCTCTGATTGGTAATCTAGAGGGTCTTGCAAATCGTGGCTATACAGATGGTTTTTATGAGCGTCACCACGATAAAGAATATCAACTCTATATGCGCGGTCACTCCCTCTCCGGCAGAAGCCTCTATGTTGGCGAAACTTTAGAAATTGATGAGGCCTCTGGTCGCGTCAAGGTAGATGTAAAAAATCGTTTTTCAATCGGCGATAAATTAGAAATCATTGAGCCCGAAGGCAATCAAGATCTGGTGCTCGATGCCATGTGGAATCTCAAAGGCGAACCCATTGATGTTGCCCCGGGATCGGGTCACTTTGTCTGGATTAAATTACCGCTAAAGAGCAAGCATGCATTTATTGCACGCTATACCCAAGAACCCGCCCCTGTTGAGGCTGGCGGCTCTTGCAGTAACTGCTAATCTATTTTCTTAGAAAGTTTTCATGAACGGAACATCACCAAATTCAGCTCCCACGCATACCTTTAAACAAAAAGCAAAGGAAGAATTTGTAAAGGCATTTCAGTTGACCGTTTACTTCGGGACTTGGTTTTGTGCGATTGCTTTTTTAGGAGCTGCCTCACTAGATGAGAGCCCTATTCCCCTATCCATCTTTGGTTTTGCCCTATTTAAAGCAGCTATATGTGCCAAGTTCATGTTGCTAGCTCAGGTCGCCTTTCCAATTAAAGTGAACAAAACGGATGGCATCGTTGGCTCACTTTTTTTAGAGTCCGTGATTTATCTACTGGTTGTTTTGGGATTAAATTATTTAGAGGCTGGCGTTCACGGATTGATTCATGGAAAAGCATTCCTTGCTTCCATGGCTGAATTTGGTCAATCAAATCCATTGAGGGTAGTAGCGATGTCAATTGTGTATTGGTTAATTGTCTGGCCGTATCTTCTATTAACTGGCATGAGCTTAATGCTTGGAAGTCCTGCCACTTTAGAAATCTTATTTGGCAATAAACAAAAAAACAAGTAAATAAGACTACGGTCTGAAATTCTTGATGCTCAATTCAGCCTTCTCTCTTCAAGGTAGAAGTGGCTGGATATTGTCTTGCCTTGTTGCAGCATTTATTTCGCTATTACCTGGATTACCTCAGGCACAAGAAATCGAGGCACGCACTTATTCCAATGCACCAGTAGGCATTAACTTCATCAGCGCTGGAGTTGCTCAAGCAAAAGCAGGAAATTACACGCTCACTAGCGAGGTCATGGGTCTCACCCATATTTTTGATGCCGGCGGTCAATCCGGAAAAATCACCCTAGTTCTTCCTTATGGCCAACTGAGTGGATCAAGCAGTATTGGCGGGCGAACAGTGAATGCCAGCACGGAAGGTCTCTCTGACCCGCTTATCAAGGCCGCAATTAACCTCTATGGCGCTCCAGCGTTAACTCTTGATCAATTTAAAGGCTATCAGCAAGATCTCATTGTAGGCGTGAGTCTTGCGGCATCTGTACCATGGGGTAAGTACAACGACAATCAACTGATTAATGTAGGTGCCAATCGCTGGTTTATCCAGCCAGGTCTTGGCGTATCGAAGGCACTTGGCCCATGGAGATTAGAGTTAGCTGGTGCCGGCATCTTTTACACCAGCAATACCGACTTTACGGGTGGGAACTCGCTATCCCAAAATCCAGTCTACTCAACTCAGACTCACGCGATCTATTACTTTCAGAATACGGCTTGGATCTCTGTAGATGCAACCTACTTCACTGGTGGGCAATCCTATCTAAACGGAAATCCGATTAATGGAAACCAAGAAAACTGGCGCTTTGGTAGCACGATGTCCTACCCAGTAAATAAACATAACTCTATCCGGCTATCAGCGAGCACTGGCGCATACTCCAGGACAAATAATAGTTACGACCTATATGGTATTTCTTGGCAATACCGCTTTGGTGGCGGTTTGTAACTTTATAAGTCTCGCAAGTGGCGACGAAGAATCTTGCCAACATTCGACTTTGGCATTTCATCAATAAAGGCAATTTTTCTAGGGCGTTTATAACTCGTCATTTGCTCTTTGCAATACTGAATGACTTGAGCCTCAGTGAGATCAGGTTTATCTATAACAATATAGGCCTTCACAATCTCACCAAGCTTGCGGTGTGGAAATCCAATGACCGCGCATTCTCTTACGCCTGGCATTAATGAAATCACCTCTTCAACTTCATTGGGAAATACCTTAAAGCCGGCAACAACGATCATATCTTTCTTGCGATCTACAATTTGCACATAACCCTCTGGGCTCATGATGCCAATATCGCCAGACTTGAAATATCCCTCTGGGGTAATAAATTGCACCGTCTCTTCAGGCCTATTCCAGTAACCCGCCATCACTTGCGGACCTTTAATACAGATCTCTCCAGGCGTGCCAAAAGGAACTTCTTTTCCGTCGTCATCCAATATCAATACATCTGTGCTTGGTACTGGCATACCAATCGAGCCAGTAAATTCTTTAACAAAAGGTGTGTTGACGCACACCACTGGTGAAGTTTCCGAAAGGCCATAACCCTGAGCAATCGGTACCCCCATCATTTTTTGCCAGAGTTCGGCAGTTTTTCTTAGAACTGCCATACCGCCGCCAATAGTGACTAAGAGATTGGGCAACTTCACTTTACTAAATTCAGGGCGATGGATCAGCGCATGAAATAAGGTATTAACACCTGGAAAAATATTAATGTCTGGGTGCTTCATTAGCAGCTTAATAAAGCCAGTGATGTCACGAGGATTTGCTACTAACAATAATTTGGCGCCCTTGCGCATGCCAAGCAGGCCACAGGCAGTCAAAGCAAAAATATGAGTCATTGGTAGTGCGCATAAAAAAACAAGCTGCTGATGTCGATCCTTCAAGGCAGGCTCAAGCCAAGACTCGATCTGAATGATATTGGCTAAGATATTTCGGTGTAACAAAACAGCACCTTTAGAAACTCCCGTGGTGCCACCGGTGTACTGCAAAAATGCAATGCTGTCTTGCCTTAGATGTGGCCTAGTAAAGCCATGACCGGCGCCTATCTTGAGGGCTTGATTAAACTTAACGCAAGGAAAGCTCCAATGCGGAATGAGCTTCTTAACATGCCGAGCAATCAAGTTAATGATGACGCCTTTGGGACCTAAGGTTTCACCGAGGCTACTCACAATCACCCTCTTAACAAGCCCTTGATTGGCAATCTCCTGATACACATGGGCAAAGTTTTCTAGCATTACCAAGATGACTGCACCGCTATCTTGTAGTTGATGCTCCAACTCTCTGGTCGTATAGAGCGGATTAATATTGACCACCACAAATCCAGCACGCAGGGTACCCAACATCGCAATCAAGTATTGCGGGACATTAGGAAACATGATGCCGATTCGCGATCCTGGTTCTAGACTTAAGGTCTGCAAATAGGCAGCAAAATCTTTTGACAGAATATCCAGCTGACGGTAGCTGATTTTGTGACCCATCGACTCTATTGCAATTCGATCGGAGTAGCTATCAAACGATTCCTCTAAGAAATGAACAATCGATGCGTGTCCAGCCAGATCAATCTCATGAGGAACTCCCTCGAGATAATTTTTGAGCCAAGGAAACTTTGGGTTCATCAGAAACTCTTGGGTTTATCTAAATGCTCTGTGCACTTAATAGATCATGGAGCTTGCTTACATAGAGCTCTTGGCCATGATTGACCCGATGCTTCCACTCATTTCCGGAGTCTGAATTAGCATCATCAGTCACATACTTAAAGGATTGCCACGGGATATTAAATTGGTAGGCAATGCTAGCAATTGCAAATAACTCCATATCAACAACATCTACACCCTGCTCTTTCAGCCAAGGGTCATGGGCCGTCACAAAACTATCGCCCGTACCGCAGACATGATCACCATTCAAAGAGAGATACTCAACTGGTTTGGGGCAAAAAGGGGTTTGACCCCTGGGCGCTAATGGCACAGTCATCATGTCACGTTGTATCACCTTCCCTATCTCGAGCAAACCAGCAAGAGATGGATTAATTTTCCCAACAGTACCAAAGTTAATAATCTGTTTTGGCTCAAATTGGTGTATGGCTTGCAGGGTAGCTGCAGTAGCATTAATCTTGCCAACCCCTGAATACACAATACCCACTCCCGGCGGCAAGGCAGCTTGATTGAGTTCGGACTCTAATGCGGTAATAATGAGCAATTGTGTTTTCATATCAGCCAAAAATGAATTTACTAGATTATCTACCCGGAGTCCCTGACTTCCCAAAACCTGGGATTCTCTTTCGGGATATTTCACCCCTGCTTGCAAATCCCGCTGCATTTAAGGAGGCTGTACTGCAATTAGAGGCCCTAGCCAAGCAGTTTGACTATAGCCATATTCTGGGCATTGAGTCTCGCGGCTTTATTTTTGGCTCCGCCCTAGCCCACCATGCCCATAAAGGATTTGCACTGGCTAGAAAGCCCAATAAGCTGCCATTAGCAAGTCATCGGGAGTCCTACGGGCTTGAATATGGATCAGACTCCTTGGAGCTTCAACAGTCAACCTTACCTGCAGGTTCTCGAGTATTAATTGTCGATGATGTTTTAGCAACTGGTGGCACTATTATCGCCGCCAGTAAGTTACTCAACAAGGCGGGGTTTGAAGTGGCTGGTGCCCTGACTTTTTTAGAGATTGATGGCCTCAAAGGCGGTGAAATTCTGATAAAAAATGGAATTTCAAATAAGACCGTACTGATTGCCTAAAAACTTTAAATCAGACTCTTAGCGCTCTTGAGCAATTTCATAGTACCCCAACCAACAGCCAGTACTTTGCTTGCTAGCTTAGGTCGATAGTGAGCCAGAACGGCAAATGCACTGGTCCAAAGCACTGGGCTACTCTTTAGAAAATGAAAAGCATCTATACCCTTATCAGCCCAAGATAGCGGCTTTTCAATAGGCTCAAAATATTGGGCAAAATCTGCACGCTCTTGTGCAGCTCGCTCTTGGAGCACTCTTTGCCTAGCTTCCAGCTCCGACAATTTTTGACTCATCGCTTAGTAAGCTCCTGACGGTCCTTAGCCAACTCCGCAATAGTTGATTCGAACAACTTAGGCATTGTTTTAAGGGAGCGTAAAACTACCAGGGCCAAAATGCAACCTGTAGCCAAAAATCCAGCAGTAAGCAAACTTAGTGCAAGGATGCGATCCGCCTCCCAGCTATAAATCACAATAAGAAGGGCTAGCATCACCAAGCCAAAGAATAAGAAAAATAAAGTGAAGATGATCATCACCAGCAGACTCAGGAACTTAGCGCGCGCAATCTGTACGTCTGTAGAAATTAACTCCAAACGGGTTTGAGCAATAGATGCCCCAGTGGAGACGAGATGCTTAAGAGAAGATAAAAGGTTTTCTTGTGACATGAGGACCTAGCGACGACGCATAAAGAGTCCAATTAAAAGACCGAGACCAGCGGCAACACCGACTGCCTCCCATGGATTTCGATGGACAAACTCATCAGCGCGCTCCGCCACGACCTTAGCCTTTTCAGTTACCGTACCCTCGACAGAAGAAAGACTTTCTTTGGCATTATTAAGGGTATCCAAGGCTTTTGAACGAATTGCACTTAACGGACCATCTTCATGGCTTGCGGTTGCCATAATCAACTCCTCAGCATCAGCCATGAGTGCTTTGAAGTCACCAATCAAATGCTCTGAACTGATTTGAGCTTCTTCATGTGTAGTGCTTGATTTTTTAGCTGTCATTACCGTTCCTAGCTGATGGCAAATAAATAAATGATGGATCTATTCTAAGCAATTCCACGCAGGGATTACAGTAATAACACTGTCATTCCGGCATTACCTTCTTTGAAGTGCTTGAGATAAGCCTTTAATCCCGGCCTTCTTCTCAAAAGCGCATGGTAGGCCTCACTGCCAAACGCAGTTTGCTCACCAAAATGGTATTCATCCACCCGATCAGAGAAGTAGTTGTTATTCAGGGCATTATGAACAGCCCGCTTGATCTTGCCACCCTCACCACTGGCTCCATATCCATGTATCAAGATCATTGCTTTAATACCCACCTCAGAAGCTCGGCGAAGTCCAATAGTTAATCGATCCAAGGCCTCTTCAGCGCTTGGACTATCGAACTTTAAATTCATTACCATCGTACCGCTATGCGGAATAGGAAGATCTTCGCTTCCACATTGGCGACATTCTCCTAGCATCCCTCTGGGGTTGCCACACTCCGGACACTCAAATGAATGGACCATCAATACCCTTAGCGGTAATTACAGTAAGCCATTCAGAAAACATTATGAGCAATACTTTGCTTCCAAAGCAGATGCTGAACTCGCTTGATCATCCACCATTCGGTTTAAGGTGATTTTGGCTGCATCCTTATTCTCTTGAACCTTCAGATTTGAATTAATGAGGCTAGATACATCTTTGCGGATTGAGGTATTTCCATAGCGCAAATCTTTCAATGTGGAAACTGCTTCAGCGGAAATTTTGCATTGCTGACTGAGCAATTCAGAAGAGTCAGATGAAGTATTTGCATATGCAAATGCAGCTATAGAAATTGAAACAACAGCTAATAGAGTTTTTTTCATCTTATTTCCTTAATTTGTGACCGCACGTTGGACAACAACCCAAATCTTTTGCTTTTGTTTTTCTTAAGGCGGCGTAGACGCTGGATTCTGAAATCTCCATCTTCCTAGCGGCTTGAGCTGCAGTCATCCCCTTCCCTATCCAATCTAAAGCCTGATGTGTTTTTGGTATCGCTCTTCTCATTTCACCTCCTTTATCAATACTATACTACAGAAGTTGTGAAGTTGTGAACTTTAGTAATAAATATTTTTTCGATCAATATTCCAGGAAAAAGCAATAAAAAATGGGTTTAAGCTCAGAATGCCCCGGTAGAAATGGGCAACAAATAGGGCTAGTGATAAAGTATGGAAATCAATATAAAAACAAATATGAGACACATGAAACCAACTCTAGATCTATTGCAGGCATGCGAGCAAATCCAAAAAGGTCAACTTCAGGCTGACGATTACCTAGAGCAATGCTTCTCTCGAGCGGATGAAATAGAGCCCGAGTTAAAGGCATTTACGGTAAGAGCCCCATTAAAAGACCTGCAGACAGAATCTAGGCCTGGACCACTTAAAGGCATCCCAGTTGCTATAAAAGACATCATTGCAACTAAAGATCTAGCAACAAGCAATGGATCGATGATTTACAAAGATTTTGTCCCCAGCGAGGACGCTGAAATTGTCAAAAAAATCCGTAACTTAGGTGGCGTCATTTTCGGCAAAAGCGTAACGACTGAATTTGCATGGCGTCATGCTGGTGTCACGACTAACCCCTGGAATAATGCTCATACTCCTGGAGGCTCTTCCAGTGGTTCCGCTGCCGCCGTTGCAAGCGGCATTGTCCCATTGGCGCTAGGATCCCAAACTGCCGGCTCAATCATTAGGCCGGCATCCTTTTGTGGCGTTGTAGGCTACAAGGCTAGCTTTGGAGCCGTCCCTCGGAAAGGGGCGCACCCGGTCTCTGATTCCTTAGACCACATAGGATTCTTCACCAGAACAGTTCCTGATGCTAGATATGCATTTAACTTACTTCGGAATACCGATCTCAATGAGAAAGATGCCATTATTATCGATGAACTCCTGCCCAAGTCAATCAATGAGACCCTGGGGAATGCCAAACTTCGCATCGTTGTCCTGAAAACACCCTTTGATGATTTATTAAGCCAAGAACAGATCGAGACGGTGAAGATCGCCACAAGGTGCCTAGAGAAGTCGGGGGCTGATATCAAAGAACTTTCACTTCCCCAGAATTATTGGGATGGTATAGAGGCTTTAGCCGTACTCATGTCCTGTGAAGCGGCGGTTGTGCATGAAAAGCACCTAGAGAAGTTCCCAGAACTGCTAAGCAAGGATATGAAAGAGTTAATCGATAAGGGTAACGCTTGCTCAGTAGGCGATTACATAAAAGCAAAAAATTTGCAGATGGAATTACGCCTCTCAATAGCTGAATATTTTCAAAACTTTGATGCGATATTAGCGGCACCTGCAACGGGCGAGGCCCCTAAGGGTCTTAACTTTACTGGCAATCCAATCTTCTGCTCTCTCTGGACTTTTATAGGGACTCCAGCTATTGCGCTGCCGGTTGGAAGGTCAAGCAATGGGCTTCCGCTAGGAATTCAGTTAATTGGAAATTACCGAGCTGATGAAAAACTACTGAACGTGGCTGAATTTGCTGAGCAGTGCTTCAAAGCCGAAAAATTACCAGCTTAAGTATTTTGCCAGTCAGAGATTAGATTGGCAAATAATTGGGTTGCATCCTTAATCTTATCAACATAGCAAAACTCATCCGTTTGATGGGCCATTTCTGGCTGCCCCGGCCCGAGAATTACCGTTGGCGGATTCCCAATCGCTGATTTAAGAGCGGATGCATCCGTAAAATAAGATACCGTCTTCTCTACAGGTCGAATACCATTAATTTTTGTGCAGTGCTCAAATACCTGCTCCATCCACGGGTCATTTGCCGGGGTAAATACACCCTCTATATCAATGATAGTATCAAGCTGAACTGTTGGTCCTAGCGCCTTACATAAGCACCCGTAGATATGAGAATGACTCTGTCCAGCAACTGTACGAATATCTAAAGTCATTTCAGCAGCATCTGGCACGGAATTGATATTTAGTCCCGACTTCGCCGTACCTACATTTAATGTTCCCTGCCCCATCAACTCGTGGGGCGGCGTATCAAAGGTAAATTGCTCAAGCGTTAAAGCAGCTTTAGCCAGCTTATAAAAGGCATTGTCTCCTCTTTCAGGCATAGAGCCATGAGCGGTAACGCCCTCTGTTGTAGCCTTTAACCAATATGCGCCTTTGTGACCTAAGAGCGGCTCATTGGCAGTTGGCTCGGCCACAACAAAGCATCCGGCTGGACCAAGAAAATCAACGATCTCCTTGCTTGCTGCAAGGTGAAAAGCGCCTTCACAGCCGGTTTCTTCACCAGCGGTGATGATCATAGTTACGCCGCCACCTTGCTTGGCTTCTTTTGCCGCCTGTACTGCAGCAACTACAAATGCAGCAACACCGCTTTTCATATCACTCGAGCCGCGTCCATACAGCTTCCCATCATCAATCAAACCAGCAAATGGCTCAAACTTCCAGGAACGAGCACCCAACGGAACAACATCAACATGCCCAGTAAAGCAAATGCTTGGTTTAGCGGGACTGCAAGAGCCAATTTTTGCTACTAGACTCATACGCCTTGGAGCAAACTCTATCTGACGACATTCGTATCCCGCAGCCTCCAAAATAGATTGAAGGTATTTACAAATCTGGTCTTCATTACCGGGAGGATTGACTGTATCAAAACGAATGAGCTCTTGCGTTAATTCAATAGGATTCAATTTTGTATTCACAATGATTTATCCAAAATAGGCAGCTTGAACTTCTGCATTCTCGGCAAGCTGCTTAGCATCGCCCTTGGCTACAACCCGGCCTTTAGAAATTACATATCCGCGGTGGGCAATTGCCAACGTTTGTCGCACATTCTGCTCCACCAATAGAACGGTTGTACCCATTTGATTTATATCTTTGATAATTTTGAAATTCTCTTTAACAAAGAGAGGGGATAGCCCTAAAGATGGCTCATCAAAAATTAATAGATCAGGCGAGCTCATTAAGCTGCGGCTAATGGCCAGCATAGCCTGCTCGCCACCAGACATCGTTCCAGCGAGCTGAGAAGATCGTTCAGCTAAACGCGGAAATAATGCCTTCACATGTGCGCGGCGCTCTTCAATTACACTTTTTTCTTTCACCAAATAGGCCCCGGCGGAAAGATTTTCATCAACCGTCATTCGAGGAAAAACGCGCCTACCTTCAGGCACGCAGGCAATACCTTCTTCAATAATTCGGTGCGAAGGTAAGCGCGTGATATCTACACCTTTAAATAAAATTTGACCACGATTAGCCGGCGTTAGACCCAGAATAGATCGAATTAAAGTTGACTTTCCTGCCCCGTTCGCACCCAAGATGCAAGTGATTTCACCTTGCTTAACCTCAATCGAGACATCCTCAAGCACATCAATACGATCATAGGCCGTGTAAATATTATGAATATTGAGCAAATTCATGATTATTCTTGTCCTAAATAGGCAACCTGAACCTCAGGATTATTAACAATCTCGTCATAGGTGCCCTCAGCAATTTTTTTGCCGTAATTCAAAACAATGCATCGCTCAGTCATACGCTGGATTAGACCCATTTCATGTTCAATCAAAATAATTGTGAACGGCTTAATTTTGCTGCGAACTTGCAAAATATCATCCATCACCTCCGCCGTTTCATCGTGAGTCATTCCCGCAGAAGGCTCATCCAACAGGAGGAGATCTGGCTCGCTAATCAAAGCACGACAAATCTCAATGCGACGACGGTCAATCATTGGCAAGCTAGCCACTGGCTCAAAAATTTTTCCAGCTAATTTAGGGTTGAAAGTCAGTAGCAGCTGATTTACTTGTTCGACTACCCGGTCATATTCGTCTTTAAATTCTTTTCGTTTAAAAAGATTAAAAATTAGCCCAGTATTAAGACGGCGATTGTCACCAATAGCAATATTGTCAAAAACAGTTAAAGGCAAAGAAAGTCTTGAGCGCTGGAAAGTTCGAGTAATCGCCTCACGATATACATCTTGTGCGGTTGCATCAGTGAGATCCTTACCCCTAAACGTTACATTGCCGGAAGTGGCACGATAAAGTCCCGTAATCACATTAAAGAATGTTGTTTTTCCAGATCCGTTCGGACCCAAAAGACCGAGAACCTCACCCTCATTTACATGCAAACTGAGAGAATCTAGCGCAGTAACGCCTCCAAATCGCATAGTAAGGTTGCTTGATTCCAGAATCTTATTCTTAACTTGGCTCATTTTTCACCCCCTGCTTTCTTGCCAGGGAAATACTCTCGGATACGTCGTGGTAATAGACCATCTGGGCGGAATAGCAAAATTAAAATCACGACGATTGCGTAGAGTAAAAAACGATACTCTTGAATAAACTGCAGCTTCTCTGGAAGGATCACCACAATTGCTGCAGCAGGAATTATTCCCCAGGGATTGCCGATGCCCCCCAAAATCACAATGGATACCATGATCAAGGAGTCCGCGAACGTGAAGTTATTAGGGGCTACATAGGCAGTCATCATTCCATATAGCGCTCCAGCCATACCTGCTATGAAGTTACCTAGTGTGAATGCCACAATTTTCCAATTGGCAATATTGACGCCAAATGTAGATGCGGCAATCTCATCAGTACGCACCATATCCATACTCAAACCAATCCACGAACGCTCTAAGTTTCGGGTAATTTTGAAACTTAAAATTAATAGGATTAAGGCGATTAGCAAATAAGGAATGTAAAAAGAAATTTCATAGCCAGCTATTTCAATTCCATTGGAAAGATTCCAGCCGAATAGATTTAGCGCGGGGATTTTCATACCCTGGGGGCCACCCAACGTGTCGTTTACTTCTAAAAAATTTCTAAACAAAATACCGAATGCAATGGTGACCAATGCCGCATAGTGTCCCCGCGTTCTCAATACTGGATAAATCAGGATCGATCCAATCAATGCAGATACACATGCTGCCAACAGAAGAATGACTAAGTGCGGAACTTCAGTATGAGTCGCCAAAACAGCTGCTGTGTAGCTTCCAATACCAAAGAATGCAGCTCCAGCGAAGTTAACGATTCCAACATAGCCGAACTGAATATTTAACCCAAGACAAACTACAGAATAAATTAGCACTGTTGCCAACATCAGCAATGCGAAATGGGAATTGTGGAACACCGCCATAGTGATGAGCACACCCGCAACTGAGGCGTATGCTGGAAATTGCGGATGCACCCGGACAGCTGCAGCGAGTCGATCCATTAATCCCATCTTCTTGCCAACTAAGCTAACAATAAAACCAAGAACGACTAAACCGCCAACCTCAGCCTGATTCTCCGACCCCAGCAATAACATGCTGTAAAGCAGACCCAATACAAAAGTAGTGATTAATAGCTTCATTCTTACACTCGCTCGCTTGATTTTTCAGAAATCAAGCCGGTTGGCTTTAATCCCATGATTATGATGACGACTGTAAATGCAAATACATCTTTATAAGCGCTTGGTACATCCGGGAAAATTGCCGGCAACATCACAGCACCAAGAGTCTGAAGTGCCGCAAATAGAAAACCTCCGACAATGGCACCATAAAAGTTACCAAGCCCTCCAACAACTGCAGCAGAGAAACCAATGACACCAAGCAAAAGACCCATACTAAAGTTCACCTCGTTGTAATAAAGGCCGTTCATTAAGCCAGCGAGGGCTGCTAGAGCAGAACCTAGCATGAAGGTGATTAGAACAATCTGCCGAAAATTGATTCCCATAATGCGGGCAGTCTCGCTATCTTGCGCAACCGCCCTAATTGCCAAACCAATTTTGCTGCGCGTAATTAATCTTTGAACGGCTACGATACAGATGATTCCGGTTAACAACAGAATCAAACTATCCGAACGAAGGGTAAATTCACCGAGTGAGATTCCATCTGTTGGCAACAACCTTGGGAAGGGCTTGGGATTCGAACCATTGGGATAAAAAAGGCGTACAGCTTCACGCAAGGCCAAGCCCAGCATCAATGTGACAAGCAATGTATTAATTGGCGGAGCCTTTTGCAAAGGCAAAATTAAATAGCGAGCAATCACAGCGCCTAAAAAAGCAGCCACTGACAAGCTAATAAGGACGAGCACTAAAAGCTGAAGCCAAGGAGAATCAAAAGTTCCTGCTATACCAATATAAGCAGTGAGGCCCGCAAAAGCACCTACCATCAAAATATCGCCATGCGAGAACTTAATGACGTCCAAAACACCGAAGTAAAGAGTGAACCCTACGGCAACAATCGCGTAAATAACGCCTAACATTAAACCGTTAAGCAAGTACTGCAAAAAGATATCAAACGACATGCACTATCACCCTCTTCACTTCGGTTGGAAAACAATAAATTAAATTTATTGCCCTAACTTACGTTGCTTCTTGGCGTACAAACTATCCTCCCAAACAACCCACTTGCCATCTTGAGCTACATACTTGGAAATCAAAGGAACAATGTTTTGGCGACGATCATCAAAGCTAACCTTACCGATGATGGTCTCAACGTTGTTGGTCTTATTAAGTACGTCCATTACCTTTTTACGATTTGGCCCAGCCTTTTCAATAGCATCCATGATGAGGTTTGCGGCCGTATATGCAAATGGGCCATAAGCTTCAGGTGCGTCTGGGTATTTTTGCTGGTTGTACTTGGCTATAAACTCCAAGCCTCCTGGTAATTTCTCCCATGGAGCACCCTCAATAAAGGAGAGCGAGCCCTCTGACAGCTTACCTAAGCCCTCAATATAGGCATCAGACTTGATTCCAGAGGTTCCTTCGAATACTGCTTTGATGCCTAGGCGATCCATTTGAGTACGAATACGAATACCGATTGGTGTTAGACCGCCAAAATAAACCACCTCAGGCTTCAACTCTTTGATCTTTGTTAGCTCAGCTGTGAAGTCTTGTTGATCAGCCGTTACTCCAAATGTACCAAGAATCTGACCGCCATTTTTAGTTAAGTATTGAGTGAAATATTTGTTGTGACCTTTGCCGTAGTCAGTGGTGTCATGAATAATGACCCACTTTTTATAGCCAAGCCCTGTTAGGAATTTAGCTGCAACCTCATTTTGGTTGATCATAGTACCGTTAACACGATGGACTTCTTTGTAATCATTGGCATAGGTGATCTCAGGCAAAACTGCACCCCACACCATCACAGGCAGGCCAAACTTATGATAAACATCCACTGTGCTCATCGCTACAGCAGAACAGTAGTGAGTTACACCGGCAATGATTGAGTTATCGGAAGCAATTTTTGTGGCCACCTGAACGCCAACGTTTGGCTTGCACTCGTCATCGGCAGATACAAGCTCATATTTATATTTAGCATTGGGATCTTGATTTCTCATGCGCACTGCAAGATCCGCAGAATTTCGGCCACCTATTCCGTTAGCCGATACACCACCCGTCAAAGGTCCAATATAGGCAATCTTGACAGTATCTTTTGCGGAAACGCTGAAAGAAAGGCCAGAACATAAAGCAAGGACTAAAGCTGAAACAATTGATTTCATAACTAATCTCCTAATAATATTTTTTTCAACCACTTACCATTCAGTGTAGCAATATTCTATTTCTTAAATATTGACCTTAGTCATCTCTTTTAGGTGCTCGTATACCCCTAGATTATTAGCTTTAAGGGTAGCTCTAGAGACAAGACACACCATGAGAATATCGGCAAGAATGAGATATCAATTTAAGCAACTGGCCATAGCGGTGCAAGAAAAGCATTATTGGTGCCCCTTGCCCCAATTTAAAAACTTGAGCACAGTATGAGTCTAAATTTACCAATTGCGAAAATAAAAAAGCCCCAGTTACGGGGCTTCGTTATTTGTCGTAGCGGCTCAAGCAGTTAAATCACAAGGATTTTGGCGGAGACGAGAGGATTCGAACCTCCGATCAGAGTTTTAGCCCCGATGCTCCCTTAGCAGGGGAGTGCCTTCGACCAGCTCGGCCACGTCTCCGTATTGATACATTAACAACGCCCCACAGTTTAACTGATTCCTATGCCTGCAGGGATTTACAGCGGTTTAATGCCGATTCTTACTTCTGATCTAACTCAAAGGCCTTATGGAGAGCACGTACAGCCAACTCCATATATTTCTCATCAATAACGACTGAGATCTTGATTTCACTGGTAGAGATCATCAAGATATTGATGCCCTCTTCTGATAATGTGCGGAACATTTTGCTGGCAACGCCAACATGGGAGCGCATACCAACACCAACTACGGATACTTTAGAAACCTTAGGGTCGCCTGAAATTTCTTTAGCTTCGATATGGGATTGGACATTGCTCTTGAGTAAGTCCAGAGCTTTTTGATAATCAGCACGAGGCACTGTGAAAGTGAAGTCCGTCTTACCTTCAAAGGATTGGTTCTGAATGATGATATCCACATCAATATTGGCATCCGCAATTGGACCCAAAATTTGATAAGCGATACCTGGGCGATCAGGAACGCCAAGAACGGTAATTTTTGCTTCATCACGCGCAAAGGCGATGCCGGAAATAACTGCGGCTTCCATAGTGCTGTCCTCTTCAAATGTAATCAAGGTGCCCGACTTCATCTCTTCAGCAAGGGGCATCAATGGATCTGTCAGCGATGACAGAACACGGGTTTTAACTTTGTACTTACCAGCAAACTCAACCGAACGAATTTGCAATACCTTTGAACCAAGACTTGCCATCTCGAGCATTTCTTCAAAAGTAATTTTGTCTAAGCGACGTGCATCTTCACAAACGCGTGGATCTGTCGTGTAGACGCCATCGACGTCGGTGTAAATCAAGCACTCATCCGCCTTCAGTGCAGCAGCCATGGCAACAGCTGAAGTGTCAGAGCCGCCACGACCTAAAGTGGTGATGTTGCCATCTGGATCAACGCCTTGGAAGCCAGTAACTACTACAGCACGTCCAGCATTGAGATCAGCAAGAATTTTCTTGTCATCAATGCTCTTGATGCGGGCTTTAGTAAATGATGAATCCGTGTGAACTGTTACCTGCCAACCAGCATAGCTGACTGCATCAACTCCTTCGCGCAGTAATGCCAAAGCCAATAAGCCAGAGCTAACCTGCTCACCCGTAGAAGCGATTTGATCTAGTTCTCGGGGATTGGCATCAGGATTGATGTCCTTCGCCAAACCAAGCAAACGGTTTGTTTCGCCCGACATCGCTGAGGGCACTACGACTACCTGGTGGCCAGCACGCATCCACTTGGCAACGCGTTTAGCGACGTTCTGAATGCGCTCAACTGAGCCCATTGAGGTGCCACCATACTTATGAACGATAAGAGCCATAAATCCGTTGTATTGTCTGTTTATAGGGAAATGCATTCCCTAGGGTCTAAAAGGGGCTTATTTTACAGGGTTTTTATCACCCTAAACGCCAGGCATTGACAGCAGCTTGGTCTGGGGATAGGATTGGTGTTACTAAAGTAACACCAGGAGACCGATATGAGCATAGTCAGCACAACATCCCTAAAGCTCACCGAAGAAATTAAACAGCAAGCTACAAATGCAGCTAAAGAGCTTGGCATGACTCCCCACGCATTTATGGTGGAGGCTATTAAGCAGGCCAGCATCAATGCGGAAATACGCAGGAACTTCATCGAGCAAGCCAACATTGCACGCGAAGGGGTTATCAAAAATGGTAAGGTCTTTGAATCAGACAAAGTTTTCGAAGCAATGAAAGCCTGTATCGCAGGGAAAAAATCGACATTGAAAGTTAGCAATTGGTAAGAATTGTTTTTGCTCCACAAGCACTTGATGATCTAGAACGGCTTACTGACTTCCTAATTGAAAATAACAAAAGTGAGGCACTTCTCACTATCGAATTAATTGAAGAGGCTATAAAAATCCTAGCAAGGCACCCACTACTTGGGCGGCTTTGCAATACCCATCAAAGAGAGTTAGTGATCTCACGGGGAAAGAGTGGGTATATCGCCTTGTATAGCTTCGAGGAGTCGAAAAAAACAATCCTCATCAATGCCATTCGACACCAAAAAGAATCCGGCGGAATTTATTAACTTAAAGCGATTCCCAGCATGGTAGCACTCGCTTACCAGTCGACACCAAATGTGGGTAGCTCGCCCCCACCCCAGCGACCGCTATCAGTTCATCATTGATATAAAGCAGTGGCGCCTGTCGCTCCCAAGGCGGGGTATCTGATTCTTGGAAAAGGTTCTTGAGGGTTTTTCGTGGGGTATTGGGCTTGATTTGGAGCTTTTCTGCCCCCAGACGAAGCCTTTCCTCAACAAGACCCTGATTTTGGGCTTGTTTAACCCAGCCAGCAGGCAAGCCAAGCGACCTGCTCCGAGCAGGGACATCACGAAATACCCACTGCCCGACTTTGCGATTTGCCACTTGTAAGAGGCCACGCCATAAATAAATGCTCGCCTCATCATGTTGCCATGCCAAATTTGAATCTGTTTTTACAGCCATCAGATCTTTCCACCAAGCCTCAAGACGCTCCTGGGATGGCATTGCTAAATCATTTAGCTTGAGCCAGTAGCGCATCAAATTATTAGCAGCCGCTTTATTTTCCTTCGCAAGAAGCAAGAGAGGTGTTAGCCTTAAGCACTGGGCTTGAAGAATATGCTTGCCATCTTGTCTAGCCAGGCGATCGAGCAGCAATTGAGACTGGGCAAGCAGGTCTGCACTGCGAGCTAAATTGGCAATCGCACCTGGCTGAATTTTCTCCAACCTCGGAATGATGTCTTTACGAATCGCATTTCGGCGATAGCGCGTATTTTGATTGCTGGGATCTTCTACCCATTTGAGTTTGTGTTCTTTGGCGTAAGTTTCAAGCTCAGGCTTACTGAGATTGAGCAGAGGTCGCCAGAGCGTAATAAACTGATTGTCATATGCGTTGACACGGTTAAGTGGCATACCAGATAAACCAGATACACCAGAACCTCGCAAGAGCTGCAATAGGACGGTTTCGGCTTGATCGTTTTGGTGGTGGGCTAAGAGTAGATCTTCAATGCCATGCTCAATACACAACTCCGTTAAGGCATCGTAGCGCTCTGCTCTAGCCCGGGCTTCAATATTGCCCTGCGATTGATCTGCAAAATGCAATAAACGGAAATCAAAATGTACTCGGTACTTTTTGGCTAGCTTCTCGCAAAACTCCAGCCACTGATCGGCAGGCTTTTGTAAGCCATGGTGAATATGGAATACCCAAATCTCAGTTGAGTTATTAGGATCTGTTTGGACTGTCTTGCAAACGGCATCAAGCAAGACAACCGAATCAAGCCCACCACTTAAGGCAAGACCAATACGTTTGGCCGCTGCTGAAGCCGCCTGAAGAGTCGCCTTAGGACTTGGCTTCGATTTCCTTGAACTTGCCATAGCCCATTAAGCGTTCATGTCGACGCTCAAGAAGCGCATCCACTTTCATACCATCGAAGGTTTTCAGTGACTCAGCCAAGGCTTTGCGCATGTTATTCATCATGGTCTCGTAATCACGATGCGCACCACCAGTTGGTTCAGCAACGATCTTGTCAATCAAGCCGATTGTCTTTAAACGTTGCGCTGTCAAACCCAATTGCTCAGCAGCCTCTGGCGCCTTGTCAGCAGTCTTCCAAAGAATAGATGCGCAGCCTTCGGGTGAAATCACAGAATAGGTTGAGTTCTGCAACATCAACACCACATCACCCATTGCAATTGCTAAA
The DNA here is from genome assembly GCF_018688335.1 of Polynucleobacter sp. AP-Jannik-300A-C4. NCBI lineage: Bacteria > Pseudomonadati > Pseudomonadota > Betaproteobacteria > Burkholderiales > Burkholderiaceae > Polynucleobacter > Polynucleobacter sp. AP-Jannik-300A-C4. Next base: position 895,625 of record NZ_CP061316.1, on the reverse strand, counting down.
GCACCGCCAGAACCACCCTCACCAATAATGGTCGCGATGATAGGCACTTCTAATTCGGCTTGTACATAGAGGTTGTGACCAATCGCCTCGGACTGGTTACGCTCTTCTGCGTCGATCCCTGGAAATGCGCCTGGTGTGTCGACAAAAGTAAATACAGGCAATTTAAATTTTTCAGCCAAGCGCATCACACGCTTTGCTTTGCGGTAACCCTCGGGGCGGCTCATACCAAAGTTACGCAAGGCGCGCTCTTTAGTATCGCGACCCTTCTGATGGCCAATCACTACGCATGGTTGATTCTCGAAGCGCGCTAAGCCGGTAATGATGGATTGATCATCTGCAAAATTGCGATCGCCATGGAGCTCATGAAAATCTGTAAATAAAGCGCCAACATAATCGAGGGTATAAGGACGCTGTGGATGACGCGCCACTTGTGAAACTTGCCAAGGACTGAGATTGGCATAAATATCTTTAGTCAGCTGCTGACTTTTTTCGGAAAGCGTTTTAATCTCATCAGAGATGTCTACCGATGATTCATCTTGCACAAATTGCAGCTCTTCAATCTTTGACTCTAGTTCAGCGATTGACTGCTCAAAATCCAGGAAAGTCGTTTTCATAGCTTGATTTTAATATTCAACGGGAATGGGGTCGAGACTTCTCCACATATACCAGGTTGCAACCGTGCGCCAAGGGGCCCAATTGGCAGCCACTTCGCGGGCCTCATGCCTGCTAACAGGCTCTCCACTGAAGTAATTGAGGGAAATGGCCTTAATTAGACCGACATCGTCTAAAGGGAGGATATTCGGTCTAACCATATTGAAAATAAGGAACATTTCAGCGGTCCAGCGCCCAATACCCCGAATTTCACATAACTCTTTGATGATGGCCTCATCTTCCATGCCTTTCCACTGATTGGCATGCAAACGGCCAGAATTGAAGTGCTCAGCTAAATCACGGATGTACTCGACCTTACGACCCGATAAACCAGCCGAACGTAATTCTTCAACACTTAAAGCAAGGATATTTTTAGGGTTAACTTTGTTTTTAGCGGCAAGCAAAACTTTATTCCAAACTGACTGAGCTGCTGCTACAGAAATTTGCTGACCAACAATCGATCTGGCCAATGTCGTAAATGCATCACCGCGAGTCCTCAAAAAAACTGAGCCATGCTTTGGAATCAATTTTTTTAGGATACGGTCTTGTTTAATCAACTCAGCACAAGCTTGCTCCCAATACTCCGGGGCTGATTCTTCAAAAATTTCTTGCTCTGCTGCTTTAGTCAAAATACATTCTCAATCACGAATTGAATTACTTAATTTCTACGCCATTCAGTCAGGCCACCAGGTTTGTCTTCTAAGACTACACCCTGTTCCAATAAAGTTGTGCGAATCAAATCTGCCTTGGCAAAATCTTTGGCTTGCTTTGCCGCAACTCGTGCAGCGATCTGCTCTTCAATTGCAGCAGCAGATAAACCTACATCACCACCACGAGATCCTTCTTGTAAAAATAGAGTTGGCTCTCGCTGCAAGAAGTTGAGGGTTCCAGCCAAGCCTTTGAGGATAGAGGCAAGCTGCACCTTCTCATCACCCTGCGTACGATTGACTTCGCTTGCCAAATCAAATAGAGCTGCAATAGCTTCAGGTGTATTGAAGTCATCATTCATAGCATCAGTAAAACGCTTAGCCCATGGAGAATAAGGGTCTAGAGCCTGATTGCTTGCTGGCGCTTGAGCTAATGCCGTGTACAAACGAACTAAGCCTGAGCGTGCCTCTTCAAGCTGAGCATCGCTATAGTTAATAGGACTGCGATAGTGGGCACGCAGCATAAAGAAACGCAAGACCTCAGGGTCGAAATTCTTCAGAACATCCCGAATCAAGAAAAAATTACCCAAGGACTTGGACATTTTTTCTTCATTCACGCGAATATGTCCGTTGTGCATCCAGTAATTTACAAAAGGTTCATCGCTAGCCTGATGATCTTGGCCATATAAAGCTCCCTCACTCTGAGCGATCTCGTTCTCATGATGAGGAAATTGCAAATCAGCACCACCACCATGAATATCAAAATGCTCACCTAGTAAATCGCAGGACATAGCAGAGCACTCAATATGCCATCCAGGACGACCTTCACCCCACGGTGATTTCCAGCGAGTATCCGCAGGCTCTTCTGGCTTAGCACTTTTCCATAAAACAAAATCCAAGGGATCCCGTTTGCCACCGCCAACTGCGACACGCTCACCCGCATTTAATTCATCTAAAGATTTACCGGAGAGACGACCGTACTCAGGGAATAAGCGAACAGCAAAATTGACATCGCCATCCTCGCCTTGATAGGCCAATTCTTTTTCTATCAAACGCCCAATCATGCCCTGCATTTGGCTTATGTAATCTGTTGCGCGGGGCTCGTGATCTGGATGCATTAAGCCCAACTCATCCGAGTCAGCATGCATTGCATCAATAAAACGCTGGGTCAGCGCCGCAATGGGCTCACCATTCTCAATGGCGCGATTGATGATCTTGTCATCGATATCAGTGATATTGCGAACGTAAACCACTTCGTAGCCACTAGCCCGCAACCAGCGCACCACCATATCAAACACAATCATCACCCGGGCATGCCCAATATGGCAAAAGTCATATACGGTCATTCCACAGACATACATCTTCACCTTACCCGGCTCGATGGGTACAAAGGCCTGTTTAGAGCGACTGAGGGTGTTATAGATTTGCAGCATAGGGGCTATAAAGGTGGGCAAGTAGCGCCAATTTGTTAGACTGAGCGCTGAGTATATCGAATGAGCCCGTTTTTCACCCCGCCCCCTATGCCAGTTAACCTTTTTTCACCACGTCCGGCCCAATTGGCTGGCTTGAGCTGTATTTTTGCTGTTTTATTACTAGCTGGCTGCAGCACGCCAGGCCAACAACTGGCTGATGCTGAAATTAAGGCTCTTAATGCCGCCTCAGCCGGCGCTGCTCAAGGCACCCAAGCCCCCTATTTGGGCTCCTACGGCCCCAATGACCCACCAAGACTAGCCGGCAATGATGCTGGGTACGATCAATTTAATTCTGAGCTTTCAGACTCAGTAGCCGTTCCTTTTCTATCGTTTTTGATTATTGAGCCAGATCCAGTCACTAAAAATGGGATTCCATCAGATATTGAAAAATTGGTTAAAGCCAAAAAATATCCGGAAGCCATCGACCTCATTAACCAGCGTCTCAAGAAAACCCCAGGTAACGTGCAGTTACGTTATGTCAAAGCGCGCATGCAGATTGAAATGCGTCAGTGGGATCCAGCCAAGAAGACATTAATTGAAATTACCCAACAATTTCCAGAGTTGCCAGAGCCCTATAACAACCTAGCTGCACTTGCTGCTAATCAGGGCAATTGGATTGAGGCTAGGGATTACTTAGAGCTTGCTCTGAAATTACGCCCTAGCTATACCGTAGCTGCAGCCAACTTAGGTGAGGTCTACATTCGCCTTGCGGCACAGTCCTACGACAATGCAGCAAAAGATGCTGTTCTCAATCAGCGCCAATACACCAATCGTGCAAAAGCACTGATGGAAATATTAAAGCCGCCCAAGAAAAGGGCTGCCCCAACAGCACCAGCAATCGCGCCGATATCACCTAGTTCAAACTAATTTTTATACTTTTTTATCTACTAACTCATCAGAAAGTTAATACACCATGGCCAAAGTTTTACTCAAAACAAATCAGGGTGATATCACCCTCACCTTAGATGCTGCTAAGGCACCAAAGACCGTTGCCAATTTTTTAGAGTACGTTAAAAGCGGTCACTACGATGGCACGATTTTCCATCGCGTCATTGATAACTTCATGATTCAAGGCGGAGGCATGACTGCTGGTCTGAAAGAAAAATCTTCTGGCGCCCAAATTGAGAATGAAGCAAACAATGGTCTCAAGAACGATCGTGGCACAGTAGCCATGGCACGCACTAGTGATCCACACTCTGCGACAGCCCAATTTTTCATTAACGTAAATGACAATGACTTCTTGAATCACACTTCACCAAGTGCTCAAGGCTGGGGTTATGCCGTTTTTGGCAAGGTTACTGATGGCCTAGATGTGGTTGATACGATTCGTAAAGTAAAGACTGGTAATTCCGGCTTTCATCAAGATGTTCCTAAAGAAGATGTTGTTATTGAAAAGGCAAGCGTTCTCGAGGAATGATCCCGCAATACGCGAGCGCGTTATTCATTTCTGATTTACATCTCACGCCGTCAATGCCCTTGACCGCGCAACGATTTTTTGATTTTTGTGAAAAGGATGCCCCCAAGGTAGAGGCTGTATTTATCCTGGGTGACTTGTTTGAATATTGGGTTGGAGATGATGCTGCCCAGCACTCCCCTTTTCAACAAGAAGTGAAGCATGCGCTTGCAACACTCTCGACTAAAGTGAAAACGTATTATCTTCACGGTAATCGAGATTTTTTAGTTGGAAAGCATTTCTTAAGCAAGACGGGCATGACCTTCATGCCCGATCCAAGCAATATCAACATTGCTGGATCTGAATATGTTCTTTGTCATGGCGATTCTCTTTGCACAGCAGATATTGGTTATCAAGTGTTTCGTGGTTGGGTTCGCAAAGCTTGGATTCAAAAATTATTCTTGAAATTGCCTTTGAAATGGCGTCGTTCGATTGCAAATCATCTGCGAAACAATAGTGGCATGCAGTATCAGCGTTCGATGCACTCTACTGTTGATGGCGCACAGGCCAAAACAGATGTCACCTTAGCAGCATGCGCTGCAGTACTGAGAGATCAGAATGGCAATCAATTGATTCATGGACATACCCATCTTCCCCAGCACCATCAAGAAAATCTTTTGGGCCAAGAATGGCAGCGCTGGGTCTTATCCGATTGGGATTTAGATCACCCGGAGAGTGGACGACCACGCGCAAGTGCACTACTCATTAACCAAGACGGCGTTCGATACGCCGACCTGATTAAGACTTAATTCTGTTACCTAAATTAACAGATGGAATATTTCGATAAGCACTGCACCATCTGACCAAAAATACGCGGGTTTGCACACATTACTTCACCGCTTTGCAAGAAGCCTTCTTCGCCGCGGTAGTTGCCGATGAGTCCACCTGCTTCAGTAATTAATAAAGCCCCTGCAGCCATATCCCATGGCTTGAGATCACTCTCAAAGAATCCATCGTAACGACCAGCAGCAACATAAGCTAAATCCAAAGATGCAGCACCAGGACGACGCAGACCAGCACAATTTCGTGACATCTCTGCAAAGATTTTTAAATACTTTTCTAGATCCTGATCTTCGCGATACGGAAAACCGGTGCCAAGTAAAGAATTAGCTAAACGGTCTTGAGTAGCAACACGTAAACGCCGGCGGTCTAAGTAGGCGCCTGCACCACGTGTAGCGGTAAAGAGTTCGTCGCGGGTTGGGTCATACACCACTGCTTGCTGAGTGATGCCGTTGACTGAGAGCGCAATCGAAACTGCATATTGCGGAAAGCCATGAATAAAGTTGGTTGTGCCATCCAGGGGATCAATGATCCATACGTTTTCTGCATCGCTATTTTGAGCGCCAGTCTCTTCAGCCAAAAAACCATGTGTTGGATATGCTTCGCTGAGCGTCTCAATAATGGCCGCTTCAGCTTGTCTGTCCACCTCGGTAACAAAGTCATTATGTTGTTTGCGGTCAACCTGAAGGCGCTCTAAATTGAGAGAAGCCCTATTAATCACGGTTCCGGCACGACGGGCAGCCTTAACGGCCACATTTAACATGGGATGCATAGTATTGATGGACAAATTAAATAAGAACAAGCTCACTAGATTGCAAACTGCAGGACAATAAGGAGCTAACACCCTGATTCTAAACGATTGCTCCTTTGAACATCCAAGCTCCTAGAGAATTCCTGTTGATATGAATAACGCACAAGCACAGTTACTACGTTGGGTTTTAGTTGAAACCAGCCACCCTGGAAACGTAGGTTCAGCTGCGCGCGCACTTAAAACCATGGGATTTAGTGATCTGCGCCTGATTTCACCAAAGATTGCGAGGGTTGCCCACACATCAGAGGCAATCGCCCTAGCTAGTGGTGCCGTTGATATCCTGGAATCTAGTCAAGAGAGCTCATCACTAGAGTCAGCCGTTCAAGACTGCCCCCTTGTACTGGGCTTAACTAGTCGCGATCGTGAATTTGGGCCACCAGCAATCAGCTGGCTAGATGCCCGCCCCCTCATTCAGGCAGCTATTGCTAGTAAACAGCGTGTCGCTCTTCTGTTTGGGCCAGAGCGTACCGGCTTAGACAACCATCACCTCTCACTTTGCACCCATCGGGTTTGGCTCGATGCAAACCCCTTGTACCCATCTCTAAATCTCGCCCAAGCCATGATGGTTTGCGCCTTTACCCTGCGAGAGGCTTTGACAAAAGATGCTGGAGTTGCCCCCCTTAATTCGAGCATGGAAGTGGTAGATTTTGCGGATCCGGCTGCCGTAGCCGCCATGTTAGAGCACTGGCGTGAGGGGCTAGAAGCAATTGGCTATCTCGATCCCGCCAACCCGAAGAAGCTTATGCCACGCTTGCAAGCCCTCTTTGCTAGAACTCGACTCCATAAAGAAGAGATCGATCTTCTACGCGGCATTGCTAAGCAGATGCTCTCCAGAAAATAAATTTGGTCTTTACCCGTTAAAATTGATTTATGTTTAATTCACTTTTCGACCAAGTCGACTCCATCATCGTGCGTGACCCCGCCGCGAGAAATCGTCTAGAGGTCATTACCTGCTATCCAGGTTTGCATGCCGTGTGGATTCATCGGGCATCTCATGGTCTGTGGAACTTGGGCCTGAAATGGGTTGCACGCCTTCTGTCAATGTTGGCTCGCTTTATTACCGGCATTGAAATTCACCCTGGAGCGAAGATTGGTCGTCGCGTTTTTTTAGATCATGGCCTTGGGATTGTGATTGGAGAAACTACCGAGATTGGTGATGATTGCACCATCTATCAAGGGGTTACCTTAGGTGGAACCTCTCTCTACAAAGGAGTAAAGCGTCACCCTACTTTAGGTAAAGGCGTAGTCATTAGTGCTGGAGCAAAAGTTCTTGGCGGCTTTACTGTGGGTGATGGTGCTCGAGTTGGATCTAATGCCGTAGTACTGAAAGAAATCCCTGCCGGAGCCACCGCAGTAGGAATTCCTGCGCGTATTTTGCATCCAGATTTACCGCAGGCAAGCACACCAGATAGCAAAGTGAAAGAGTACTTCTCTGCTTATGGCGTGACTCCAAACGTAGATGACCCAGTATCTATGGCGTTGAAGGGTTTGATTGATGCGACTTTAGAGCAAGAAGCAAAAATTGCAGCTCTCGAAAAAGTAATCGCTAAATTAAGCAACACACCAGCATCTGATGCTAGCGAATCAAGCGACACCAAGCGTGATCTTGGTGCACTAAAAGAATGGCTTAAAGAGTAGCTTAATGCAGTGTTGGGGATGAACCGCCAGCATGAGGGGTGGCATCAATTAACTCATCCTCATCTTCCTCTGAAGCATCATCAGGCATGCCAAATGCGAATGCCTCAGCACCCTCAGGGTGTTGATTTTCTATTTCTTCATCAGTTGCAGCACGAATATCTTCTACTTGAACCCAAAAACGCAAGGCCATACCAGCTAGCGGATGATTACCATCTAAAACTACTTGGCTATCTGCTACATCAGTAACGGTATAGATCAAGGGCTCCTCATCCACATCACTAGACTCACCCTCTTCTTCGGCATCTGGCACACCCTCAAACTGCATCCCTACTTCCAAAGGTTCCGGAAAGCGGGCACGTGGTTCAATCTTTAAGAGCTCTGGATCATACTCGCCAAAAGCTTCGCTGGGTTCAAGCTGAATGCTGGCTTCATAACCGACATCTTGACCATCTAATAAAGTCTCAATCTTTGGAAAAGTACCCTCATATCCTCCATGCAGGTATACCATCGGAGAATCTGGTTCCTCGATAATATTGTTTTGCGCATCAGTTAATTTGTAGCGCAGGGATACAACGGTATTTTTTTCGATCTTCATGCGTAATTCATTCAACATTGTGTTTTAAACAGCTTCTGACTATATGAACTCATTTTACTTGAGCAAGCCATACGATCCTCCCCAGGCACCCCAAAACCTCCCCCTGGATTGCCCATGGGCCCTTCTGGGTGGCATTAGCCCTGAGAAGTTCATGAAATCCTATTGGCACAAAAAACCGTTATTGGTGCGTGGCGCTATTCCCGCCTTTGAGCTTACAAAAAGATTAGGTGAGCCCTTGGGTAGCGCAATATCTCCTGAAGAGTTATTCAACATTGCAGGTGATGATGCAGTTGAGTCCAGATTAATTCAGGCCAAGCCCTGGACTTTTTCAAATGGCCCTTTTAAAAAGAAATCGATCCCACCGCTGGATTCGCCAGACTGGACACTCCTACTTCAAGGAATGGAGGCAAGACATCCAGCAGCTGCAAAAATACTTTCTTGGTTTCGCTTTATTCCAGATGCCCGTTTGGATGATTTAATGATTAGCATTGCCGGACCAGGTGGAGGAGTTGGGCCACACTTTGATTCTTATGATGTCTTTTTAATTCAGATGTCAGGCCGTCGGCGCTGGCGTATTTCCGAACAAAAGGATTTGAGCCTAAACCCCAAGCTTCCTTTAAAGATCTTGCAGAACTTTAAGATGGAACAAGAGTGGGATCTGGAGCCAGGCGATATGCTTTATCTACCTCCTCACGTTGCACACGATGGCATTGCTTTAGATGTCGGCTGTCAAACTTGGTCAGTTGGTTTCAGGGCGCAAAGTTATAAGGAAATCCTGCAAGAAGGTTTATGGCGTCTTGCTGAATCGCTTGAGGATATCCCTGTGTTAGAGCAGCGTTTTGCTGATCCACGGCAAAGAGCAACTCGTTTCCCAGAACAGCTTCCAGAGGAAATCATTGCGCAGGTGTCCACAAAATTAAGGGAATTAAAACTAGATCGCATACAAACATTTCTACCTGGAATTACTGCCTACCTGAGTGAACCAAAACCCCAGGCCTATTTTGATGGTTCCGCAAACCATCTGTCCCTTAAGGAATTTCAGCTTCAGATCACCAAGCGGTCTCTAGTTCCGCACCCTCAAACAAGACTACTTGCCCTAGGTGAACGGATTTACTGCAACGGAGAGGATGTCACCAGTGGGCAAGATCAGCAAACTCAGGTGGCTTGGTCCAAGCTTGCGGCCAAGAGGAGTTTCCAAGGCCTGCTAGGTAAAAATGGGCTGGGTAATAGTCTTTTTGAGGCGTACGAGGCTGGCTGGCTGGTTTTCGAGGAGTAAATTTAGAGATGGCTATAATGTCTGCTGGAAAATACCTAAGGGGTAACCCTGAAGATTCCAAGTATTAATAACCGGTTATTAATAATAATTTTTTTAGAGGAAATTACAAATGAAGAAGTCACTAGCACTCTTAGCAATGTTGGCAATCGCTTTGGCCGCTTGCGGTAAAAAAGAAGAAGCAAAACCTGTTGAAGCTGCTCCTGCTGCACCTGCTGCCGCTCCTGCTGCTGCACCTGCTGCTGATGCACCTGCTGCACCTGCCGCTGCTCCTGCTGCTCCTGCTGCCCCAGCTGCTCCTGCTGACGCTAAGAAGTAATCTTCTTCTTGAAGAAAAAAAGCCGCTGAAAAGCGGCTTTTTTATTGGCTCAGTTTTTTTACTTGGTGCTTATCTGGCCATTTGCTCAGTAAGCAAGGTTAAAAGTTGCAAGCCAGCGGCAGAATTTTCAGGCTTACCATCTGCATTTTGAACATAAATGCTTGAAGAATTATCCCCTGTTGATTTAACTACTACGAGGTATTTCTTTGCCTTCAAGCTGGAATCATCCTTACTGCTAAATAGATTTGAGAAGAACCCTTTGGTATCACCCAAATCCTTGGGATTAACGTAGCGAACATAGTAAACACCGTTAGCGCGATTACGATCTTCAACAGTAAAGTTAGATCGATCCAAAGCTAAACCAGTGTCGCGCCATGCACGATCAAAGCCTGCGGCCATTTCAATATGTGCAGTGTTAACACCCTCTTGAACTAACTTTGCTTTTGGTGTCTTGGGACCAAGCGGTACAGCAACTTGAGCCTTGGCCATTTCTTGCGTCATCCCCAAGCGCTCCATTAAACGAGCTAAAAATGCCGCTTCAAGCTCAGGGTCATTTGGACGCGCAGTCCAAATAGTAGAGATGCAAGAACCGGTACTGTCAGTAGTGCACACCTCTAAAGCACCGCGTTGAGTGATGTAAATCTCCGTTTCGCCAGGCTTACTCACCTCAAGACGAGTCTTGTACTTATCACGCTCACCAGTGTCATAAAGGGAATCTAACGCACCGCCAATGGTTGATCGAATAAAGTCTTGTGCAATCTTGGCACGATTCTCCGCCCAGTCCGTCTCCATGATGCCGGTAGATGGTGAATCAATCACCAATAGGAAACCATTTTCTTGCCAGAAATCTTTGATTTGTGGATAGAGCTCTGGAGCAGGTTTTTCGACAACTAACCAACGACGCTCACCATCACGAGCAATACGCATACCTGGAATGCCGGTCATGACATTCTTGCGAGTTTGTACTGATTTTTTTACTGCCGCGTTGTACTCAGACATCGTAGCGGAGCCATCCTGAACGATATATCTGCGATCAGCTTGAGCTGTGATGAGATCAGGAGGATAGGACAAATTAGGTCCACGAACAGCACCAGCAGATTTGTAATCCACGGTATCGTTCGTTGTTACCGATTTACATCCCAGTAGAGAGATGCTTGCCAAAGAAAGAATAAATAAAGTTGCGCAATACTGGCGCACAAGTTGCAACACATTCGTCATAGTAAGCCGGCCTGTTTCATTGCAGTCTTCAAAGGTTCACGCAAAGCAACGCTCAAAGGGGTTAAAGGCAAACGAATTCCAGCAGTGACTTTGCCCATTTCATGCAGAGCCCATTTCACAGGAATCGGATTTGCCTCAGTAAACATGGCTTTATGCACAGCCAGTAATTGATATTGAATAGTACGTGTCTTGACGACATCGTCAGACATTGCTGCCTGGCACAATTGATGCATTAGACGTGGGGCAATATTGGCAGTAACAGAAATATTACCCTTGCCACCCATCAACATCAGCATCGCCGCACTCAGATCGTCGCCAGAAAATACAGAAAAATTAGCATGTCCAGCACGCTTGAGATCGGCTAGCAACAAAGTGCCTCTCTCAATGCTGCCAGTTGCATCCTTTATACCGATAATACCCGGCACTCCGGCCAAACGCACGGTAGTCTCACCCGCAAGATCAGCAACAGTTCGGCCAGGAACGTTATAAAGAATCACAGGCAAATCAACTGACTCCGCTATTTTCTTGAAGTGGGCATACATACCCTCTTGAGTTGGCTTGTTATAGTAAGGAACAACCTGGAGGCTGGCGTCAGCACCAACCGATTTTGCAAAATTGGTTAACTCGATAGCCTCGGTAGTGGAATTACCACCAGTACCCGCGATCACTGGAATGCGTCCAGCAATATGCTCAACGGCGACTTTAATCAGCTCACAATGCTCATCTACAGATACGGTGGGAGACTCTCCGCTCGTACCAACAATGACGATTCCATCAGAACCCTCAGCAACATGCCAATCCAACAACGAACGTAAAGCCGGAAAATCCAGACTTCCATCCTCGAACATCGGCGTCACAATAGCGGGCATACTGCCTGCGATAGGCTTTTTACTAGCTTGGGATTGTGTTGTATTAGTCACTTAATGTGTCTGAATTATCTGAATGTTAACCACCAAATTGTAACGGAACGCACCCTTTTAAATGCCCTTTTACGGCACAAATCCGCTGAACCATAGCTGGTTTAGGGTGATCAAGGTAAATATCCTCGTAGGCTATGACCCTAAGGTCTGATCGGTGGGCCAAAGCAAGCAATTCCCCTGATTTGAGTAGGAAATTGGGATTTGAGGGTTTGCCAAACTCAGCGTTCCCATCTGCAAAGGTTTCATAGATCAAAACGCCGCCTTCGGTCAGCATTTTGGGCAATTCATCCAAAAATGGGCGATATAAATAATTAGTCACCACAATGCCTGAAAACTGTTGATTTAACAAAGGCCAATCCGAGCCCTCAAGATCAAGTGCTTGAATTTGGATGGAGTTACTTTTAAGCGACTCCACCATGGAAATATCTTGGTCAACAGCAAGAATCTGATGGCCCAAAGAAGCCAATAAAGCAGTATGTCTACCTGTACCGCAGGCAAGATCTAAGACCCTGCCATCCTTCGGAATCGCTGGTACAAAACGCCTTACCCAGGGAGAGGCAACTGCAATGGAATCATGGCCTAAAATCAAAGGGATGCCTTAGTCGTACGCCAAGCCCATAGCTTCACGAACCTCGCGCATCGTTTCTTGGGCCACCTTGCGAGCCTTGTCCGAACCATCTGCAATAATCGAACGCAATAAGCTTGGATCATCCAAGTATTTCTGGGCGCGCTCAAACATGGGTTGCTGCTCAGCAAGAATCGCATCAATTACGGGTTGCTTGCACTCCAAACAGCCAATGCCTGCAGACTGACATTCTTTTTGAACCCAAGTCTTGGTTTCATCATTGGAATAGACGGTATGCAACTGCCATACTGGGCAACGCGCAGGATCACCTGGATCAGTTCTCCGCACTCGCGCTGGATCGGTTGGCATCGTACGAATCGAACGAATCACCTCTTCTGGCTTTTCACGAATGCTAATCGTATTGCCATAAGATTTAGACATTTTTTGACCATCAATACCAGGCATGCGTGATGCCGTTGTCAGCAAAGCTTGTGGTTCAGGCAGAATAATTTTGCGAGCACCTTCTAAGAAGCCAAACAATCTCTCACGGTCAGCCATAGAAAGACTTTGTGCTTCTTGTAACAAAGCTTTGGCCTCTTCTAGCGCCTCATCGTCGCCCCGCTCCTGAAAAGCCACGCGCAACTCGGCATACATCTTGGCACGTTTACTACCTAATTTTTTAACTGCCTCTAGTGCCTTCTCTTCAAAACCAGGCTCGCGACCATAAAGATAGTTAAAGCGGCGCGCCACTTCGCGCGTCATCTCTACGTGTGGCACTTGGTCTTCGCCTACCGGAACAAACTGCGCGCGATACATCAAAATATCAGCAGCCTGTAACAAGGGGTAGCCCAAAAAACCATAGGTCTGTAAATCTTTTTCTTTCAGCTTTTCGATCTGATCTTTATAGGTTGGTACACGCTCCAACCAACCGAGAGGCGTACCCATAGAAAGCAATAAGAAGAGTTCTGCATGCTCAGGCACTTTGCTCTGAATAAATAAAGTAGCTTGGTTTGGATCAACGCCACAGGCCAACCAGTCAATCACCATGTCCCATACGGATTGCTCAATCACATCCGGGGTTTCATAGTGAGTAGTTAAGGCATGCCAATCTGCTACAAAAAAGTAGCAGGGGTACTCAGACTGCAAGCGAACCCAATTCTTTAAAACACCATGGTAGTGGCCGAGGTGCAAGCTACCAGTAGGTCGCATGCCAGATAGAACACGTTCTGCAAACATCTTGATCTTTATTCTTATAGGTAATTAAAACTAGTTAAGCAAATAGGAGGAATCAGTTAGTGGAAAAGCGACCACACAGGAGTTAAGTGATCAGGCAAATGTGGCAAGGTACCGAGATCAATATAACTCTCTTCTGGATCATGAAAATCTGACCCACGAGAAGCTAAAAATCCATAGTGCTGGGCAATCTTGCCATAAGTTTGATATTGATTCGGGCTATGGCTTCCAGTAATCACCTCAATTGCCATACCACCGATTTCTTTGAAGTGCTTATAGAGCTCATCCATCTGCATGGAGCTCAACTTATAACGACCAGGGTGGGCAATCACCGCGACACCACCGGCGGCTTTAATCCAAGCAACCGCATTATCCAAAGTTGCCCAAAGGTGTGGCACATAACCTGGCTTGTCTTCCACTAAATAGTTTTTAAATACTTGATCGGTATCGCGACATACGCCCTGCTCAACCAAAAACCGTGCGAAATGCGTACGAGAAATCAGCTCATGATTGCCTGCAAAATGCAGTGCGCCATCATAGGCACCTGGTATGCCTGCCTTTAATAATTGTTCTGCCATAAGCTTAGCGCGGTTACCACGGCCTTCGCGAGTCAGTCGCAAGCCCTCCAAAATTCCTGCATGAGCAGCATCAATTCCTAAACCAACAATATGAATAGTCTGCCCCATCCAGGTCACTGAAATTTCGACCCCAGAAAGGTAATCCATGCCAAGCGCGCTTGCAGCGTCCTGAGCTCTTACCTGCCCACCTAATTCATCATGATCGGTTAAAGCCCATAAACGCACGCCATTGGCATAGGCGCGTTCAGCCAACTGCTCTGGCGTTAGGGTTCCATCAGAAACAACGGAATGGCAGTGTAAGTCTGCGTTGAGGCTGGAATTACTGGTCATGACCCTATTTTAGGTCAAGCTGGTGTCAATTACCCGGCGAGGCGCATCCAGGTAGTCACGAGACTGCATCTCAATTAAACGTGAAACCGTCCTTGAGAACTCGCTGGTAATTTGACCCTCAGTGTATAAATCCACCGCTGGGACCTCTGCGGAGATGATTAGCTTGATTTTATGGTCATACAGGACGTCAATCAGCCAAATAAAGCGGCGGGCTTCATTTGTCATTCTGGGTGGCATATAAGGCACCCCGGACAAAATCACCGTATGAAAGAGCTTGGCAATCTCTAAATAGTCATTTTGGGATCTTGGGCCGCAGCAAAGAGTCTGGAAGTCAAACCAAACTATACCCTCGGCCATATGCAAAGGCCTTAATTCTCGAGATTCAATACGCAATACAGGTCGGACTGTTTCCTTCTGATTCCCAATTAAGGTTTGGAACATCCGCATTAATACAGTATGAGTCTCTGCATTGACTGGCGTGAGATAGGCCTCAACTTGAGCCATCTGCACACGGCGATAGTCATTACCAGCATCCACATTCATCACGTCGAGCTGTTCCTCAAGCAATTTAATAGCTGGAAGCAAACGATCGCGATGCAAGCCATTGGGATAAAGCTGGCTAGGCTGGTAATTGGAAGTCATGACAAACTGCACTCGATCTTCAAACAGCGCACTCAACAAGCGATACAGAATCATCGCATCGGCAATATCGTTGATATGAAACTCATCAAAACAAATCAGTCGATATCTCTTGGCAATTCTTTTAGATAGTTCATCGAGGGGATCAGCCATACCAGAGAGCTCATGAAGTTCACGGTGAACCTCGCGCATGAACTCATGAAAATGAATACGGATCTTTTTTTCCAAAGGGGATGCAGCAAAGAAGCAATCCATGATAAAGGATTTGCCCCGACCTACTCCACCCCACAGATAAACGCCACGGGGAAGCTTTGGTTTGAACAGTTTCTTTTTTAGGCCATTGCTACGGATTTCTTTATAAGCAATCCATTCATCTTCACAGCGCTGTAAGCGCTCAATGGCAGCAAGCTGCGCGGGATCGCTCTGATACCCGCGCGTCTTTAACTCTTGATGGTAATACTCTAATGCTTTCAATTACATGTTTAATGCACGTTTGTCCGTCGCCAATGCTGCTTCGCGAACCACTTCCGATAAGCTTGGGTGTGGATGACAGATACGAGCAATATCTTCAGCTGCCGCTTTAAATTCCATCGCTACAGCTGCTTCTGCAATGAGGTCAGAAGCATTTGGTCCAATAATATGAACGCCTAAGATTTCATCGGTTTTTTCATCGGCCAATACTTTGACGAAGCCATCGGCACGATCCATACCCAATGCACGACCGTTAGCAGCAAATGGGAACTGACCAGCCTTATAAGCAATACCAGCCTGTTTTAGCTGCTCTTCAGTTTTACCAACCCAAGCAATTTCTGGATCGGTATAGATTACCCAAGGGATGCAGTTGTAGTCGATATGGGGTTTTTGACCAGCAATCGTTTCGGCAACCAGCACACCTTCATCTTCCGCTTTGTGGGCTAGCATTGGTCCACGTACAACGTCACCTACGGCGTAAACGCCAGGTGCAGCTGTTGCGCAAGTGTGATCATCAATTGGAATGAAGCCACGCTCATCCACCTTAAGACCAATTTTATCGAGACCTAATTTTTCAGTATTCGGAACACGTCCAACAGACACAATTAAACGGTCACACTCTAACTTCTGAGCTTTTCCTTCACTATCGGTGTAGTTAACAACAACACCCTTCTTGTCTGCCTTTACTTCACCAATCTTGACGCCCATATTGATTTTGAGCCCTTGCTTGGTGAAAATCTTGTGCGCTTCTTTAGCAATACCTTGATCGCAAGCACCCAAGAACGTTGGGAGCGCTTCCAGAATAGTGACATCAGAACCAACACGGCGCCAAACAGAACCCAACTCCAGACCGATTACGCCAGCACCAATAACGCCAAGCTTCTTCGGAATGGAATCAAATTTCAAACCACCTTCGTTATCGCTAATCAATACGTTATCGACAGGAATGCCTGGCAAATGACGTGCTTTTGAGCCAGTTGCGATGATTACATTCTTAGCAGTCACCACTTCTTTGTCTTTGCCATCAATCTTGACTTGGTAGCCATCGGCACCTTTGCCTTCAAAAGAAGCATGGCCTTTTAACAAGGTAATTTTATTTTTGCGGAACAGGAATTGAATACCCGCAGTCATCTTCGTCACAATCGCATCTTTACGAGCGATCATCTTGCCGGAGTCCAGCTTGACTGATCCTACAGTGATGCCGTGGTCAGCAACGTGATGGCTAATCTTCTCAAATTCTTCAGAAGAAGCCAGCAAAGCTTTAGATGGAATGCAACCCACGTTCAAGCAAGTTCCACCTAAGCGTGGC
The DNA here is from genome assembly GCF_018688335.1 of Polynucleobacter sp. AP-Jannik-300A-C4. NCBI lineage: Bacteria > Pseudomonadati > Pseudomonadota > Betaproteobacteria > Burkholderiales > Burkholderiaceae > Polynucleobacter > Polynucleobacter sp. AP-Jannik-300A-C4. The sequence goes on along the minus strand of NZ_CP061316.1, from coordinate 878,723 downwards.
TCACCTTTTGGATCGTCATAGGCATTCGATTCAGCGCAAGCAACCTTAAAGCCAAGTTGTGCTGCACGGATCGCGGCGATGTAGCCGCCAGGGCCGCCGCCGATTACTAATACGTCAAATGAGTGGCTCATGTTCTTCCCTCTTACAAATCAAGGAGAAGACGTGAAGGATCTTCCAAGGCATCCTTCATCGCAACCAAACCAAGAACCGCCTCACGACCATCAATGATGCGATGGTCATATGACAATGCTAGGTAGTTAATTGGACGAATTACGATTTGTCCATTCTCAACTACTGCACGCTCTTTAGTTGCATGGATACCCAAGATTGCAGACTGTGGAGGGTTAATGATTGGAGTGGAAAGCATGGAGCCAAATACGCCACCATTAGAAATCGAGAATGTACCGCCAGTCAGCTCATCGATCGACAGCTTACCGTCGCGCGCCTTCGCACCAAACTCAGCAATTTTTTTCTCGATGTCTGCCAAATTCATTTGATCTACGTCACGCAGAATTGGAACTACCAAGCCGCGTGGTGAACTAACTGCAATACCAATATCAAAATAACCGTGATAAACAATGTCGTTGCCATCAACAGAGGCATTCAACAATGGGAATTTCTTTAGCGCATGGGTAGCAGCTTTAACAAAGAAAGACATGAAGCCCAACTTCACGCCATGCACTTTTTCAAACTGATCTTTGTACTTATTGCGCATGGCAATTACTGGAGCCATGTTGACTTCATTGAAAGTAGTCAAGATGGCGTTGTTTGCCTGTGACTCAAGCAAGCGCTCAGCAATACGAGCACGCAAGCGGCTCATTGGTACACGCTCTTCTGGACGATCGCCCATTGGAATTGGTGCGCTCGGCAATGCAGCAGATTTTGCACCACCGGCAGAAGCGTTTAATGCGTCACCCTTAGTAATGCGACCGTCACGTCCAGAACCAGCAACTTGACCAGCATCGATATTTTTCTCTGCAAGGATCTTTGCAGCAGAAGGTGCAGCAGCAGCGCCAGACGATTTAGCAGCCGGTGCAGCTTTAGCAGGAGCGGCAGCGGGAGCTGCTGCAGGTGCTGGAGCAGCTACAGCCGCTGCAGGGGCAGCAGAAGCAACAGCAGTACTATCAATCTTCGCAATCAACTGCTCAGCAACAACTGTGCCGCCGTCAGCAACAACGATCTCTGTGATTACCCCAGCAGATGGAGCAGGAACTTCCAACACCACTTTGTCGGTTTCAATCTCAATCAAAATCTCATCTTGACCGACAGCATCACCTACCTTCTTTTTCCATTGCAACAAAGTAGCTTCGGCTACTGACTCGGAGAGCTGAGGAACTTTAACTTCAAAAATAGCCATGATTAATCCTATTTAGTGTTTGTATATTGAGTGATGTCTACGATTACTTCGTAATGACATAACCCTTAAGTTTTGCGAATGCTGCAGTAAGAAGAGACTTTTGCTGTTCTTGATGGAGATGAGCATATCCACAAGCTGGTGAAGCTGATGCTGGACGACCCGCATATGCCAACTTCATACCTTCAGACATATTCTCCAAAATATTGTGCTGAACAAAGAACCAAGCGCCTTGGTTTTGTGGTTCATCCTGACACCACACAACCTCTTCAAGGTTCGGGTACTTCTTCAACTCAGCAGTCAACGCTTTATGTGGGAACGGATAGAGTTGCTCCAAACGAATAATCGCCACATCATCAAGCTTTTTCTCGGTACGTGTTTTGGCTAGATCGTAATAAACCTTACCGGAACACATTACTAAACGAGTCACCTTCTTGCCATCGATACTGTCATCGCGTTCAGGAAGAATGGTTTGGAAACCACCCTTGGTGAACTCAGTCAATGGCGAAGCGGCTTCCTTGTTACGTAGCAATGATTTTGGTGTCATCAAGATCAGCGGCTTGCGGAACTGACGAATCATCTGACGACGCAATACGTGGAAGATCTGTGATGCCGTAGTTGGCTGAATCACCTGCATATTGGTATCAGCACACAACTGCATGAAGCGCTCTAGACGTGCAGATGAATGTTCTGGTCCCTGACCTTCATAACCGTGCGGCAACATCATGACCAAGCCGTTTGCGCGACCCCACTTCACTTCACCTGAAGCAATAAATTGGTCAATTACAACTTGAGCACCGTTAGCAAAATCGCCGAACTGCGCTTCCCAAATAGTCAAGGTATTAGGCTCAGCTGCTGCATATCCATACTCAAAACCAAGGACAGCCTCCTCTGACAAGATCGAGTCAATTACCAAAAATGGAGCTTGATCTTTTGCAATGTGACGGAGGGGAATGTAAACCCCTTTATCCCATTTTTCACGGCTTTGGTTATGAAGCACTGCGTGGCGATGGGTAAAGGTTCCACGACCACTATCCTCGCCAGATAAGCGAACTGGGTAGCCACTAGCCACTAAGGATGCGAAAGCCATATGCTCACCCATACCCCAATCGATATTAGTTTCACCGCGACCCATTGCAGCGCGGTCTTTGAGAACCTTCTCAACCAACGGGTGAACCTGGAAGCCCTCGCGGACTGTTGAGACTCTCTCTGCTAAGCGCTTCCATTCAGTTAACGGAATTGCGGTGTCCGCTTCATCGGTCCACTTCTTATTTAAGAATGGTGACCAATCTACTGCGAACTTACCCTTAAAGTTACTTAATACTGGATCAGAGGTTTGCTTACCAGCATCCATTGCAGCACGGTACTCTTTCACCATCAAATCACCGGTACCAACTGGCAATACACCTTGTGCCTCTAACTTATCGGCGTAATGCTTGCGTGTACCTGGGTGAGCTGCAATGATTTTGTACATCAAAGGTTGTGTCATTGCAGGAGTATCTTGTTCGTTGTGACCAAGCTTCCTGAAGCAAACGATATCAATCGCAACATCTTTGTGAAACTGGCTACGGAACTCTACCGCCAACTTTGTTGCCAATACCACCGCCTCAGGATCATCACCATTCACGTGCAGTACCGGCGCATCAATTACCTTCATGATGTCGGTGCAATACAAGCTTGAACGCAAATCGCGTGGATCTGAAGTAGTGAAACCAATTTGGTTGTTTATCACAATATGGATCGTGCCACCAGTAGAGTAGCCACGAACTTCCGCCATCGCTAAAGTCTCTTGCATCACGCCTTGGCCTGCAATCGCCGCATCACCATGCACCAATACCGGCATCACTTGCTCACCCAACAAATCGCCGCGACGCTCCATACGAGCACGGGCAGAACCCTCAACCACTGGGTTCACGATTTCTAGATGGGATGGATTAAAGGCCAATGACAAATGCACTGGACCAGCAGGAGTAGCAATATCACTCGAGAAACCCTGGTGATACTTCACGTCGCCTGCAGGCAAAGTTTCTGGGCCCTTGTGCTCAAACTCAGCAAACAAGTCTGTAGGCATCTTGCCCAAAGTATTGACCAACACGTTGAGACGACCGCGGTGGGCCATACCAATCACAATTTCTTGAACACCCTTGGAACCAGCCTCACGGATTAACTCATCCATACAGGCGATGAAGCTTTCACCACCCTCAAGAGAGAAACGCTTTTGACCGACATACTTAGCCTGTAAATAGCGCTCTAAACCTTCGGCCGCAGTCACGCGGTCGAGAATCTGGCGCTTTTGATCCACATTGAAATGCGGGGTTGCGCGAATGGACTCTAACTTCTCTTGCCACCACTTCTTAATCTTTTGGTCTGCAATAAACATGTACTCGGCACCCAGGGTGCCGCAGTAGGTTTGACGCAAGGCTTGCAATAAATCACGCAAGGTCATTTCATTCTTACCAAAGAATGTATTGCTGGTGTTAAAGACGATATCCATATCGCCGTCACCAAAGCCATAGAAGGCTGGATCTAATTCAGGAATATCCGGACGCTCTGTGCGCTTTAAGGGATCAATATCCGCCCAACGATTACCTACGTTGCGATACGCAGCAATCAGCTGCTGAACGGCTACACGCTTGCGACCCATTTCAGAGTCAGCCGAATCTGCGGATACCGTACGAATAGGACCTTGCTTCGCGCGCTCAGCAAAGGAAGCAACAATAGGTCCATGGGCAATGTCAGCTCGAGACGAACCATCGACCGCTGGAATTTGCTTCACGTTATCAAAATAATCTCGCCAGTGATCAGCTACAGAAGCTGGATCGTGCAAGTAGGATTCGTAGAGTTCCTCTACGTAAGGGGCGTTTCCGCCGAAGAGATAGGAATTATCTCTTTGATCCTGCATCATGATGCTCACCTTTCATCGGGTTTCCCGAATAAAAACTGTGGTTAAAACCATTCGCTCTACGGCTAAACCGCTTTACGAATTGATCTGTGCGAATACTGTTACAACCGTTAATTTAACACGATTACCCATTGATCCATAAAGGGCTTTCCCTGATTTTGGGCTTGCACGAGTATTTCCCCTATTTGGATCTTGAATAAGAATTTTCCTACCCTGATTTAAACCGCTCCTGACAGATTCCCTTAGATTTGATTCGTATTCTCTAAATCTTCAAATGAATTAATGAGATTAAGGACATATGAAAGCGATTACCCCAGATTTAGAATATCTAAGTACCCGTCAAAGCGCCAAAGTGTTGCAGGTATCACTAGGCACCGTCCAGAAAATGGTTGAATTAGGTGAATTAATCGCCTGGAAGACACGGGGCGGTCATCGCCGAATTCTAGCCACCTCGCTTGATCAGCAACTTGCCCGCCGTAAACGAGCTATGCGCCAAAAAACCACTCAAAACTGTATTGCAATGGGCATCTTTAGAAGGGCTGAGAATAGCCATGAATTACTTGAATCCATTCAATGTTGGCAATTAAAGGTGGATATGGAGGTTGCTGTTGATAGCCTAGAAGGTCTGATGAAGGCCGTTTCCATTACTCCAGACTTGATATTTCTGGATGCCCTAATACCGCCAGTTGAGCAAGTCCATTTGATCCATTATCTGAGCAAAAACAAGGACACACAGCGTATTCCTATTTTAGTAGATGAAGGATTTATTCGGCTTCATCCCGGGGTAATGGGCCTCGCAGATGAAAATACTGTCGGGGTGAGATCGCGGTACCCAGAAATCCTTCAGGAAGAACTGCAGAATGGGTTAATTGACCAAAATCCCCTCATTATTGGCTATCCAGCAACCAATCCAGACAATGAGGCCAATCTTGGACAAAATCGGCATGAAATACTGGAACCTCTCTTTATCCAGGCTTTGAACAGGAAATGTACCTAGGGTCTTAAATCGCAAATACCCAAAATTAAAGGCTGCTCAATTTACACTGAGCAGCCTTTTTTAAAAATAAATCTATTTAAATCAGTATCTTAGATCAGGAAGTTACTGCGATCTCTACCCTCAATCCACTTTGGAGCCTTGCCACGACCAGTCCAGGTTTCACCGGTTGCAGGATTACGATACTTAGGAGCAACCTTACCGCTCGAGCTACGTGCACCGGCTTTGCGACTGAATAAATCTGAGGCTGTCAGGCCATACTGCTCAATAATAAGTTTTGCTTTTGCGATACCGTCAGCTTTTTCACGCAAAACTGCTTCTTTAATCTGTTTATCCAACAATTCACGTTGGGCTAAAAGTTCTTTATAAGAAGACATGTATTAATTTCTCCGAATATTAGTTTTATGGAATAAAAAAGAATTAGTTATTCCTGAAACGTCATTATATACAGAGATTAATAATTCAGTATATATATTTAAATATAATTTATATCCTATGATTAATAAGGCTTTTTAGGTGTTTTGATTATATTAACTGACATATTAATTATAAATACTATATTGAATATGGCCATTTATGAGCTATCTTCTAAGCATAAATGTACCGCTAGATTTAGCAGTAACTTCACCGGCCTCATTTAAGACTACGGCCTCACAGTAATTAATCGTTTTTCCAGATTTCAGGACGCTGCCCTCCACCACGATCTTGCCAACACTGGGACGCAGAAAGCTGACGCTCATATCAATCGTCATTGCACCAAGGGGCTGATCAACAGTGCTTCGAGCCGCCGCACCCATCGCAAAATCTAAAAGAGTCATCACAACACCACCATGAGCAATATGAAAGCTATTCTCAAACTCGGGCTTAATTACCAAGCTAATTCGTGATTTACCCCCTTCAGCATACTCAGGTACAACACCCAAGTGAGCCAAGAATGGAATAGTTAAACCAAAATAAGTCGTGTTGTTTGTGCTGGATGTCATAGCAATTTTGAAATTGAGGTGATGGTCGGGGCGAGAGGATTTGAACCTCCGACCACATGCACCCCATGCATGTACGCTACCAGGCTGCGCTACGCCCCGACGAGAAACAAAATTGTATCAGTAACTATTTAGAGAGAATTTGCAGTACAGCCTGCAATTCATCACGCAAGCGAAGCTCACCACGAGCCTCATCTAGGCGATTTCTGGCACCACTGATAGTGAAGCCTTCCTCATACAGAAGCGCTCTAATCTTGCGGATTAAAACAACTTCATGATGCTGATAGTAACGACGATTACCTCGACGCTTTTGAGGGCTTAGTTGTGAGAATTCTTGTTCCCAATAGCGCAATACGTGCGATCGAACGCCGCAGAGGTCTGATACCTCACCAATAGTGAAATAACGCTTGGCGGGAATTGGGGGGAGCTGAGAACTGAGCAGCGCCGACCCAGCATCAAATGCTGTTTTCTCGAGCATGTGACTCAACTACATCCTTGAGCTTTTGACTTGCGTGAAATGTAACAACCCGACGCGCTGCAATGGGAATCATCTCACCAGTTTTAGGATTACGACCTGGACGGGCTGATTTATTGCGCAATTGGAAATTACCGAAACCAGAAATCTTTACCTCAACCCCCGCCCCTAGAGACTGTCCGATGCGATCAAAGAAGGCATCAATCATATCTTTAGCTTCGCGCTTATTCAGACCAACTTGATCAAAGAGAGCTTCCGAGAGCTCATTCTTGGTAACGGTATCGTTGCTAACTAAATCATTCATGGCGGAAGTCTCTTTGTAATATCTTTTACCAATATTAAACCTAGCGCAGACGGGCTGCGCAATTTTTCTCAAGTGCAGCCAATAAAGCCGTCATCGCCGCTTCAATTTGAGCATCCTGCAGGGTTTCTTGCGGGTTCAGCAAAGTTACGCGGAAAGCCAAACTCTTTTCGTCATCAGCCATGCTGCTTGAACCAGCTTTTGGCTTGAACTCATCAAATAACTCAATTGCTTTAACAAAGTTTTGCTTTTTTGCGTTCATTGCATCTAATAAGGCCTGCGATGAGACTGCCTGTTTCACTACTACCGCTAAATCACGCTGCACTGCAGGAAACTTACTTAACTCCTCTGGTTGCGGAATACCAAGATTGCGAATCGCCTCTAAATCTATCTCAAACAGAACTGGCGCCTGCGGTAACTCATAAGCCTGCTGCAATCCAGGATGCAATTCACCAATCCAACCGATATTTTGTTTACCAGTTGGGCTTACTAATTGAATTTGCGCACTACGACCGGGATGCAGTGCAGGATGAACGGCTGCCTCAGTCGTGAAATGCAAAGGATCCAGAACGCGCTCCAAATCACCCTTCACATCAAAGAAATCCACTGCGCGATCTACACTTGCCCACTGCTCAGGGACAAATGATCCGTAAGCTAAACCACCAACTTGCTGCGGCTGATGAAAGCCTGCCACCTTGCCAGCCTCTTCTTGTGCACTCGAATCGCGCTTAAAGACGCGACCGGTTTCAAATAAACGGACGCGGCTAGCACCACGATTGAGGTTAGACTTAAGATTACCTAGTAGACCACCCCATAGATTGCTGCGCATCACGCCATACTGACTAGCAATTGGATTGAGCACAGCAATTAAATCTTTTTCAGTAGCGGCAGCTAAACGCTGCTCGCTTTCTAAATCGGTAAATCCGAAATTCACCGCCTCTTGATACCCTTGCAGAGCCAAACGTTGACGCAATAAGTGCACTCCACGCTTTGCCTCAGCTTTGGCACTCATCTTTAAAGATGAGATGGGTGGAACATCGGGAATATTTTCAAAGCCGTACATGCGTGCGACTTCTTCAATCAGATCTTCTTCGATTTCAATATCAAAGCGGTAGCTTGGGGGTGTAACGACAAATACATCACCCTCTTGTTTGAATTCAAAACCAAGGCGTTTAAAGACATCGGCAACTACGTCTTGAGTGAGGGGAATACCAATCACCTTTTCGGCCCTAGCCAAACGCATTTTTACTGGTTTGCGCTCAGGGATAGCCAATACTTGATCATCAATTGGGCCAACTTGGCCGCCACATACCTCAACAATCAGAGCAGTCAAATACTCCAAGCAATTAGCGGTATTTTGTGGATCAACACCACGCTCAAAACGATGTGCTGCATCTGTACTGAAGTTGAAGCGACGGCTACGACCTTGGATTGCTGAAGGCTGCCAATAAGCCGCTTCAACATAAATATTTTTAGTGTCGTCAGTCACGGCGCAGTGATTGCCACCCATGATTCCGGCTAAAGCTACTGGACCACTTTGATCAGCAACTACACCAGCATCCTGCATCTTGCCTGCAGAGTCTGGGCCTTGCAGAGTTACTGTCTGGCCATTTAATAACTCAAGAGTTTCACCTGGCTTTGCCCAGCGCACAGATAAGTCACCAGTCAACTTATCAAGATCAAATACATGGGTAGGTTGACCCATCTCCAACATGACATAGTTTGACAGGTCTACTAAAGGAGAAATACTTCTTTGACCTGCATTGCAAAGACGTTGAATCATCCAATCAGGCGTTTCAGCTTTTGGATTGACACCACGAATAACGCGTCCTGCAAATCGTCCACAAAGATCTGTGTTTTCAATAGTGACTTTGAGCTTGTCCTGGATAGCAACACCTACAGGAGTCCACTTAGGCGCGCACAACTCAGCGCCGGTAATTGCCGACACTTCCCGAGCCATACCCATGAGCGATAAGCAATCTGCTTTATTTGGGGTCAGCTTAATCACAAAGATTTGATCATCCAGGCTTAGGTATTTGCGAATATCCTCGCCTACTGGTGCATCTAAAGGTAGTTCCAGGATGCCTTCGTGATCATCACCAAGACCAAGCTCACGACCAGAGCACAGCATGCCTTGACTCTCGACACCGCGTAACTTGCCTACTTTAATCATGAATGGCTTGCCACCCGCTTCTGCTGGCGGCAATTCAGCTCCAACTAATGCACAAGGAATTTTGATACCTGCGCGTGCATTGGGAGCGCCACAGACAATTTGTAATTCTTGGCCAGTGCCAGCATCGACTTTACAAACACGCAAGCGGTCTGCATCCGGATGCTGCTCAGCTGAGAGAATTTGTGCAACAACAATCTTTGTAAATGGGGGCGCTACTGAATGCTGCTCTTCCACCTCAAGACCAGCCATAGTCATTGCATGACCTAAAGCATTGCTATCGAGCGAAGGATTTACATAATGGCGTAACCAAGATTCAGAAAATTGCATATGCGCTATCTACTATTAGAAGGTTGGCAAATTAAGCCGGAAATTGCGCTAAGAAACGGAGGTCGTTCTCAAAGAAAAGGCGTAAATCATCTACGCCATAGCGCAACATCGTCAAGCGCTCTAAGCCAGAGCCAAAAGCAAAACCGGTATAGCGCTCTGGATCAATACCCATATTGCGCAATACATTGGGATGAACCTGCCCCGCTCCAGAAATCTCTAGCCATCGACCAGCCAACTTACCGCTACCAAAGGCCATATCGATTTCAGCTGAAGGCTCAGTGAATGGGAAATACGAAGGGCGGAAACGAACTTGCAATTCATTCGTTTCAAAAAAGGTTCTCAAGAAATCGGTGTAAACACCCTTAAGATCGGCAAATGAAACACTCTCCGCAATCCATAAACCTTCAACCTGATGAAACATTGGAGAATGCGTTGCATCACTATCAACACGATAGGTTCTGCCTGGGGCAATCACCTTGATTGGCGGCATCACATCAGCGTGAGCGTATTTCTTGACATGCTCGCTCGCATAACGAACTTGAATTGGGCTAGTGTGTGTACGCAACAACAAAGGCTTCCCATTGGAATCTTTACCATCGATATAGAAGGTGTCCTGCATTGAACGCGCAGGATGATTCTCGGGACTATTTAAGGCGGTGAAGTTAAACCAATCGGTTTCAATTTCAGGGCCATCAGCTACATCAAAACCAATAGAGCGGAAAATCTCTTCAACCCGTTCCCAGGTGCGCATCACAGGATGCAAGCTACCTACTACTTGGCCACGACCAGGCAATGAGACATCAATGGATTCCGCCGCAAGACGTTGCAGCAATACCGCATCAGCCAATGCTTGGCGACGCTCTTGTAATGCAGTTTCTACTTGGGTTTTGATTTGATTAATTTGGGCGCCAGCACTCTTACGCTCATCAGGCGACATTCCACCAAGCGCTTTTAAACGCTCAGTGAGAACACCTGACTTACCGAGATACTTGGCTTTCGCGTCCTCTAGAGCTGCCGAATCGGCAGCTCCGAGGAAATCACGTTTAGCATCCTCGACAATGTGGTCGAGAGAAACCATTGCAGCTTAGTTTTTGAGTGAACTAAGAATTAAGCTGCAGCGTTTACTACGGATTTGATCCGAGTAACCAAAGCAGCGAAAGCCGCTTTGTCAGCAATGGCCATATCAGAAAGCACTTTGCGGTCAAGCTCGATCGCAGCCTTCTTCATACCATTCATGAATACGCTATAGGTCATGTCATGCTGACGAACTGCCGCGTTGATACGAGCAATCCACAATGCGCGGAATACACGTTTCTTATTACGACGGTCACGGTATGCATATTGACCAGCACGCATAACTGCTTGCTTAGCAATACGGAATACATTTTTACGACGTCCACGATAGCCAGTTGCGGCATCGGTGATTTTCTTATGACGGGCTCTTGCTGTAACCCCACGTTTGACTCTTGGCATTTATTTCTCCTAATCTAGTCTGAGGTTAAGCGTATGGAAGCATAGAGCGAATTGACTTAACGTCTGCCTTCGCAACTTCTGTGGAACCACGCAAATGACGCTTATTCTTTGTGGTCTTCTTGGTGAGGATGTGGCGTTTGAAAGCCTGACCTCGTTTGATCGTTCCGCCTGCGCGAACCGTAAAGCGCTTTTTAGCGCTACTCTTGCTCTTCATCTTGGGCATAAAGCACCCCTTCAATTACTTGTGCAACATAGGTGGTAACCGACGGTTACGCTTCCTGTACCTAGAAGCACTTCAAACTGCCAGAGTCTTGCGACTCCTCCCTACATAAGAACCAGGTAGAACCTAGTTACTTAGCCTTACGAATGGGGGCCAATACCATCACCATCTGGCGACCTTCCATCTTTGGAAACTGCTCGACTTGGCCATGCTCTTGCAAGTCCAACTTCAGGCGCTCCAACATTCTGACTCCGATTTCTTGGTGGGCCATTTCGCGACCCCGAAACCGCAGCGTAATCTTTGTCTTATCGCCATCTTCCAAAAAGCGGATTAGATTGCGTAGCTTCACACCATAGTCACCATCATCTGTGCCGGGACGGAATTTCACTTCCTTCACCTGAATCACTTTTTGCTTAAGCTTAGCTTCATGCAAACGTTTGGCTTCTTGGTACTTGAATTTGCCGAAGTCCATGATCCGGACTACAGGTGGCACAGCCGTCGGAGCAATTTCGACCAAATCGGTCTCTTTCTCTTCCGCTAAAGCCAAGGCTTCACTCAACTTAACTACACCGATGGGTTCTCCATCCAGTCCAATCAGACGCACTTCAGGAGCAGTAATCTCCCGATTTATGCGCTGCGATTTATCAGTAGCGATCTTCTTAATTCCTTTAAAAAAACAATAAAAACCATTCCACCCCTAGCTAGGCTCGGGTCCGACTTTCTGGGAAATATCCTGCTGGAGTCGGGCAACGAAGGCATCAAGAGGCATTACACCTAAATCCACTCCGCCACGGGCACGAACGGCCACCGAATTACTTTCTGCTTCTTTATCCCCTACAACCAACAAAAATGGGAGCTTCTGTAATGCGTGCTCGCGTATTTTATACGTAATTTTCTCATTCCGCAAATCCGATTCGACTCTAAACCCTTGTTTTTTCAGAGATTGCTGGACTTTTTGTGCATATGCAGCGGAATTGTCAGAGATATTGAGGACTACAGCCTGGGTCGGGGCAAGCCAAACTGGCATGTTTCCGGCGTGGTTTTCGATCAAAATACCGATAAAACGCTCTAAGGAGCCCACAATTGCCCTATGAAGCATCACTGGAGCCTTACGGGTGTTCTCTTCCGTCACGTATTCAGCACCTAAACGAGCAGGCATCGAGAAATCCACCTGAATCGTGCCGCACTGCCAAGTACGCCCAATCGAGTCCTTCAGGTGATATTCGATCTTCGGACCGTAAAAAGCGCCCTCACCTGGTAACTCTTCCCATTCTTGACCTGAAGCAGTCAAGGCGCCACGTAAGGCAGCTTCAGCCTTGTCCCAAATCGCATCGTCACCAACGCGCTTTGCGGGACGCAAGGCCAGCTTGACAGCCACTTCAGTAAAACCAAAATCCTGATAGACCTCACGAACTGCTTTATCAAAAGCAGCAACTTCAGATTGAATCTGATCCTCTGTACAAAAAATATGGCCATCATCCTGTGTAAAGCCACGTACGCGCATCAAACCGTGCAAAGCACCAGATGGTTCATTACGGTGACACTGACCGAACTCGCCGTAACGCAATGGCAACTCACGATAGCTATGCAAACCAGAGTTAAAAATCTGAACATGTCCTGGGCAGTTCATCGGCTTTAATGCATAAGCACGATTCTCTGACTCAGTCGTAAACATATTTTCTTTGTAGTTATCCCAGTGACCAGACTTTTCCCAAAGACCGCGATCGAGTATTTGTGGAGCCTTCACTTCTTGATAACCTTCGCGCTGATAGACGCGACGCATGTACTGCTCAACTTCTTGCCAAATAGACCAGCCCTTTGGATGCCAGAAAATTAAACCAGGCGCTTCAGGCTGAAAGTGGAATAAATCCAAGAACTTACCAAGGCGACGGTGATCGCGCTTCTCAGCCTCTTCAAGCATATGCAAATGGGCATCCTGGTCTTCTTTTTTCAACCAAGCAGTACCGTAAATCCGTTGCAGCATCTCATTCTTGCTATCGCCACGCCAGTAAGCACCGGCAACGCTCAGAAGCTTAAATACTTTGAGCTTACCGGTAGAGGGCACGTGAGGTCCACGACATAAGTCGGTGAACTTTCCTTCGGCATACAAAGATACATCTTCGCCCTGCGGAATGCTCGCAATAATTTCAGCTTTGTAGTTTTCGCCTTGGTCTTTAAAAAACTTCACCGCTTCATCACGAGGCATGACTGTGCGAACTACTGGCTCATCTTTTTTAGCCAGCTCAGCCATTTTCTTTTCAATGGCAGCTAGATCTTCTGGCGTAAATGGGCGATGAAATGAGAAGTCGTAATAAAAACCATTATCGATCACAGGTCCAATAGTGACCTGCGCTTCTGGAAAGAGTTCTTTAACGGCATAGGCCAACAAGTGTGCTGTGGAGTGACGCACAATCTCGAGCGCTTCTGGATTTTTATCAGTGATGATGGCTAACTGGCTATCTTTATCGATAACAAAACTGGCATCAACCATCTTGCCGTCAACAATGCCACCGAGAGCAGCCTTGGCAAGACCACTACCAATACTTTGGGCAACATCAAGCACGCGCACGGGAGCATCAAACTCACGTTTAGATCCATCTGGCAGAGTAACTACAAGCATGACCGCTCCATCTTATTAAGATTCAGCCAATTGACTGATTTACTGCACAACATCCACCAAAAAGAAAGCGCGGGAGCTTTTCGGCAACCGCGCACTTTTGGGTCTTTATTCGTTGGTAGGCTCGATTGGACTCGAACCAACGACCCCCACCATGTCAAGGTGGTGCTCTAACCAGCTGAGCTACGAGCCTATATAGCCATAGAGTTTATCACCGGCGGCGTACTTGGGTCACCCCTTTGACTTCCTCAAGACCATTTTGAACCAAGCGCAAGGCTTCTGAGTCCTTAATTTCCACAGTCAACAGGATTTGAGCAAGGCCTCGTTTAGCTGATTTACGCAAATCAATCACATGAACACCCTGCCTTGTCAGAATTTCAAACAACTCGCGCATGAGTTCAGGACGATCAAGACCAGTAATAGCCAGATCCGCTGGGAATACGCGTTTTGGATCACTTGTTGTCAGAGTTTCTGGGGTCGACTCATTCCAGGCAGTCTGAATAACCCGCTCAGGCGCCCGCTCCAATAAGCCTCTAAAAGTTTTACAGGATCTTCTATGAATCGATACACCACGACCTTGAGTCACAAATCCAGCAATAGCATCTGGAGGCACCGGTCTGCAGCAACGCGCCAACTGAGTTAGTAATGAATCTACCCCGACAACTAACACATCACCTGCCTGACCCTGTCTACGGGTACTTTGCTTCAGAATAATTTCTGGCGCTGGTGCAGTCACCTTGGTGTCTGGCTTCTGCTCCGTTTTGATATCGCTAGACTTTGCACCAGCCTCTTCATCATCCAAGGCATTAAACCAAGTGCGCACACGAGTACGAGCACGCTGTGAGCGCAAGTAGTTGCGATTAGGGCTTATCCAATCACGCGAGGGGCCACCATGCTTTACAGCAATGATTTCAATAGTCTGACCATTTTGTAGCGGCGTATCTAATGGCACCATAGCTCCATCAACTCGAGCACCACGACAGCGGTGCCCCAGATCAGTGTGCACTGCGTATGCAAAGTCGATTGGTGAAGAACCCTTCTCCAAGGAAATGACTTTGCCCAGAGGTGTGAGAACGTAAATATGATCATCAATTTCATGATGCTTTAATTGATCCCAAGCATCTTCTTTCCAAGAGATGAGCTGCCTTGCCCAAGCAATTTGGCGTTCATAAGCAACCGCTGCACTATGTGTGCCAGTTTGATGGCTGGGGTTTAGTGTGTTCGGAGTATTGGAGGCAGGTTTATTTTTTGATGGTGTTGCAGCACCAACATAAGCACCCTCCTTATAACGCCAGTGCGCAGCCAATCCATACTCAGCCTGTTGATGCATTTCATTGGTACGCACCTGAATCTCAAATGCGGTGCCATGTTCATCCATCACTACAGTATGCAAAGATTGGTAGCCATTGGGTTTGGGTCTCGCAATATAGTCATCGAATTCACGTGGCACTGGCTGCCAGACGTTGTGCACTATTCCTAAAATGGCGTAGCAAGATTTAACATCCTCCACTAGAACCCTAAATGCTCTGACGTCATAAAGATTGGCAAAGTCGAGTGACTTGCCCTGCATCTTTTTCCAAATACTGTAGATGTGTTTTGGGCGACCTTGAACCTCACCCTGAATATGAGCGACAGTTAATTCTTCCTGAAGCTTTTTGACAATTTGCTCAATAAAAGATTCACGCTCAATCCGCTTGCCATCGAGCATCTTGGCAATATCTCGATAGGTCTTTGGAGACAGAACTCGAAACGCCAAGTCCTCCATCTCCCATTTCATTTGCCAGATACCGAGGCGATTTGCGAGCGATGCATCAATATTAAGAATCTCTTGCGCCCAGGCTTTTGGCATCTCCATTTTTTCATGGGTAATCCATCGCAAGGTTTGCAAGCGTGAGGCAAGATAAATAAGGACCACACGTAAGTCGTCACCAAAAGCGAGCAACATCTTTCTCAGCATTTCTTCCTGCCCAGAGATGCTGAGACCACCATCATTACGAACGAGCTTAGCTTGAGCCTGCCTTAGACCACGATAACCAATCAACAGTTTGGCTGACTCATCGCCAATCAGTTTAGTGAGTGATTCTTTGCCGTGAGTCCGCGCGATATTACTTGCAGCAGTTAATGTAGCCTCGTCTAGATGAAGCAATTTCAGAATACTCAGAACACCGGCAGCATGACTTTCAGAGGGCTCTCCATACCAGCCATCTATGATTTTGATGCTCTCAGATACATTGCCAGCATTTGACATGGAAGACCGAAATCCTTAACTAAAGAATTCTTTTGCTAAAGCAACTTGTTCTGACTTCACAAAGGCAGGCGCATGTCCCACCCCTGGAATTTCAATACTCCGAATGTAGGGGTTGACCTTACACATCTCGGCCACTGTTTTAGCAGAGAGTAAATCCGATTCACCGCCACGAACGATCAGCATCGGGATATGAATTTGCTTGAAGGCATGCCACATTGCCATCTCACCTGCCTTAGCCATAATCGGATTAACAGATGCAAACGGTACAGAAATATCAGGGTCATAGTGCATCACCCAAAGGCCATCTTTTTGTACAAGCATCGGGCCGTTATAAATCTCCCACTCTTCTGGTGTATGGCTACCAAACGATGCACAGATCTCATTTAGACGCTGCAGCGCATCTGCGCGATTGGCAAAGCTAAAAGCTTGCCCAACGTAAGAGCCTAAACGTTTAATGGCCTCAGGCTCAATCCGAGGACCCACATCGTTAATTAACATACGACGTATTGGATTTTTAGGCATTGAGGCATAGACCATGCCAATGAGGCCGCCCATCGAAGTTCCAAACCAGTCGACTTGTGCAACTCCAAGATGCTGAATCAAGCTCGCCATATCTGCGACGTATTGAGGAACGGCATAGAGCATTGGGTTCTTCAATCGATCAGAATCGCCTCGTCCCACTACATCAGGGCAGACGACGTAGTAATCATTGCTCATCGCCTGCGCAAGGGTTTTGAAATCACTACCCCTACGAGTTAGGCCATGAACACAAACCAAAACCTTTGGGTTGTTGGGATTGCCCCAGGCGTGATACGCCATGCGATGCGGTCCGTCGGGACTAGTGCAAGTGACAAAGAAAGTATCTCCATGATGAATCACATTGGGTTTTTTAATCTCATCATTCAATTGCTCGTCATGGGTATGCTCATCCACCATACCCGCAATCTCAGGCTGTAGAGTGACGTGATCAATCCCATGCTTATTCAATAGCATCTCGTTGATGCGTGCCATGATTTCTGGCCACTCACTCATCTGCTCGATTTCAATATGGCCAATCAGTGCTGGAAAACTTGGTGTCATTTCCCAAACGTGTAAATCGTGCACTGCCAATACACCGGGAACATTTTTAAGATCGTTGCCCACTTGCAGGTAATCAATATGTAAAGGCACACCCTCCATCAAGAAGTGATATGACTCACGCAAAATGGAAATAGTAGATTTCAAAATCAGCAACGAAACTAAAATGGAGAGAATTGCATCGATTGGCATCCAACCCGTCAGCTGGATAACAATACCCGCAATCAATGCGGCTACAGAGCCCAACAAGTCACCCATGACATGAACCAAAGCAGCACGTGTATTAACACTTTTCTTGTCACGCGAAAGTACCCATGCCACAACGATATTCATCAGCAGGCCGATTGCGGCTACGACTGTGACTGTCAATCCATCCACTTGGTGCGGATCATAAAATCGGCTCACTGCTTCCACCATAATCCAAGCGACTAAAGCCAACATCGCAAGACTATTTACAAATGCAGCAAGGGCTTCTGCTCGACCAAATCCAAATGAATGTTTTGGTGATGGTGGGCGACGGGAAATAATTTGGGCTAGTAAGGCTAGGCCTAGCGCAGCTGCATCCGTCACCATGTGACCTGCATCTGAAATTAAGGCCAATGAATTTGCGAAATACGCTGCAGCACCTTCAACACCAGAAAAACCTAATGTCAGAACTAGGGCAATGAGGAGAAGGTTTTGATTGGAGACCTGCTTGGCATGAGCATGTTTAGCATCACCCTGCTTATGTGCATGAAGAGAATGATCTGCAGCACTCATAGAAGACTCTTTAGAAATAGAAATGGGGTCATTGACCCCATTATTTCACTATCCAGTAGAAAAGGTTAGAAACCCGTTGTATCTACAGGGGCACCCGTTTTGGACACTACCTCTTCCTTGGTGACGCCTGGAGCCAACTCTACCAACTTCAAACCCTTTGGAGTGATATCAAGCACGCACAGATCGGTGATGATGCGGCTAATAACACCCACACCAGTCAATGGCAAAGTGCACTTAGGCAGAATCTTGATTTCTTCTGTGCCGTCTTTCTTCTTAGCAACGTGCTCCATCAGAACAACCACATGCTTAACGCCAGCAACCAAATCCATGGCGCCGCCCATGCCCTTCACCATCTTGCCAGGAATCATCCAGTTAGCTAAGTCGCCATGCTCGCTCACCTGCATTGCACCCAAAATCGCAATGTTGATCTTTCCACCACGAATCATTCCAAATGAATCTGCAGAAGAAAAAATGGAAGAGCCAGGCAAAGTCGTAATAGTTTGCTTGCCCGCATTAATTAAATCTGCATCAATAGTTGCTTCCGTTGGAAATGGGCCAATACCCAATAATCCATTCTCAGACTGGAGCCACACTTCCATTCCTTCAGGAACATGGTTAGCCACCAGGGTTGGCATACCAATACCCAAATTGACGTAGTAACCATCCTTTAACTCTTTAGCAGCACGTGCTGCCATTTCATCTCTATTCCAAGGCATATCAATCTTCCTAAATATTCTGTACTGTTTTTATATTGCTGCGATGAGTATTAAGCTGCAGATAAAGTGCGTTGCTCAATACGCTTCTCGGGCGTAGTGTTCAGCACCAAGCGATGCACGTAGATGCCTGGCGTATGAATCTGATCTGGATCCAACTCCCCGTTCTCCACGATCTCTTCCACCTCAGCAACCGTAATCTTGCCGGCCATTGCCACTACTGGATTGAAGTTACGTGCGGTGTAGCGATAAATCAAGTTGCCTGACTTATCAGCCTTCCATGCTTTGACAAGAGAAATATCAGAAACAATTGCGCGCTCCATGATGTATTTCTCGCCATCGAATTCTTTTTCTTCTTTACCTTCAGCGACTAGAGTACCCACACCAGTTTTGGTATAGAAAGCAGGGATACCACAACCACCTGCACGCAGCTTTTCTGCCAAAGTACCTTGCGGAGTAAATTCCAGCTCGAGCTCACCAGCTAAAAACTGACGCTCGAACTCTTTGTTTTCACCCACATAGGATGCAACCATCCTCTTTACTTGCCTTGAGTTCAATAGCAAACCCAAGCCAAAGCCATCCACACCAGCATTATTAGCAATTGCCGTCAGATTTTGCGCGCCAAGATCCTTTACCGCTTGAATTAAAGCCTCAGGGATGCCGCAAAGACCAAAACCGCCAACAGCGAGCTTCTGACCATCCTTCAAGATATCCCGCAAGGCATCTACTGCTGATGGGTAAGTTTTATTCATACATTCGTCCTAATATTGCCAAAAAGGTAAAAAAGTAATCATAACGCTTTGGGAATCCAAGCTCGAAGCCAGTTGGCACCTAGCTGGGTTTTACCGCTTGGAACTAAACTAAAAGGGTTCAAGGAAGCCATAAAAATGGTGGAATTGCTAAAAATTGCTGAAAATGTACTCAGTAGCCTATTTTTAAGAGATGTCGGAGAGTGAAATGAACGCCCAGGAATTGCTCGAACAGTTCGGACCTAGAGAATCGATGGACTATGACCTAGTCATCGTGGGAGGTGGCCCAGCTGGTTTATCTGCAGCCATTAAAGCCAAACAATTAGCCAATGAAGCTGGCAAAGAGATTAGCGTTTGTATTTTGGAAAAAGGCTCAGAAATCGGCGCTCATATTTTGTCGGGCGCCGTTATGGATCCCAGAGCCCTCACAGAACTTTTCCCTAGCTGGAAGGAAATGGGTGCGCCACTGGATGCTGAAGTGACTCAAGACCAGTTTTTATTCTTAACAAAAGAAAGTTCGTTCCAAGTTCCAAACTGGATGCTACCCCACTGCTTTAAAAATGAAGGTAACTACATTGTTAGCTTAGCCAATGTCACTCGTTGGCTTGGTCAACAAGCGGAAAATCTCGGTGTAGAAATTTTTCCCGGATTTCCTGCTGCAGAAATTCTCTATAACGAGCAAGGTGCAGTTTGTGGTGTCATTACAGGCGCAATGGGTTTAGATAAAGAAGGTAATCCTACTGATCAATTTCAACTCGGTATGGAATTGCGTGCCAAGTACACCCTCTTCGCCGAAGGTTCACGCGGACATCTAGGCAAGCAAGTGATTAGCAAGTTTGCATTAGATAAAGATGCTGACCCACAAAGCTACGGCATCGGCATTAAGGAGTTATGGGAAGTTGAGCCCTCCAAGAGCAAGCCTGGCCTAGTGGTTCATACAGCTGGGTGGCCACTGGAGAGCGATACTTATGGCGGTTCATTCTTGTATCACTTGGGTGATAACAAGGTCGCAGTAGGTCTGGTGGTAGGTCTCTCCTATAAGAATCCTTACCTCTCTCCTTTTGAAGAATTCCAGCGCTATAAATTACATCCTAAGATTCGCGAGACCTTTGAAGGCGGTAAGCGCTTGGCCTATGGCGCACGTGCACTAACGGCTGGCGGATTAAATAGCCTGCCTAAAACTGTATTCCCAGGTGGTGCATTAATTGGTTGTGATGCAGGATTCTTAAATGCATCACGCATTAAAGGAAGCCATGCTGCCATTAAGACCGGCATGCTGGCTGCTGAAGCCGCAGTTGCAGCGCTTAATGAGAATCGCTCTGCTGATGTCTTGTCTGCATATCCAAGCGCCTTCAAAAATAGTTGGTTACATACCGAGCTAAATCAAGCGCGCAACTTTAAGCCGTGGATGTCCAAAGGACTTTACCTTGGAACTCTGATGGTTGGTCTAGAGCAAAAGCTGTTGGGCGGCAATATGCCTTGGACAATTCATTTAAAACATGCAGACCATGAGTGCCTTGAACCAGCAGCGCAGCATCAACCGATCCAATATCCAAAGCCCGATGGCAAGATTACTTTTGATCGCCTCTCCTCAGTATTTATTTCCAATACCAATCATGCTGAGAACCAACCTATTCACCTCACATTAAAAGATGCGTCGGTGCCTGTCAGCTTGAATCTCAAAACTTATGCAGGTCCCGAGCAACGTTACTGCCCTGCCGGCGTATATGAGTATGTAGAAAAAGATGGGCAGCCACAGTTACAAATCAATTCGCAAAACTGCGTGCATTGCAAAACCTGTGACATCAAAGATCCAAGTCAAAATATTATTTGGATTACCCCCGAAGGTGGTGGTGGCCCGAACTACGGATCAATGTAAAGAATGTTGATTGATTTATCTAGCTGGGTAGTGGCGTGGACGCATTTTCCCAATCGCCATACCTGCTAATCCACAGGCTAATGCGGCCATCACAAACACATTGCGTGGCTGAGTTGCTTCCCAGAGCCAGCCCGCAACTAAACCGCCTAGCGTCCCACCCAAGCCATAAGACACTGTTGCCATCAAAGCCTGCCCTCTAGCTTGCAGCGAGCCAGTAAACCAACGCTGCAGTAACTTGGTCGCAGCACTATGGTGAGCACCAAAAGTAGCTGCATGCATCAACTGAGCCAATATCAGCACCCAAGTGAATGGGAAAAAGGCAATCAAAATAAATCGAAACACACCAATACCAAAAGCAAGCTGTAAAACAACTTCGGCATCCAGACGACTGAGTACTTTGCTCTGGAAATAAAAGAAGATCACCTCAGCAGCAACGCCTAGAGCCCAAAATAAGCCGATCTCGAATTTATCGTAACCCAGGTCTGCTAGGTAGAGTGAATAGAACACATACAAAGCAGCATGCGCAAAGATCATAAAGAATCCCGATAACAAGAACCAACGCACATCAGGATTAAACAAAACAACTAAGAGTTCGCCTTTCACCATCTTGCGACGTTCCATCTTGAGCTCATGCAAGCGGAATGTAACTAATGCCAAGAAGATCAACACTACCGCGCCCACAATCGGATAGAGCTCAATACCTTCACGCTGAAATAACTCACCAGCAATTAAGACCATCGCAATAAAGCCAATTGACCCCCATAAGCGTAAGCGGCCATAACGCTTATCAAAGGAATTATCTTTAAATAAAGCATGTACTGTGGCCGACTCTCCTAATGGCATCAAGCTGCTTAGGATGGTGTGCAATACAAACATCCAAATGAAGAATGCGATATAGCTTTGCAGAAAAAAGATGCACAAGAAAGTGACTGCTGCTAAGCAAGCGCAGAATCGAATAATGCCAATGCGATCGGATAGATAGTCAGACAGCCATCCCCAGGAGAATGGCCCAACTATTCGTGTAACTTGTAGCATGGACATTAAGACTGCAATCTCAATAACACTAAAACCACGGTCAAGGAAAAAGAGGCTGGCGTAGGGAGAAACTAAGCCAACATACGCGAAATATAAAAAGAAAAAGGACCCGAAGGCCCAACGCACTGAAGGTGTCATTATCTTTTTCTTAAACGGATTTAGTCGCTTACTGAACCAGGTCGGGCAGCCGGCACCGGCGGTACTGCATGTTGCACATCGCCGCACTGAGCACGATGGCGTAGAGCATGATCAATCAATACCAAAGCTAACATTGCTTCAGCAATCGGCGTTGCACGAATACCTACACAAGGATCATGACGACCTTTGGTTTGCACGGTAATCGGCTTGCCATCTAGGTCAACTGATTCTTTTGGACTCAAGATGCTAGAAGTCGGTTTAATTGCAATCGAGACTCGTAAATCTTGGCCAGTACTAATGCCACCCAAAGTACCGCCAGAATTATTGCTTGCAAATCCATCTGGATGGAGTTCATCGCCATGCTCGCTACCGCGTTGCGCTACTGATCCAAAGCCAGCACCAATCTCAACACCTTTGACTGCATTAATACCCATCATGGCATGCGCGATGTCGGCATCCAACTTATCAAATAAAGGCTCACCTAAACCAATTGGCACATTACGCGCCCGCACTTCAATCTTGGCGCCACAGGAATCCCCTGCTTTGCGCAATGCATCCATATACGCTTCTAACTGGGGAACAATATCGGCGTTTGCAGCAAAGAAAGGATTACTCTCAATGAGTGCTGCATCTTGAAACGGAATTTCAATTTCACCAAGCTGACTCATGAAGCCATAAAACTCAGTGCCATACTGTTCTTTGAGCCACTTCTTAGCAATAGCTGCTGCAGCAACAACAGGCGCAGTCAATCTCGCGGAGGATCGTCCACCACCACGAGGATCGCGCAAGCCATATTTATAGTGATAAGCGTAATCAGCATGACCAGGTCTAAATGTCTGCAGGATATTTCCATAGTCTTGGCTGCGCTGATCCGTATTACGTATCAATAAACCAATTGGGGTCCCAGTGGTTTTGCCCTCGTAGACACCCGATAGAATTTCAACCCTATCCGCCTCTTGACGCTGTGTGACATGACGCGAGGTTCCCGGTTTTCGACGATCTAAATCAATTTGCAAGTCTGCTTCACACAGAGACATTCCTGGAGGGCAGCCATCAACAACGGCGCCAATTGCGGGACCATGGGATTCACCAAAGGTGGTGACTGTAAAGAGGAGGCCTAAAGTATTTCCTGACATATCGACATTATGTCATCTGTCAGGACTATCGGGCTAGGTCACTTAAGGGGATGCCTTTTCGGACTCTTCTGGCCAGTCGCGGATATATGCCTTCAGCATGGTGTTTTCGAAGTCTTGAGCTTCAACGACGGATTTAGCCACGTCATAGAAAGAAATCACACCCATCAGCATCTTTTGATCTATCACCGGCAAGTAGCGGGCATGCTCCACCAACATCATACGACGCACTTCATCAATCTCAGTTTCCATATTGCATGTCAGTGGTTTGGAATTCATAACGCTTTGTACCAACAGATTATCCAATTTGCCATGATGCTTAGCCAAGGCAGCAATCACCTCACGGAATGTCAGGATGCCGACAAGCTTGTCGTATTCCATGACCACCAAGGAGCCGATATCGTGGTCACTCATTACCAAGACCGCTGTTTGCAAAGTAGTCTCTGGAGCTACCGTAAATAGAGTGCTACCTTTTACGCGCAATATGTCACAAACCTTCATTTGGTCTCCAGCAATAAGTTCTTATATGAACAATATATTCTCAAGCCCAAAGGGAATCAAGGGTCAATTGAGGTATTTCAGTAACGAATAACCCTAAGCAGCCCGCTCCGAATGCTGGGGAGGTTGGCAACTAAGACTGCTCCAGCCAAGGTAATCCACCAAGTCAGATAAATCCAAATGAGCGCCAAGGGGAAAATAGCAAAGGCACCATAGACCGTTTTGTAAAAGGCCACATTAGTTAAAAAGAGGCCGAATCCAAACTTCATTAATTCGAAGGTAAGAGCGGCAAAAAAGGCACCGCTAAACGCATCGCACCACTGAATTTGTGTATATGGCAGAACTTTATAGGCCACGGAGAATACAGACATTGCTAAAAGCACCGGAACCACGGTTGCGAATAAGCTCAAGCCAAAACTTAGGGCTTCCGTCCACCCTTCTGCCGCACTAAATAGCAGGCCACTCAAATAAGTCCCGATACCCAGCAGAATGGGGCCCATTATTGTGGCCGCTGAATAGACTGCGACCTTTTTCACAATGGGTCGCCGCTCCGAGACACGAAAAATTTGATTAAAAGCATTTTCAATCACTGCCATTGTCATCATCGTCGTAATCACGAGACCAATCAAACCAAGCAAGGTCAGACCCTTGGCCTGAGCCGAAAATTGATTCAAGTAGTTAAAGACTTGTTGATTTAATCCGCCAGGCATATAGGTATCGAGCAGCCAAGCCTGAACGGCATATTTGATCCGCACTACGCTGGGAAGATAGCCAATCAGAATAGAAGCCACCGTCAGCATTGGGACCAAGGACAGCGTAGTTGTGAAAGCCAAACTAGCCGCCACTTGCTTCAGATTTTGTCCGCGATTACGCTCCCAGATCTCTTTTCCAAGAGAGAGCCATAATTGAGGATTACGAATGAGGCGCATCGCCCATATCATAAGAGATAAGAGAAAAATATGAGCCAATCAGACATATTAGTTTTGTACTACTCACGCTATGGCGCAACCCGCAACCTTGCACGGCTTATTGCCGAGGGGATCGAAAGCGTTCCAGGTGCTAACGCTCGATTACGCACCGTGCCAGCCATCTCCACTGTTTGTGAATCTACCGAGGCGGCAGTTCCATCTGATGGCGCTCCTTATGTTGAGTATGCAGACTTAAAAGAATGTATTGGCCTAGCTCTGGGATCACCCACTCGCTTTGGCAATATGGCGGCTCCCATGAAATATTTTTGGGATGGCAGCTCGTCAGAATGGATGAATGGTGCACTCATTGGTAAGCCAGCTTGTGTTTTCACCAGCACGGGCAGTCTGCATGGTGGGCAAGAAAGCACTCTTCTCACCATGATGATTCCCCTCCTTCACCACGGCATGATGATCATGGGTATTCCGTACAGTGAGCCCGACCTCATGAGCACCTCGACTGGTGGCAGCCCTTACGGACTCACCCACCTCGCACATGCTGATGGCCGAGCTCCAATCAGCGCTGAAGAGCAACGCTTAGCTATTGCTCAAGGCAAGCGCTTAGCACTCACAGCACTCAAACTCATTTAAGGCAATTCATGCTCAAAAGCTGGCTATCCAAAAACCCGTATCAACTGATTGCTACAGCAGCTTTTGTTGACCTGTTTATTCTATGCATTGCTTGGGAATGGTTTATTTCCCCGCTGAGACCTGGTGGCTCATGGCTCATTCTCAAAGCCATTCCCCTCTTATTTGCCATTCCAGGACTCTGGAAAGGTAATGTTTACACCATGCAATGGGCTTCCATGCTGATCTTGCTCTACATCACCGAGGGACTGGTCCGCATTCTGGAAACAGGGGCTAATTTCTGGATGGCTGCACTGGAAACCACCCTAGGTACCGTCGCCTTTGTTTGCCTGCTGATCTACCTCAAACCCATTAAAGCCCGGGCTAAAGCGGCAAAAAAGGAGCGCGCTGCAGCAGAAATACAGGGTTAAAGGGTCAAAAAAGGGCTTATTTAGCAAAATTTACTCATTTCTTAAAAATATTACAAATTCCTGTCATCCCAGTCACTTTTTCATGCGTTGTATGCCCATGGAGGTGACAAATATGTCAACAAGACTCAAACGTTGGGCCCGCGCAATTCAACAAATCGACCTGTCCAAAAGGACTCCCGAAGTCGCCGTTGGCTATCTCGATAGCAAGTACCGCGATATCGCCTGGCGCTATATCCGTATTTTGGGCTTTGAGCGCACCATTAGCTTTATGGCCAGTAATAACTTCCACCCGGAATAACTGACCACAGCCCCTAGCTTTTCCAATCACCCCAGATGATGTCTTTATCTGGGGTTTTGTGTTTCTGGGACTCTGAAAACCCAAAATGCGAGCATCAAAAAGGCTATGCAAGCACAGGAACCGGAGAATAGAAATGCGTAACTGGGATTGAAGGATTCATAAAGCAAGCCAAATATTAATGAGGCTGGCAGTAACATCAAACCCGATACTAAATTAAACCAACCAAAGGCAGTTCCCGCCATGCCCCTAGGAGCAAGGTCTGCCACTAGCGCCTTCTCTACCCCCTCAGTAGCTGCCTTAAACAATCCATAGACAGCAAATAGCCCGCAAAGCATCCAGAGCGTGATACCAGAAAAACTCATTGAAATATAAAAAAATGCAAAGGCAGCCCATGCGATCAAAATAAAGTTCTTGCGGCTAAATCGATCTGAGAGAGCCGATAGCGGCGTTCCAAAAATAGTTGTGATTAAAGAAATAGCAGCCCATAAGAGAGGAATCTGCTCTTGAGGAACCCCAAGCTCTCTGGCCCTCAGCAACAAAAACATGTCCGATGAATTTGCTAAGGCAAAAATACCAGCCACCAAAATATAGCGCTTAAATTGTGGTGGAAGACCTTCGAGAGACCATGAAAAAGGTTTGACAGTCACTTTTTCGCGAACAGGCTCTTTAAGGCAAAGTGCCAGAACTACGGCGATGACTCCAGGGACAACCGCCCATAAGAAGATATCCCTCAATGGGACTTGTATCCATAATAAGTAAGCTGCAATTAGGGGTCCAAAGACTGCACCTGCATTATCCATCGACCGATGTAATCCAAAGGTAATGCCTCGCTGATTGGGCTCAACACTCTCGGCCAATAATGCATCCCGTGGGGAACTTCTCAAGCCCTTGCCAAGACGATCAGTAAATCGAATACACAAGACCCATGCCCAAGAACTTGCCATCGCAATTAAAGGTCGGCCAATTCCCGCTAGGAAATAGCCGATCACAATCCAGGGCTTAGTCTTTTTGGTGCGATCCACAATCACACCAGAAACTAATTTAAAGATACTTGAAGTAGCCTCTGCAATCCCCTCAATCAGACCTAGCGCCCTAGGCCCCACCATCAATACAGTGGCGAGATAGAGCGGCATCAAGGGATACAGCATTTCACTTGCGGCATCATTGACAAAACTAATCAGACCGATGAGCCACACAGTTCGAGGAAGGGAAAATAAAGTCATAAACATGCAAATCCAATGTAGCATCAAATTAAATTTAGATGAGACTGTCACAATCGCTTGAATCTATGTTCAATAGAACGTAGGATCAAGAGGTAGGCGTCAGCCAATTACACAGATTAAATAACAAGCACCCTATTTAAAGGAATACGTCATGAGTCAGAAAAAATTAGTGAAGCAATTATTGAAAAAACTAGACAAGCTCGAGGCTGACAGAGAGAAATTAATTGATAAGCTTGCTAAAGCTCTAGATAAGTTAGAGAAAAAGACTCCAGCTAAAAAAGTACCCGCAAAGAAAGCGGTTGCGAAAAAAGCTCCAGCTAAAAAAGTTACCGCTAAGAAGGCGCCAGCCAAGAAAGCCGTGGCTAAGAAGGCTCCTGCAAAGAAGGCTGCTACAAAAAGAGCTCCAGCTAAAAAAGTTGTTTCAGAGACACCCGCTCAATAATCATTCAGCATTTCCTAAGGACTGCCCGTGAGTAAGTCACTGATTTCTGAAGATACTTACGAGGCAGACTTACGGCTTCTGCAAATTGAATTAGTCAAACTTCAGCGTCATAACATTCAAAAAGGCAAACGTCTCTTAGTTATTTTTGAAGGACGTGATGCTGCAGGAAAAGATGGCAGCATTAAAAGTGTTACTGAAAATTTAAGCCCAAGAGATACCAAGGTTGTGGCTCTAGCTGCCCCCTCTTCCCTTGAAGAGCATGAATGGTACTTTCAGAGATATGTTGCGCAACTCCCATCATCTGGTGAAACCGTCCTCTTTAATCGAAGTTGGTATAACCGCGCCGGCGTAGAAAAAGTGATGGGCTTTTGCACTGATGACCAATACAAACTATTCATGGCAACTGTAAATGATTTTGAATCTCTACTTGTAAGATCCGAAATTCAAATCATTAAGTACTACCTAGATATCTCCAAAGAAGAGCAAGAAAAAAGGCTTAAAGATCGCAAAAAAGATCCGCTGAAGCAGTGGAAGATCAGCCCTATCGATCAGAAAGCTCAAAAGATGTGGGACGCTTACTCTGAAGCTAGAGACGAAATGCTCAAGAAAACTAATTCATCAGATGCGCCGTGGACCGTCATCTGTGCAAATGACAAAAAGCTTGCACATCTGAATTTGATTGCTGATTTATTGTCCCGAATTAATTATCCGGATAAAGACAAGAAGATCTTAAAAATTAATCCCAAGATTGTTTTAAGCTGGCCAGTCACTTCTAAAAACTTGCCCAAACTAGCCAAATAGATTACTCAAGCAAAGAATTGCTCTGCCTCAGCAAGCAGCTCCTGCGGCAACTCCTCGGGAATGTAGTGGCCACAAGGAACCCCTCTTCCAGAAACATCTGCAGCAACCCTCTTCCAGTCTTCAATTGGTGAAAAGCACTTAGCTATTAGACCGCGATCTCCCCATAAGACCCGCAACGGCATTGGTAATTTCTTACCAGCATCTCTATCAGCTCGATCATGTATTAAATCAATTGAAGCAGACGCACGATAGTCCTCGCACATGGCATGCAAAGATGCCGGGTTACTTGCACCCTCTAGATACTCGGACCACGGTTGTGAGTCAAAAATTCCAATACCAGCATGCCTCCCCATATGGTTTTTAATCCAAAACTCGGGGTTAGCGCCAATCAGCGTCTCAGGAATAGGATGGGCTTGGATTAAGAAAAACCAATGCCAATAGCCTCGAGCAAATTCCATCGTAGTGTTCTCGTACATTGCGAGTGTTGGAGAAATATCGAGCACCATCAGGCGCTCGATACTCTCAGGGAAATCCATTGCTAGACGATGCGATACACGCCCACCACGATCATGACCCAGTACAGAGAACGTTTTATGCCCAAGGGCTTGCATCACGGCATGCTGATCAGTAGCCAAGGATCTTTTTGAGTAGGTTGAATGATCTGGAGTCCCAGCTGGTTTTGATGA
The DNA here is from genome assembly GCF_018688335.1 of Polynucleobacter sp. AP-Jannik-300A-C4. Taxonomy (NCBI): domain Bacteria; kingdom Pseudomonadati; phylum Pseudomonadota; class Betaproteobacteria; order Burkholderiales; family Burkholderiaceae; genus Polynucleobacter; species Polynucleobacter sp. AP-Jannik-300A-C4. The sequence continues at coordinate 849,265 of NZ_CP061316.1, read as the reverse complement.
GGCGCCATAACCGCGAAGATCCGTCACGACCACAGAAAAACGCTTTGCCAACTGAGGTGCAATATGACGCCAAATTGCTTTAGTTTGAGGAAATCCATGTAACAGTAGCAACGCAGGACCGGAGCCAGCAGTCTGGCAAGCAATATCAATCGGGCCATCTGCCGAAGGGACTGTAATGATGGAATCCTTAAAACCTTCAATTACGTAAGTCATCATCTACTCCAATAAAAAAGAGCCTCATCTGAGGCCCTTTCATTCTATCAATCTAATTACCTAGCGGCCATTGCCTCAATCTGAGCAACCGTAACATAGCCTTTATTCTGCTCATCAATTCTACTGAAATGATCGTAGACTCGAGGCATACACCCCTTAGCCTCATTAAGAGTAAGTTTGCCATCTCGGTTGAGATCGCATTGAGCAAAACGTTCTTGAATCTCTTTATTGCGTGATGCGTCATCAGCGTACACAGGAGTTGCAATGAAAATGAATACTGCCGCGCCGATGAGGCCAAGATTAGAAATGAGAGCTCGCATCAGAAATTTATTTAGCCGCAGTAGCTCTTGGATCGGCAGAAGTTTCCATAGCTACCTTCACTACCTTTTTGGCCATAGCGACAAATGATTCAATGGAACCTCCGCCAGTTCGGAAAGACTCTCCCTGAATTGTTACCAAGCCTTCACCAATCACATCTTTGGTTTGGCTATCAGTAATCTTGCTCTCCACTAGCATCGCTGGAGTTTTAGAGTTCACGCCACCGGCATAAGCAGCCGCATTCATGGCCAAGCCAATCGGCGTGAAATTCCACGGCTGCAAACTATCAGCTGAACTTTCTGCCCCAGTAATGCCAACAGAAATACGCGCTACACCTGGACCAGGCTGATTTACGATCTTGATATTTCCGCGACTATTCACTGCGCTGACCATTGAATCCTGCAATGCGATCTGCGCCTGATTAATCACCTCTGGAGAAATTTCTTTAGTAGCATTCTGATTTAAATAAATGGGGTCCAAAATTACTGCAGTGTATGCGCCAGGATTTACACCCGCCTTGCGATATCTCCAAATACGGGTATCGGCTTCAGACGTAGCCATTGGCACCAAGACAGAATAATTTGGCAAGAAGCCAGACTTTGGCATTGGCTGACTTGCCAACTTAGGAGTGTTACTACATGCTGCCAATAAAGTGGCTGCAGAAATTGCTACAACTAAAGCACCTAATTTGTTCATTTTTGGATCCGATGCGTGATTTGATGTGGATTAGCTCTTAGGCTAGTTGAACTGATCATACGCCTCATTCAAGACTGTGACCCACACCCTAGGGTGCTGGGCAAGGCATAAGGCTGCCGGACTTTTGATGGAGTTGCGGCTTGCACTCAACTGGTGCAGTAGCGGCCTTTGGTGCTGAAGTGGGTCTTGATGTAGAAGTTGATGATGGGCTTGTAGTTGCTTTAGATGTCTGAACCTCTGAACCCTGATTCACTTTTGGGGTAACTGTATTTAAAGCTGGAATCGATTTATAAAATTGCTTATCGCTACCAGGGCAAGGCATTAAGGCACCAGTCTTGGCGTTCATGACGGGTTTACATTCTGGGTCGGCCTGCAATCTTGCTTCGAGCTTGTCAACAGTGCATGCACCGAGCATAAAAACAGCAAAAGATAAGATGGTGATAGAAAACAGGCGAGAGATGTTCATACGAACTATTCTAGGCTAAACAGCGAAACATAAATAGTGGCAATATATGGAATCTATTAAATATACCCTCAACACAGGAGACGAATGTGAATAAAGAATCATTTGAAAAAGGACTTAAGACTCGCCGCGAAGTACTGGGTGCGGAGTATGTAGATAACTCCATCAAGAATGCCGATGCATTCAATATGCCGATGCAGGAGTTGGTGACCGAATATTGTTGGAATGAAATTTGGAATCGACCTGGCTTAGACCGCAGAACCAGAAGCATCATTAATCTGTCGATGATCACTGCCTTGAATCGTCCGCATGAGCTCAAGCTTCACGTCAGGGGTGCAATTAATAATGGTCTGAGCAAAGAAGATATTCAGGAAATATTTTTGCAAGCTGCGATTTACTGCGGCGTACCAGCTGCAATTGATAGCTTTAGATGTGCCAAAGAAGTTTTTGCTGAAATGGGTATTTAGATCAGTGATCTAAAATTTTTGAGAGGAATTCTTTGGCTCTTGGCGATCTTGACTCAGGACTACCAAAGAACTCATCCTTGGTACAGTCTTCTATAATTCTTCCTTGGTCCATGAAGATGACACGGTGACTTACCTTACGCGCGAAGCCCATCTCATGTGTTACGCAGCACATCGTCATCCCTTCATTAGCAAGCTTTACCATGACATCTAACACCTCACCCACCATCTCTGGGTCTAAGGCAGAGGTTGGCTCATCAAATAGCATCACGATCGGATCCATACTCAAGGCTCGCGCAATCGCTACACGTTGTTGCTGACCTCCAGACAACTGTCCAGGAAACTTATCCTTTTGCGCCATTAGCCCAACACGCTCTAAATACTTTAGACCATGAGTCTTAGCCTCATCTACTGATCTACCTAAAACCTTCATTTGAGCAAGAGTCAGATTTTCAGTAACACTGAGGTGTGGAAAAAGCTCAAAGTGTTGAAATACCATACCCACGCGTGAGCGTAGTTTTGCTAAGTTTGTTTTAGGGTCATGCAGAGCAATTCCATCAACCGTAATTTCACCAGCCTGAAAAGGTTCAAGAGCGTTAATTGTTTTAATCAGAGTAGATTTACCAGAGCCAGAAGGCCCGCAAATCACAACAACCTCGCCCTTTTTTATCGATGTCGAGCACTCAGTTAGCACCTGAAATGAGCCATACCATTTGGAAACATTTTTAAGCTGAATCATGATGATCTATTTAATTTGCACTGGGTGAAATTAGCGAATAATAGCTACTCTAGCCTGGATCTTACGAACCAGCTTAGAAAGCGAGAAACAAATTACAAAGTAAGTTACTGCAGCCAAGATATAGGTTTCAATTGGACGACCATAATTTTTGCCAGCAATCTCAAATCCTTTGAGCAGATCATATGCGCCAATTGCATAGACAAGCGAGGTGTCCTGAAATAAAACAATCGTCTGAGTCATGAATACTGGAATCATGTTCCTAAAAGCCTGGGGCAAGACTACCAGGCGCATGTTCTGACCGTAGGTCATCCCCAATGCCTCGCCAGCATAGACTTGGCCTTTTGGCACCGACTGAATGCCAGCCCGTACAATTTCTGAAAAAAAGGCTGCCTCAAATGCGATAAAGGTAATTGTGGCTGAAAGATCTGCACCAATCGGCCTGCCAATCAACATTGGGATCAGCAAGAAAAACCACAGGATGACCATCACCAAGGGGATAGATCGCATTGTATTTACGTAGAAGGAAGCGGGATATACCAAAGCAGGCCTGCCTGACAAACGCATTAAGGCCAAGAACGTACCAAATAGAATTCCGCCTAATGTTGCAATAACAGTCAACTGAATACTGAATAACAAACCCTTAAGAATATAGTTGGTAAATAATTCCCAATTATAAAAACTCAGATCTAAGCTCAGCATATGAATAACCTAATTAAACTCTAGTGAGCCAAGCTTGCATCATTGGAAACGATAAAACCCGGAATACGACTACGCTTTTCAATCAAAGTCATCACTCGATTTACCGCAAATGCTGATAGGGCATACAACAAGGTGACTGCCAAATAAATTTCAACGCCCTTGGATGTTTCTTCCTGAGCTTGCATCGCAAATAGGGTCAACTCCGGCACAGAAACCGCAAAAGCAACTGAAGAATTTTTAATTAAATTCATACTCTCTGATGTCAACGGTGGAATTACGATCCGTAAGGCCATTGGCAAGATAACGTAACGATAACTTTGTGCAGTTGTTAAACCTAATACAGTTGCAGCATTAGCCTGCCCACTTGGTAAAGACTGAATGCCAGCCCTAACCTGCTCTGCTATGCGAGCTGATGTAAAGAATCCAAGTGCAATACTCACCAGCCAATAGGATGGCAAAGACTTTAAAGGTAAGACAAAGGCTGGGATGACGTGATACCAAAGAAAGACCTGAACTAAGATTGGTATATTTCTAAATAACTCAACCCAGGCAGTGGAAATACGAATAAGCCATCTATTAAGAGAGGTAGTAGTTGGCAAAGTACGCAGAGTACCCATAACCACCCCTAGAATTAAAGCAATCGTCAAGCCAAGACCTGCAACAGCCAAGGTCCAAGCCCAAGCTTTCATGAGCCAGTCTAAGTAGCTTGGGTCGCTGTTTTGAGCCAAACCGAAAAGGGCGGAAAAGCAGTGATCCACCACCTCCCCATCCAAGGTGTTCCTACAAAAAACACCTAAATCTAAAGACATATTCTTGACTCGTACCCAATGAATAGCTGTCGTTTACTTCTTGTTGTAATCTTCAGCAGGCTTGTCGTTGAGATTGGCCCAAGCATTTTTGGTGGCTGGCGACAATTCAAGACCCACAACAATATTCTTTGGTGGAATTGGACCTAGAAACCATTTATTCCACAGTTTAGGCATAGCGCCATTAGCAACAATCTTGGCAATTGCAGCATTCACGGCAGCCTTAAACTCCGGATCATTCTTAGGAACCATAATCGCAATAGGCTCAGTTGAGAGCACCTCACCAACAATCTTGTAATCCTTTGGATTTTTAGAGTTAGCAATGTTGCCAGCCAAAATTGAACCATCCATCACGAATGCATCAGCGCGACCAGATTCCAAGAGTAGAAAGCTGTCAGCATGGTCTTTACCAAATACCTCATCAAAATTAACGCCATTGGCTTTTTCATGCTTTCGTAGCAACTGTACTGAGGTAGTACCAGTAGTCGTCGCAAGCTTCTTACCCGCCAATTGAGAGATAGAATTAATACCAGAATTTGCCTTGACCGCAATTCGAACCTCTTCAACGTATAGGGTATTGGCAAAACCAACATCCTTTGCTCGTGCAGTGTTGTTTGTTGTTGTGCCACACTCAATATCTACCGTACCGTTTTGAACCAGGGGTACACGATTCTGTGATGTAACGGGTTGATAATTGATGCGTAAGGTACTCAAACCCAACTTATCTTTAATATCAGCCAAAATCATGCGACAAATCTCGACGTGGTAGCCATCAAAGCGACTATCGCCGGTGGTATATGACATAGGAATGGACGATTCACGCACACCCATGGTTACCGCACCAGTAGATTTAATTTTATCCATCGTCTGGCTTGCGGCATAAGCATTTACAGCGCCAAAGAACAATGTCGAAACGATTAAACAATTAGCGCTTAGTTTTTTGCTTTTCACGAATATCTCCCATTATCAATAAACATATAAATTTCAGTACCAGTATATTCACAGATATCAAAATGAATAGTGCAAATATCCCCGAAAAGGGCAAAAAAGAAAAGGAGGGTAAGAATTATAAGGAGTGGCCTGCCCAGCACGATTCGAACGTGCGACCTACGCCTTAGAAGGGCGTTGCTCTATCCAGCTGAGCTATAGGCAGTGTGTACTGGGACTGAAAACTAATACAAAGAAAAAGTGGTCGGAGTACAAGGATTCGAACCTTGGACCCCCTGCTCCCAAAGCAGGTGCGCTACCAGGCTGCGCTACACTCCGACGGAACCGATATTCTACACTGAGATGGCCTACCGGGGCAAATACTGTAAGATTCGGTGCATGAAAGCCTTATTTATAAGCAGATTGAACAAGCATTTCCGGGGATGGATCGCCCTGGGCTTTTTGCTTGCCAGCTTATTAGGCGCTCACTGGATTGGCTTCGCCCATAGCATTGCTCACTCCGGGATCCATCACCAAAGTGTTGAGCAGACTTGTGTGGATCAAGCCCCTTCGCTTGGTCATGATTTGCCAAGTTGCCATTTACTCGATGCACTTACGCTTGCTGGGTTCGCTGTTTCAGAGCCCACTCTTTTCCTTGCCAATAACTTCTTGCATGAAGTGCAATTGGCATCGAATGAATCTTTACCAGCCCGCATTCATGTAGGCCTGTATCAATCTAGGGCTCCACCTAGCCTCATCCTATAAATCGCCCATAACGCCAGACTAGATTGTTTGGCTTCTAGATTTATTGCGCCATGCGGTCGGTGGTGCGCATTAGGATTGAAGGAAATATCATGGATCAAATCAGTAAGCCATTGGCTAAACAAAAGCTGATCTACGTTTTAGTATCTGGATTAATTGGTACTGCTGCTTTTGCTCAATCAGAACCCTCGTTTGAAATTACTGCCACAGGGTCTCAAGAGGCTACACAAAGCATTTTGACGCCTACCAAAATTTTGCAAGGTGATGAGCTGCTTAATAAATTGGGCACTACCTTGGGCGCCACACTTGCCAACGAATTAGGTGTATCAGCAACAGGCTATGGAGCAGGATCATCTCGCCCTGTTATTCGTGGACTTGAGGGTGCTCGTGTCCAGATTTTGCAAAATGGATTATCAGTAGGCGATGTCTCGAATATCTCTCAAGATCACGCTGTTGGTAACAATATGCAAAATACCCATCAAGTAGAAATTTTGCGTGGTGCAGCAGCCCTACTCTACGGCTCAGGCTCAAGCGGAGGACTTGTTAACGTCGTTAATGATCGAATCCTAACTAACTTACCCGATAGAGCAACAGGTGCAGTTAATACCAGTTATGAGACAGTGAATAACGGTAGAGCTGGCGCCGTTGAAGTAGATGGGGCGTTTGGCTCGGTAGCCGTTCACGTTGATACCGCAATTAATAATGCGAATGACTATCGTATTCCAGGTTACGCAAATCAAGGCGGACCCAACCAAGAATGGTCGATCAATCCAGGGGAGCCACAAAGTGTTCCATATTCTGGAAAACTACCTAACTCATTTAGCAATCAAAATAATTTAGGTGTTGGCGTTTCTTATATTGGTCAGAACGGCTATACCGGTGTTTCAGTCGAGCGCCTGAATAATAATTACGGTATTCCAACACCAGAAGGTGGTTCGATTAATCAGTCGCAGAATCGCTATGACTTACAGCATCAAACCCGCGATCCATTTGCGGGCTTCTCTTCATTTAAATTTAGTGCAGCGAATTCGAATTACAACCATACAGAATTTAATAACACTGGTGAAGCTGCTTCACTCTGGAAGAACATTTCCAACGAGGCCCGCTTTGAGTTGGCTCATAATCCTATTGCCGGCTGGAAAGGCACCTTCGGGGCACAAGTCTCTGCAGCCTCACTCAACGCAACTGAAGTTGGCTCTGGAAGCTACGCAATTGTGCCGCCAACAAAAACGAATTCGAATGCCCTATTTTGGATTGAGGAAGGTAAATGGAATTCCTTGCAAGGTAATTTGGGTCTACGCTACAACAATGTGGCGCAGAAACCGAATTTAGGGACGGATTTAGACCTTGGTCAACAAACTACAACCGGCGTCACTCCAGATATAACCTTACAAAACCGCACATTCAATTTAATGTCCTACTCCGCTGGTGGCTTGTGGAACTTTATGCAAGGTCATGGCGCCGGTGTTGCCTATACCGTTTCTCAGCGTGCGCCTAGCGCTCAAGAACTTTACTCTTATGGTGCACATGAATCTACGGCAACATTTGACATTGGTAACCCTAACCTCAATAAAGAAACCTCACACAATCTTGAATTGAACATTCAAAAAACTAGCGGTTTGATGCGAGCTAAAGCCAGTGTTTATGCAAATAAATTCAATAACTATATCTATGGTTATTACACGGGTGCGGCAATTAATAATGGGGGTGAAGAAGGCGATGGATTTAGCGTGGTAACTGCTCAACAAGCAGCAGCAACTATCAAAGGTGTTGAAGGTGAGTTGACATATAACTGGCAACAGCATGGCGTGGGTGGTCGCGTTTTCGGAGATGCCTCTCAAGGCACTTTTGATGCAGGCGGCAATTTACCCTTACAGCCTGCTCCACGATTAGGCGCAGAACTGGCTCATCAACGAAATGGCTGGCTCACCAATGCAACGTATATCTATAGCTATCAACAGAATAGATTGGCTAGTTGGGAAATCGGTCCTGCGCCAAGTTATAACCTCTTGAATGCAGGCATCTCCTATACAGAGAAAATTAAGGATGTGAATTGGACTGTGTATATGAATTTGAAGAACTTACTTAATGAGCAAATTCGATATGCCACTACACCAATGGCTGTGAGACTCTTCGCTCCGCAACCAGGCAGAAGTCTCATGGTTGGCTTGCGAGGAACTTTCTAAGCTTTAGACTATTTTAGGTAAGCCATCAATAAAGCACCCAATCCTCCGGAGCCAAGAATGACTAATACTGGGTTAATTTTGGTTCTGAGGATAAGGTAAAGGGTCATCAGTGCAAGCGCCGCAGTCACACCTCCCACGATAGAAGCTTTGCCCACGGCATAAACGCCAGAGGCCATTAGGCCAATTGAAATCGGCTCCAATGCATTTTGAATGGAACGTCTCCAAGGATTTTCACCAAAGCGATTCCACAGGCGGCCAACATAGAAACACAAGAAGCTCGACGGCAAGAAAAAGGAGAGTAGTACAACCCCTGCTCCCATTAGTCCTGCAATTTGATAGCCAATGACTAGGACCATCAACATATTCGGCCCCGGTGCCAACTGACAAATACTGTAAATATGAACAAATTGAGTATGGTTAACGCCAAACTGTTGCGCCAAGACTGTTTGCATCTCTGGCAATACGGCAGTGCCTCCGCCAACCGCCAAAATCGATAGCAAGGCAAAGCTCAAGGCCAGATGAATTAATGCACTCATACTTTTTTACTCGGCCGATATAAGTACAGAGAAATCGGCGCCATAATCAAAATGACATAGGGTAAAGATAATTTGGCAATACTCATTAATAAAAAGGTGCAAATAATAATGAGCAAAGATTGCATGTGTCTCCAATGATCACTGCCAATCTTGTAAGTGATGGCAGCCAAAAGTCCAGTAGCTGCAGCAGCAATGCCTGCCAACACATAGTTAACCAAAGGATGATCTGCAGCACTCGCATAGATGATGCCTACTGCTAATACAAAGATTGATCCCGGCAGAATGAGACCTATGGTTGCAGTAATTGCACCCAAGGCACCACGCAAATGGTCGCCAGAGATCACTGCGAGGTTTACAGAATTGAGACCTGGCATCGTTTGACTAATGGCCAGGTAGGCCATAAATTCATCTGCGGAAAGCCACTTACGTTTCTCAACCAATAAGATCCGCTCATAGGCAATAATCCCACCACCAAAGCTAACTGCTCCAATGATGAAAAATTGTATAAAGAGATCTTTTAGACTCGGCACTTCAGCATGAACGCCCTCAATATCTGAACCCATTACTATTCTGGCTTTCCATAAACCAAAGCAGTTTTAGTGCTACCTATTTCCAACCAGTTTGCAAGCTCGATTTGAAGTTTTTTGAAGAACTTATCAGCACGCTTATGCGCCTTAGCTTGCTTCCTAATGGCATCGTTAACACGATAGGAGAATGCCAACTCACCAACAATCGGATCGCCAACACTTCTCATCCAGATTGCGATTTCACAATGGGCCTGAACACCATCACCAAAAACTAAATTACCAAGTGGTAAACAAGCTTCTAATATTTTATTAGTACTTCCACCAACAATACGAAGCGGCTTCTTCTTATCAATAGGTAGCTTGGCCAGGCCAGGGAAAAATTTGATAACACTAGATAAGGATCGTTCAAATAGACTATCTAGTGGTACCGCATCGAGAATTGCGTTGTTGGAATAAATAGATCTTGTTGATCCAATTGCATCTCCTCGTAGAATTTCTTCTTTGAGACGTAGGCGCGATTTGATCGATTTTTTGGGGGCAGGATTAAATTGGTTAGACTGGCCTATATCTCCTGTGCGGCACTTTAGAGTGACCTCACACCAGTCATCAACCCAAATATTTTGCCTGGACTCACGCACCCGCAGAATAATATTATTTCTACGGAAATCTTCACCTGGGGTATCGTAAAAATAAATGCTGCGCAAGCCTGTTTGCGCATTATCTAGATGGAAAAAATCGACCTTATTTTTCTTGCAGAAATTGAGAATCTGATCGCTTAGCTCAGTAATTCTGCTGCGCCTATCAAGACCCTGCGGCTTGATCAAGAGCTTGAACTCCCGATTGGTTATCTCTAGCTTTGATTTCAAAGTTTATCTCCCACTCATTAGTAGTGAGAGATTAACACCGTCCAGAAAACAATTAGTAAATCTCGGGGACGTACATACTCTTAGGGACTGGACCTCGGAGGTAATCGGGGTTATGAACCCGCTCTGGTAAGGTAACCACTGGATGATCAATCTCCCGATAAGGAATCTGATCTAAAAGATGCGAGATACAGTTGAGTCGCGCTTTTTTCTTATCATTAGCCGCCACAACCCACCAAGGAGCCTCGGGAATATTGGTTCTCTCGAGCATGGTTTCTTTGGCCTTGGTATACGCCTCCCAAAGGCGACGAGCATCCAAATCCATTGGACTAAGCTTCCACTGTTTCAATGGATCATGAATGCGCATCATAAAGCGGTTGTATTGCTCATCATCAGAAATGGAGAACCAGTATTTGATGAGAATAATTCCAGAACGAATAATCATCCGCTCAAATTCCGGAACTGTACGCAAAAACTCTTCGTACTCAGCGTCCGTACAAAAACCCATGACCTTCTCAACGCCAGCACGGTTATACCAACTACGGTCAAATAAAACGATCTCACCACCTGCGGGTAAATTGGACACATAACGCTGAAAATACCATTGGGTCTTTTCACGCTCGCTTGGTGCTGTAAGGGCAACCACCTTACAAACCCGGGGATTAAGTCGCTGGGTAATCCTCTTAATAGCACCACCCTTACCAGCAGAATCACGCCCTTCAAATAAAACAGCAACTTTAAGCTTATTCTCCACAACCCAGTCTTGAAGCTTCACCAGCTCGCCTTGCAGACGAAATAATTCCTTAAAGTAAACATTTCGAGGGATAACTGAGCCACTACCACCATCTTGCGAAAGGCGATCATCATCGAGCTCCATTTCGAGCTCTTCATCCATGCTATCTAGAATTTCTTCTTGAGCGCGCCGATACCACTCGGCCATCTCCTTATGCTTTGACGTCATTTATTCCTCTAAGGCTTTTTATCTTTGTATCCCAAGAGTATGACATTTTTATTACATATATTGCTTATAGGGTTTGGGCGATCGATTCCTGACAATATGCTGCCACCTGTTTACGATCAGAATCCCCTGAAATCTCGGCTCGATAGGCCTGCAAAAAGTGTATCTGGACCAGCAAGCCAGGCTCATGGATCACTCTAGACATGGATTCCAATAGCCCCATATCCCCAATAAAAGCCGGTGAGTCACTCCTCAAACCCGTTTTCTCACAGACATAGCGAATAGAGAGAGGATAAATCGGGCATTTGGCAGCCAAGGCAGACTCAAATAGATTGGGCTTAAAAGGCAATACCTGGGCCCCGTTAGTAGATGTTCCTTCTGGAAAAATGCAAATCGATTCAGTTTTGAGCACTTCTGCCATTTGCTCTACTACTTGCCTTGCATGACGCGCACTATCTCTACATATAAAAACCGTTCCTAATTGCTTTGCCATCCAACCAAAAATTGGCCAAGATCTTACCTCTGACTTAGCAACAAAGCGAATCGGCTTGCAGCTATTGATGGCATGAATATCTAGCCAAGAAATATGATTTGCTGCGAATAAAGAACGAGTAGCGATCACATCATCCAAACCAGTGACGACCAACTTTAGCTTAAAGATGAGGAGGAGACGCTGTGACCATTGTTGTATTTTGCGATCCTTTTGAGATTGGCTAGTAAACGGAAAGATCAAGGAAAGTGTGAAAACACCAGCAAGAATATGAACAAGCACCCTCACCCAAATTAAAATAGGTAATGTCTTGCTAGACAATGTTTCATCTTTTGATGCATGAAGTTTCATAAGCTCAGAATATAAATCAAGTCATCAAACTGACTTAAAAGTGTCATGAGGCCTTCATAAATGACAGGCTAAATATGAACTCATGATGCACTACAGAGCTATCTGGATTTCAGATGTACACCTAGGAACTTCTGGGTGTCAGGCTCAGTACCTCCTCGATTTCTTGAAACACAATGAGGCAGATACTTTTTATTTGGTCGGTGACATTATTGATGGCTGGAAATTAAAACGCTCTTTCTACTGGCCGCAATCTCACAATGACGTAGTTCAGAAGTTATTGCGCAAAGCTCGTAAAGGCTCTGAAGTCATTTATATCCCCGGCAATCATGATGAAGCTGCAAGACAATACTTTGGCATGTCTTTTGGGGATATCAAAGTTCAAGAAGAGGTAATCCATACCACGCTTGATGGTCGAAAGCTCTGGGTTACTCATGGCGATTTATTTGATGGGGTAATGCAATACGCCAAGTGGCTCGCCTACGTGGGCGATTCCATGTATACCTTCATCCTCTATATCAATCGCTATTTCAATATGTTGCGTGTAAAGATGGGTTTACAGTACTGGTCTCTTTCCCAGTACCTCAAGCATCAAGTCAAAAATGCAGTGAGTTATATCGCTGATTTTGAACACATCATGGCTAGAGAAGCGCGCTTGCGGGATTGCGACGGCGTTGTGTGCGGTCACATTCATAAAGCAGAAATTCGCGAGATTGATGGCCTGCTCTATTGCAATGATGGCGATTGGGTTGAGAGCCTCTCCGCACTAGTTGAGACCACTGAAGGTGAACTCAAAATTATTTACTGGACCAAGATCAAAGGTGATCTAGTTCAGACTCCTGAAATTACTCATCAACCTGCTATTCAAGTTCCTATTACAGAGGCTATCGCATGAAAATTATGATTATTACGGACGCATGGGATCCCCAAGTCAACGGCGTTGTCAGAACTCTCAAGCAAACCCGTGCTGAATTAATCGCTATGGGTCACGAAGTAGAGATGATCACACCGAATGGTTTTAAATCTATTCCCTGCCCTACTTATCCGGATATTGCGCTATCCCTGTTTCCCGGCAAAGAGGTGGCACGCAGAATTAAAGAATTTGCTCCTGATGCGATGCATATTGCAACCGAAGGTCCTCTAGGACTTTCTGCACGCTCCTACGCTGTTAAAAATAATCTACCCTTCTCTACCGCATACCATACACGCTTTCCAGAGTACGTGAAAGCACGCACCGGAATTCCATTGGCCATCACTTATGCCTTTATTCGTTGGTTCCATGGCCCTTCAATGGCAGTGATGGCACCTACTATTGTGGTTAAAAATGATCTTGAAGAATACGGACTCAAAAACGTAGTGCTCTGGTCGCGTGGAGTTGATTTAGACATCTTCAAAATGCAAGACTCCAAAGCACTCAATAGTGCGCACCCGATTTTTCTATACGTCGGACGCGTTGCCGTAGAAAAAAACATCAATGCATTCTTAGAAATTGATTTGCCAGGCTCTAAGTGGGTAGTTGGCGATGGCCCTGCCATGGCAGAGATTAAGCAAAAATATCCCAATATCAATTACCTAGGTGTTTTACAGCAAGATGAACTAGCCAAGGTATATGCAGCCGCCGATGTATTTGTATTCCCAAGCAAAACCGATACATTTGGCTTGGTATTACTTGAAGCTATGGCCTGCGGCACCCCTGTTGCCGCCTATCCAGTTACCGGCCCAATTGATGTTTTAGGCGACTCTCCCGCTGGTGCAATGCACGAAGATCTGCGGGAAGCCTGTATACAAGCCTTACGAATTCCACGTGAGCTAGCCAGAGCACATGCCGAGAAATTCTCCTGGAGAGCTGCTTCAGAGCAGTTTGCCAAACACCTCAAACCTGTGCCTTCTGCGCAAGTTCATGTCACCGCCTTAGCTTAAGAAGATATTTTGACTACCCCTTACGATATTAAGCAAAATCCACACAAAGGAAATCGTGGACTAACAAGAGCTTGGCATGCTGCAAAAAACTCTTGGTGCGGCATTGTGTATGCGTTTAAAGAGGAGAGTGCATTTAGGCAAGAACTCACCTTACTAGCCTTGCTAACTCCAATAGCATTATGGATGCCAGTGAGTCCAGTAGAAAAATGCATCCTCATTACATCGCTACTACTTGTTTTAGTGGTGGAGCTACTCAATTCCAGCGTTGAAGCGGCAATTGATCGAATCTCCTTTGATCATCATGACCTATCTAAAAGAGCTAAAGACTTTGGCTCAGCAGCCGTCATGTTGGCACTACTGATAGCCGCTCTACTTTGGGCCACCATTTGCCTCCCCCTTGTCATCAATTGGTAACAGAGCCCTTTTACGATTGACTTAACCTAAATAAGGAAACTCATGTCCGATATCCCAAATCCTCTCGCTGCATTTGATCTGTTTAATGGGCGATTTGAGCAAAAGCCAAAAAAAGAGAAGACCAGCAAAGCCAAAGCAATTAAAAAGCTTTTTTCCAAGAAAATTGCCAAGAAATTATTCGGTAAAAAGTTTGCTTTGCGTGCACGCAACGAAGTTTTAGCTATTGAGCCGATTGCTAACGAGAAAGTAATTAGCAAAGCCAAGCGCCCTGGTTTTCAAATTAGCTGGGCCTCAAATCCTAAGGAAGTGAAGGAAGCTCAACGTTTGCGTTTCAAAGTATTTGCAGAGGAAATGGGTGCAAGCCTACCAGCTCATCCTGAAGACTTGGATATCGATGAGTTTGACGCCTACTGCGACCATCTCCTCATACGCGATCAAGAGACACTGAAGGTGGTTGGTACCTATCGAGTCCTACCACCGCACAAAGCCGCCGAGATTGGTCGCCTCTACTCCGACTCTGAATTTGATCTTTCTCGCCTCAATCACTTGCGCCCCAAGATGGTTGAATTAGGTCGATCATGTGTTCATGCTGACCATCGCTCAGGCGCAGTCATCATGGCATTGTGGAGCGGACTAGCCCAGTACATGCAAAAACACGATTATGAAATCATGCTTGGATGTGCAAGTATTCCTATGGCAGATGGCGGTCATTTTGCTGCTAGCCTATACAATTCACTGAGCAATGATCAAATGGCTCCAGTAGAAAATCACGCCTTCCCGAGACTACCACTGCCCTTGGAGCGCTTAAATGGCGGTTTACAAGTTGAGCCACCGCCCTTGATTAAAGGCTACCTTAAGTTAGGCGCTAAGATTTGCAGTGCGCCAGCCTGGGATCCAGATTTTAATACTGCAGACGTACTCACCATGCTCCGCTTATCTGAAATCAATCCACGCTACGCCAAGCACTTCTTAGGTTTGTAATTAACGTAAGATTACTGTGTAAGGACGGCCGATACGTTCCCACTCGGCCGCTTCCTTTAGCAAACTAAATTCGGTCAAAGGATGCTCCTCAACCCAATCTTTTGATAGGCTCACAATATAAGAGCTGTCTACTTCAGATACCTTGACTTTGGGAAGTTGAATATCACTCCTACCGCGGCAAAGCACCTGTGACAAGCGCAAGCAGAACAGCATTCGCCAATCTCTAAAACTAGAATTATTCGCTAATTTTCCGAGCTTGCCGGCATGACCTATAAGTAGTGCAGCCAACCTTGCCTGGTCATTCTTCGAAAATCCCGGCATATCTGCATTACCTGCAATGTAAGCAGAGTGCTTGTGATAGCCATTATGAGCAATCGATAAACCGATTTCATGAAGATTGGCAGCCCATTGCAATAATGCAATGTTATCTTCCCGATCCTCAGAGTCCGGCTTTGGTAGTTGAGATAAAAATTCTGCGGCGTGTATCCCTACTCTCTTTGCCTGCTCACGATCAACAGCATAGCGTTGCATAAACTGCTCTACTGTAACGAAGCGCATATCGTCATGTTGGGAACGGCCCAGGAGGTCATACAAGACCCCTACACGTAGTGCAGCGTCTGTGACCTCCATACTTTCAATGCCCAGCTCATCAAATACAGCGATCATGATGGCCAAACCGCCCGGCCAGACTGATCGACGATCATCTTTAAGACCCTGAAGCTCAACCTGACTAAGATTTTCATACTTGAGAAGATGCTTCTTCATGGCTCTCAAGCCTTCGCGTGTAATAAGGCCACTAGCGCCATTGACACGCCCCATGGTCAAGCCTTCACTTTGCTGGCCATTAAAGTTATTTTCAGCGATCAGATCTGCCAAAGCACGCGCAGTTCCTGAAGAGCCAATCACCTGTTTCCAGCCACTCTTGAGGTAAGCACCAGAGATCACTTGAATCTCTCGACGCGCTGCTAATTCGGCTTCCTTGAAAGCATGAGCATCAATATTGCCTTTAGGGAAAAACCGTAGACTATGGGAGACGCAGCCAATATAGAGACTCTCCATCAGCTTTGGCTCATAGCCTTTACCGATGATAAATTCGGTAGAGCCACCGCCTATATCAACCACCAAGCGATTTCCCTGAACAGCTGAGACCTCATGAGCAGCACCAATATAAATCAGGCGCGCTTCTTCAACCCCAGCAATTACTTCAATAGGGAAACCCAAAGCTTCTTCGGCATCACGAATAAAGCTAGGAGCATTTTTTGCTACCCTCAAGGTATTAGTAGCAACAGCACGTACCTTGGAAGGATCAAAGCCCCGAATGCGCTCACCAAAGCGACGAATCGCTGTCAGACCACGCTGATAAGCGTCATTTCCTAATAACTTGTTATCAGTAAGACCGGCCGCAAGACGCACAGACTCCCGCAGAGTATCAATGGGGCGCAGCTGAGTTCCCGATGGTGTTTTCACCACCTGAGCAACGAGCATACGAAAGCTATTCGACCCAAGGTCGACCGCTGCCACCAGATCGCGAGGAGTATTTCCTGAAATATCTTTATTAACAGCCAAAATTCTTCCAGTTAACAGGTTTCAATATCAATATGTCTATTTTATGAAACTCTCATGACATATTCATGAAAATGAACCCTAGTCTACTGGCAAAAGCTTAAGCGGCTAAATTTTGCTCGGAACTACTGCAATCCCTGTTGGCAAAGCTACACAATATGCAGCAATCCCCAGATTTTGCTTTTAGGAGGCCATTACATGAGGGACATCTGTAAAGGTGCATGGAGCTAGCTTGGGCAATATCCAAAATTTCATAGCCCTGACAATTCGGGCAAGTAATGATGGCATGCTGAGTTTGATTCAATCTATTCACAAACTGATCATGACAGGGAAATATTTCACAAATAAGACAAGCTCGCTAATTAAAGAAATAAAAGCTAAACGGTGTTTTTATTAGTATCGGCAACCTCAAATCACAGCTCTACCCCCTGCACTAAAGCCAATATTCTCAAAAATTATTTTTGTCACATTACTTTGCTAGGATTACCCCGTTCTTACAACTTTACGTGGAAATTTATGAGTGAATATAAGTACGAAGACGCTGTTAAACAGCTTCAAGAGTCCGGAGCCATCGGCTTACAAGACTTTAAAAACCTATCTTATGAGGACCTCACTGAACTTCTAGAGGAAATTAAAGTCTGGTGCCTTTACGCCAACGGTAAGTTAGATAAATTACCTAAGGAATCTAAACGCAAGAAGGATAAAAAAGATAAGAAAGGCAAAAAGGATTAAGTCCCAAGCTAATCCGTCAGCCTCTCCTTAGGGAAGCGCATCGTAAATGTACTTCCCTTTCCGGGCGTGCTCTCAATAATTAATTGTGCTTGATGTCGACTGGCAATATGCTTAACAATAGCTAGCCCCAGGCCAGTTCCACCGGTATCGCGTGAGCGACTACGATCTACTCTATAGAAGCGCTCGGTAAGCCTAGAAAGATGCTCAGAAGCGATTCCTGGGCCAGTATCCACAACTGAGAATTCACCCTCTCCTGCGGCGTTTACGCGCCAAGATGCGCTAATAGAGCCAACATCAGGCGTATATCGAATGGCATTAGAGACTAAATTATTAAATGCCGAGAGAATTTCCCGCTCTTCTCCCAGAATATTTTTAGAGCTCTCAACATCGAAGTGAAAAGCGTGATGACCCTGAGAGAGTGCCTCAGCATCATTTTTCAGAAGCGCCATGACAGTCTGCATTTGTATGGGCTGGGTTGGTGCCGGCAATGAATTCGCTTCTAAATTAGCTAAAGTTAGCAAGTCCTCTACAAGGCTTTTCATACGCTGGGCTTGAGACATCATCATCTCAAAATATTGATCTTGTTGGGCTTTATCTAAATCTAAAGATTGGATTGTTTCCAGAAACCCCATTAACACGGTAATGGGTGTTCTCATCTCATGGGAAACGTTTGCTACAAAGTCCCGCCGCATGGCATCCGCTTTTTGTAGATCTGTGACGTCTTGCACCAAGAGTAAGTGACGCTTCTCACCAAAAGGAAAAGCTTGCAACATCAAACTCAGATTTGATTTAGGGCCCATACGCTCTAAAAGTAATGGCTCCTCAAAATGACGATCATGAAGATAGCGAATAAACTCAGGTCGACGGATCAGGAAATTAATACGCTGCATCACATCACGTTTGAATTGAAGACCAAAGAAGCGTTCTGAAATCGCATTACACCATTCAATTTGATCTTGATCATCCAGCATCATGATGCCGTTTGGCGAGGCCTGAAACGCTTCAATAAACCGATCGTGTTGTTTCTCAACAGAAAGCATTTGCAACTTAAGATTGCGCACTAATCGTTGCAGGTAAAAGAAAACCTCTTCCCAATAACCACTAGGCAGTGGCATTGACTCTAGTCTATCCTCTACAGTGTATTTTCGTAGGCGCGCTAAATTAATGTAGGAGTAAATCAGCGGAATCGAGAGAAAAGCAATGCCGACTGAAATGCCTGTAATAGGGCCAACATTATTTTGGGCAATCAAAGCAACTAAAAAAGCTGCACAAACAAGAAGAAAAAAGCGGAAAAAAACGGAGAACATTCCGCAATCTTAGAGCATCTGCTGCAGGAGACTAGAAAAACTGAAGTCCACCCAATAAATATCAGGTCTGGGTGGGTGTTTTTGTGATTCGGTAGCCGCTACCCCGAACCGTCTCTACGTAGCGATCACAGTCTGCCGGGGATAAGGCTGCTCTGAGCCGCTTGATATGAACATCAACTGTACGCTCTTCTATGTAAACCTCATTACCCCAGACCTTATCGAGCAAGCCCTCACGAGAATGAACTCTTTCTGGGTTGGCCATCATAAATTGCAACAATCGGAACTCTGTAGGCCCTAAAGATAAAGTCTGCGGATCACTATTTGGCCACGTAGCACTCACACGATGGGAAACTGGATCGAGCTTTAATGGACCAACAGATAAGGGGCCATCCCCCTCTAGCGGAATTTGTCGGCGCAACAATGCTTTGACACGAGCAACCAACTCTTTCGGAGAAAAAGGCTTGGTCACGTAATCATCGGCTCCGGAATCAAGGCCCAAGACCTTATCGTTCTCTTCGCTCTTGGCGGTCAGCATGAGTATCGGCAAAGATCTAGTGCGCTCATTTGCCCTAAGCTCTCGGGCAAACTGAACGCCAGATTTACCAGGTAGCATCCAATCCAAAATCAATAGATTAGGAAGCTCATCGCGCATCATGTTTGCGGCAACGTCAGTTTGAAGCGCCTTTTGCACCTCAAATCCCGCATGGCTTAAATTAATTGCAATGAGTTCAGCAATTGAAGGCTCATCCTCAACAATCAATATTCGGTGAGTCATAGCAAATTCCGTTTTAGTGTCAATAGTTACGGTTTATTCGCCTCGCGAACCAAGTCCTCATGGGGGATATGACGCACATCCGAGCCCTTAGCAATATAAATTACAAACTCTGCAATATTCTTGGCATGATCACCAATGCGTTCAATGGCTTTAGCAATTGTGAGCATATCTAAGCCAGTAGAGATTGTATGTGGATCTTCCATCATGTAAGTAATCAACTTACGAACAAAGCCCTTGAATTCTTCATCGATCTGGCGATCTTCCTGAACTACTTCGGCTGCTGCCACAGTATCTAAGCGAGCAAAAGCATCTAAGCTGCGACGTAACAAAGAAATGGCCATCTGACCTGATAAGCGAATCTCAGCGACATTGATATTGTTGGCGACACCAGACTCAATCAAACGCTTAGTCCTTTTGGCTACACGCTCTGCTTCATCACCAGCGCGCTCTAAATTAGTAATCGCTTTTGATACCGCCATCACTAAACGTAAATCTCGAGCAGTTGGTTGGCGACGTGCAATCAATTCCGTACAAGCCATATCGATTTGAATTTCGAGATCATTCACGATCTTTTCATTAGCGATCACGACATTACAAGTATCAATGTCCATCTGCGTAAACGCACGCATTGCAGAAGAAATTTGGGACTCAACAAGGCCGCCCATTTCCAGCAAACGACTAGAGAGAGAATTTAAATCGGCATCAAACTGCGAGGAAAGGTGTTTATCTGGCATATTTATCTCCAATTAACCGAATCGACCGGTTATGTAATCTTCTGTTTCTTTACGCTTAGGCTTAATAAAGATTTCATCGGTTTTACCGTACTCAATCAAGCTACCAAGGTACATATAAGCAGTGTAGTCTGATACACGTGCTGCTTGCTGCATATTGTGGGTCACAATCGCAATCGTGTACTCATGTTTTAGCTCATTAATGAGCTCTTCAATTTTTCCAGTTGAAATTGGATCCAATGCTGAAGTTGGCTCATCCAAAAGAATTACGGAAGGCTTTACCGCTACACCTCGAGCAATACATAAACGCTGCTGCTGACCACCTGATAGTGAAAGACCACTTTGATTTAACTTGTCTTTTGCTTCATTCCATAACGCAGCTTTGTTTAAAGCCCACTCTACACGCTCATCCATTTCAGAACGGGAAAGCTTTTCGTATAAACGGACACCAAAGGCAATATTTTCATAAATCGACATTGGGAAAGGAGTTGGTTTTTGGAAAACCATTCCAATTCGTGAGCGCAAGAGATTAAGATCTTGTCCAGGCTCTAGAATATTCTGACCATAGAAGTTGATCTCCCCTTCTGCCCGTTGTCCAGGATACAGGTCATACATACGATTGAGTGTGCGGAGCAATGTAGATTTTCCACAGCCAGACGGACCAATAAATGCCGTGACTTTGCCTTCCTCAATATCCAAGTTAATATTTTTTAGACCTTGAAAGGATCCATAGAAGAAGTTCAAGTTGCGAACCTCTAGGGCATTTTTAACATCACTTTTTTCTGGTGTAGTTGTGTCGTTCATTCTTATTCCTTGACTATCAATCGTATTTAAGTCAAACATGGTTTTCATATTACTCATTAACTCTGTACTTTCTGGCGGAACACTACGCGCGCAAGAATATTCAGACCCAGTACAGCAAAGGTGATTAGTAAAGCTGCAGCCCAGGCTAAATCAACCCAGTTATCGTAAGGGCTCATTGCAAATTGGAAAATCACCACTGGTAAGTTGGCCATTGGTGCATTCATATTGCTAGAGAAAAACTGATTGTTTAGGGCAGTAAAGAGCAATGGCGCCGTTTCGCCACTGACACGAGCAAGTGCCAGCAAAATACCAGTAATCACTCCGCTTTGAGCTGCGCGCAAGGTAATCATGAATGCTACTTTCCACTTAGGGGTACCTAAAGCATAAGCAGCCTCTCGCAAGCTGCCAGGCACTAAGCGCAGCATGTTTTCAGTTGTACGAACTACTACTGGAATAGCAATTAAGGCTAAAGCAATTGTGCCGGCCCAACCTGAGAAGTGCCTTACTTGTGCAACCACAACAGCATAAACAAACAAACCAATCACAATCGATGGCGCAGATAACATGATGTCAGTCACAAAGCGGGTTACTGAAGCCACTTTACTTCTATCTCCGTACTCCGAGAGATATAGTCCGGCCAAGACGCCAATCGGCGTACTAATCAGAGTACAGCTACCTACAATCATTAAGCTACCAACAATCGCGTTCGCCAAACCCCCACCCTCTGAACCAGGCGCAGGTGTGCTTTGAGTGAATACATCAAAGTTAATTGAAGAAAAGCCTTTTAGAAATAAAACAGTCAAAATCCATAGCAAAAATGCCATACCTAGTGCCATAGCAACTGTGGAGAGCAATAAACCAATCTTATTGGCGCGCTTACGTTTGGCAAAAATTGCTGGATCTAAATTAGATAAGCCGTTCATGTTTTAAGTCCCTGCTTTTTTTCCATACTGATGAGCATCCACTTGGCAATCGCCAACACAACAAAAGTAATCATGAATAGCGCAAGGCCTAATGCAAATAAAGATGAATAATGGGCTCCAAGTTCGGCCTCACCGAATTCATTAGCCAATGTTGAGGCAATCGAATTACCTGGTGAGAATAATGAAGCAGAAAGGCGATGTGCATTACCAATCACAAAAGTCACCGCCATGGTTTCACCAAGCGCCCTACCCAAACCCAGCATGATGCCGCCGATTACTCCCGCTTTTGTATAAGGGAGCACAACATTCTTAACCACCTCCCAAGTAGTGCAGCCAATACCATAGGCTGATTCTTTCAGAACTGGTGGAACGATTTCAAAGACATCACGCATTACCGAGGCAATAAAAGGCAAAATCATCATTGCCAAAATTAGGCCGGCACACAAAACGCCGATACCATTCATTGCGCCAGAAAAGAGTATGCCTAAACCCGGCACTTGGCCTAAGGTTGCTTGTAATGCGGGCTGAATATAATCAGCAAAAATAGGTGCAAAAATAAATAAGCCAAACATACCGTAAATGATCGATGGCACAGCCGCGAGCAACTCAACAGCGGTTCCCAAGGGTCTGCGAAGGGGTGCTGGACAAAGCTCAGTCAAAAATACGGCAATACCAAAGCTCAGAGGAACGGCAATCAGTAAGGCAATCAAAGAGGTAACTAGAGTGCCATAAATAGCAATGAGGCCACCGAACTCACCATTAATGATGTCCCACTCTTTTGTAAAGAAAAAACCAACACCAAATTTATCCAATGCCGGCCAAGCGTTTATCACCAAGGAAATGATGATGCCAACAAGAGCAATCAATACAGATAAAGCAAAAAATTGCGTTATTCCATGGAATAAAAAATCTTGAATACGTTGCAACTTAGCAATACGCAAAGCCTGGGGCGTTGGCGCTGAGTGTGACTGTGTTGATTCAATCATGTTTTGACTTCATTTAATGATGAAACAGCCCCACCCATCAGTGGAGCTGTTTCAGCGTTGAGATTAAACAATCAATCTAACAAATTACTTAGTAGCAATATTAGACCAGACATTCTTACGAATAAAGTCAGTAGTCACATCAGGCATTGGAACATAGTCGAGCTCAAGAGCCATTTGCTTACCTTCTTTGAAAGCAAAGTCAAAGAACTTCAATACTTCAGCAGAGTTAGCTTTCTTCTCTGGGTTTTTGTACATCAAGATGAATGATGCACCAGTGATTGGCCATGACTTAGCACCAGAAGCATTGGTGATGAATGTGCCCATACCTGGAATCTTAGACCAGTCGGTACCTGCCGCAGCTGCTGCAAAGGTTGTATCGTCAGGCTGAACAAATTGACCATCTTTGTTTTTCAATGAAACACTGATCAGCTTGTTTTTCTTGGCATATGCATACTCTACGTAACCAATCGCACCTTTAACTCGAGATACGTTCGCAGCAACACCTTCGTTACCTTTGCCGCCTACAGAAGATGCAGCAGGCCATTTAACAGCCGCGCCTTCACCAACAGCATCTTTCCAGTTTTGACTTACTTTAGCCAAATAATTGGTAAAAATTGCAGTAGTTCCAGAGCCGTCCGCACGGTGAACAACGGTGATTGGCAAATTTGGCATCTTCATGCCAGGATTATTCAACACAAGGCGTCTGTCGTTCCAGTTGGTGATTACACCTTGAAAAATATCAGCCAAAGTATCTGGTGATAACTTGAGCTCGTAAGGTTTAACGCCTTCAACGTTAATTACTGGAACCACACCACCAATAATCGCTGGGAATTGAACTAAACCTTCTTTTTCTAAATCCTCAAATTTCACTGGATTGTCAGATGCACCGAAGTCTACAGTCTTTGCTTTAATTTGCTTGACACCACCGGAAGAACCAATGGATTGGTAATTTAAATTTGAGCCAGTCTTTGCTTTGTAGGCTTCTGCCCATTTAGCGTACATTGGGTATGGGAATGTTGCGCCAGCACCGGTCATATCGGCTGCAAAAGCAACTGGGGCTACTGAAATCGCACCAATAACTAGCGCTTTTTTCAAAAATGATTTCATGTGAAGTAATCCTCGTTTAGTTCTCGCAACATTGCGATAACTGAACAATACGGATTCAGTATGACCCTTTTGTGACAAAGAATTTATTGGAAAATATCTCAATAAATTCAATTACTTAGGCGGATGGTATTAAGCTAGCAATATTTTTCGCGGCACTAAGGGCAATAGCGTCATCATTGGCTTCGACCATCACTCTAAGGACAGGCTCAGTACCGGAAGCCCTAATCAGTACCCTGCCCGTACCTTTGAGCTCTGTTTCTACTTGAGAAATCTGGGATTTAAGAGCGCTGTCCGCCTTCCAGTCGTACCCCGCCTTAAATTTAATATTGAGAAGCACTTGGGGGAAGATTTTTACGGAATCCAGTAGTTGAGCCAGGCTCTTCTTGGCCTGACTCATAGCGGCCAGGACCTGCAATGCGGCAATGGTGCCATCCCCAGTAGAGTGCTGATCTAAACACAGGAGATGACCGGATCCCTCGCCACCAATGATCCACCCTTTTTGTTTAAGCAACTCCAAGACATAACGATCGCCCACATTGGCACGCTCAAATCCAATACCCAATGCTTTGATGGCATTTTCAACGGCCAAGTTGGTCATCAAAGTACCGACCACGCCGCCTAAATTTTCTCCGCGGGAAAGACGATCTTTGGCGAGTACGTATAAGAGTTCATCACCATTAAATAATCTTCCTGAAGCGTCTACCATCTGCAAGCGATCGGCATCCCCATCCAAAGCTATCCCAAGATCCGCTTTAGTCTCTTTGACTTTTTCAATTAATGCCGCTGGAGCAGTGGCACCGCATCCATCATTAATGTTTCTACCATCGGGATGAACTCCAATCGAAATGACTTCTGCACCAAGCTCATGAAAAACATGAGGAGCCGTGTGATATGCGGCACCATTGGCGCAATCTACTACCAACTTCATTCCCTTGAGATTGAGCTCACCGGGAAAAGTCGATTTACAAAATTCAATATAACGACCAGCAGCATCATCAATACGAAATGCCTTGCCTAATTCTTTAGAGCTAACACAGCCCATCGGTTTAGCAAGTTCAGCTTCGATTGCTAATTCAAATTCATCGGTGAGCTTACCGCCTTCGGCGGAGAAGAATTTAATACCGTTGTCTTGATAAGCATTATGTGATGCTGAAATCACTACACCGGCAGATAAGCGCAAGGCCTTAGTAAGATAAGCAACACCGGGTGTTGGCATAGGACCGCACAACTTGACGTCAACACCCGCGGCAGCGAAGCCTGCCTCTAAAGCGGCCTCCAATAAATATCCAGAGACACGGGTATCTTTTCCAATCAATACTTTGCAACGCTCACCTGGCTTTGCGTTTTGGACCAGGACTTTTCCAGCAGCATAGCCAAGGCGAGTAATGAACTCGGGAACAATCGGAAATTGCCCTACTTCACCGCGGATGCCATCAGTACCAAAGTATTGTTTTTTCATAGGTTTAATTATAAAACTTGTGGCTATCTGGATTACTAGACCTAGTGACCTAGTTCTGAACCGCTGCCCATATCTTGAGTGCATCAACAGTTTCAGGCACATCATGCACCCGAATAATACGAGCACCACGGTCAGCAGCCAGAATGGCAGCGGCAACACTGGGGGCTACCCGCTCATTAGTATCTCGGCCTGTTAATTTACCCAACATCGATTTACGAGAGATCCCCGCCAAGACCGGATACCCCAATTGGGAGAATTGATCAAATTCAGCCAGCATCTTAAGGTTATGCTCCAAACTCTTCCCAAATCCAAATCCAGGATCGATGGCAATTCTATTTTTAGCAACGCCTGCATTCACTAACAAGTTAACGCGCTCTTGTAAAAATTCTTTTACCTCTGCAATCACATCTTGATACTCAGGATCAAATTGCATTGTTTGTGGATCGCGTTGCATATGCATCAAAACAATGCCGCATTGCTTATCTGGATTATCTTGATCACTCTCAAGAATTGCTTCAACTGCGCCCTCTTGTCGTAATGCCCAGATGTCATTCACGCAATCGACTCCAGCCTTGAGTGCTTGGCACATGGTCTCGGCTTTATAGGTATCGATTGACAAGGCTACGCCGCAATCTTTTAAAGCTTCAATCACTGGCAAGACACGATCTAATTCTTCCTGGAGTGCTACAGGCTCTGCGCCTGGACGGGTCGATTCGCCACCGATATCAATGATGTCTACGCCATTAGCAATCATGTGCTCTGCTTGCGCAATAGCATCACTTGGAGTTCTGAACTTACCACCATCCGAAAAGGAGTCTGGTGTGGCATTCAGAATACCCATCACCAGTGGGCGCTGATGTTTACTGAAATCAAAAAGAAAACGCCCGCAACGCCATGTTGCGGGCAGATTTTGCTTCATCACCTTGCTATTAGCTAGAGCTAATTAAGCAGTCGCTGGTGCAGCACCCGCAGCAGGACCTGGCGTACCAGCAGAGTTACCAAACTGGGTTGCTGGTGGCGGCTTTGGTGCACGTGGTGGACGGCCTTCCATGATGTCATTGATTTGTTCAGCATCAATAGTTTCCCATTCCATCAAAGCAGCAACCATAGCTTCAACCTTGTCACGGTTTTGCTCAAGAATGGATCTTGCCAATGCATATTGGCTATCTACCAATGCGCGAATCTCTGAATCCACCTTTTGCTGAGTTAACTCAGAAACTGTTTTGGAGCTGGAACGACCGAACATACCTTCAGATTCAGTATCGACGTAGACCATAGTACCTAAGCTATCACTCATACCGTAACGAGTCACCATGTCACGCGCCATTTTGGTAGCACGCTCAAAGTCATTCGATGCGCCTGTACTCATGGAATGCAAGAAGACTTCTTCAGCAGCACGGCCACCAAATAAAATCGCCAACTCTTCCATCATGCGGTCTTTATACAAGTTCACACGATCAAATTCTGGTAACTGCCATGTCACACCAAGAGCCATACCGCGCGGCATAATGGTGACCTTATGTACTGGGTCAGCTTTAGGCAATACCTTAGCAACGACTGCGTGACCAGACTCGTGATACGCCGTATTACGACGCTCTTCTTCACGCATCACAGCAGACTTACGCTCAGGACCCATGTAGATCTTATCTTTAGCATCTTCAAAGTCTTTCATGTCGACAGCACGCTTGTTGCGACGCGCTGCAAACAATGCAGACTCATTAACCAAGTTTGCTAAATCAGCGCCCGAGAAACCAGGAGTTCCACGCGCCAATACAGCTGCATCGACGTCCGGATCAATTGGCACCTTACGCATATGGACTTGCAGGATTTGCTCACGACCACGAATGTCTGGCAAGCCAACGTGTACTTGACGATCGAAACGACCTGGACGCAATAAGGCGCGATCCAAAACGTCAGAACGGTTAGTTGCAGCAACCACAATCACACCGCTATTGCTTTCAAAGCCGTCCATCTCAACCAGCATTTGGTTCAGAGTTTGTTCACGCTCATCATTACCGCCGCCCATACCAGCACCACGATGACGACCAACCGCATCAATCTCATCAATAAAAATGATGCAAGGAGAATTTTTCTTGGCGTTCTCAAACATGTCACGCACACGTGATGCACCGACACCAACAAACATCTCCACGAAATCAGAACCAGAGATAGAGAAGAAAGGAACCTTTGCTTCACCTGCAATCGCACGTGCCAGCAAAGTCTTACCAGTACCCGGAGGGCCTACTAGCAATACGCCATGCGGAATACGGCCGCCCAGCTTTTGAAACTTTTGCGGATCCTTCAAAAAGTCAACGATCTCAAAGACCTCTTCTTTAGCTTCATCGCAACCAGCAACATCAGCAAAAGTAACAGTATTGCTATTCTCATCAATCAAGCGGGCTTTAGATTTTCCGAATGAGAATGCCCCGCCCTTGCCACCACCTTGCATCTGACGCATCATGAAGAACCAGAAACCAATAATCAATAAAGTCGGTCCAAGGTAATACAAAGCAGAAACCAGCATATTTGGCTCGTCATCCGCTTTACCGGTTACCTGAACACCAAATTTCATGAGATCGCCAACCATCCAAATATCTCCCGGGGAGATGATGGAGTACTTGCTGCCGTCATTCGGAGTCACTTGCAGAGTGCGACCTTGCACATCAACTCTTTTTACTTTGCCAGCTTTGGCATCGTCCATGAATTGAGAATAAGTGACTTGATTGGCGTCTTTTGGCTTATCAAACTGTTTAAAAACAGTAAAGAGCACGAGACCCACAATGAGCCAAACACCAATTTTTTGCAGCATGTTGTTATTCAAAACAGACCTTTGCCGGATTAATCCGGGAGTTAAAGCGGATTGCTATACCTAAGTATTTGATTCTACTACTAGGCTTTTTCAAGGGCTGAGACCCAATTTATTTAATAAGCCCCTACTTTTAGGGGGTTATTTGGGTGGCTTCAGGTCTCTACCCAATAAAAAGATCTCCGAAGACTTTGCTCTAGAGGCCTTAGGCTTTCTGGAAGCGACCGTTTTAAAGACCCTTTTAAAGGATTCTACGATTTGGCTATAGCCACTACCGTTAAAGCACTTAATCAGTAAGGCCCCATCAGGCTTGAGGTGCTGAACCGAAAAATCCAGTGCAATTTCAGCCAAAAAGGCCATCCGAGCCGCATCCGCTACGCCGACCCCAGATAAATTGGGTGCCATATCCGACATCACTAGATCGACTTTTCCATCTGCATCGGCAGGCAAAAGCGCTTCAAGCGCCTTTAAGCCCTCATCCTCACGAAAGTCCCCTTGAATAAAGGAAACATCAGCAATATCCTCCATTGGCAGGATATCAATCGCAATGATGGTTCCATCTGGTTTTCCGGATTCAATATTCGGATTATTTTTCCCCAGCTCAGTCAGCCGATTACGGGCGTATTGGGACCAGCTCCCAGGAGCACTCCCCAGATCCACAATGGTCATACCTGCTTTGATGAGTCGGTCCTGCTCGTCTATTTCGCTCAGTTTATAAACGGCTCGTGCGCGATAACCCTCTTTTTGAGCCATCTTCACGTAAGGATCATTTAAGTGATCCTGCAACCAACTTTTATTAAATTTATTCTTTGCCACAACTTACCCACTTTCGACGTCCATTTTCCTTGTTTATGCCCTACAAGGCAAAAGGAATCGACTTAAAACAACTTCATATCCACATATATGAGGCCGAAAGCCCTGTTTTACAAGCCCTAATGCTCTATCATCGAGGCCATGACTGCACTTACTATTACCCCCGCACAACGTAAATCCCTTAAAGCCGATGCCCATGGACTGAGCCCAGTTGTCATGATCGGTGGCGATGGCCTGACCCCTGCGGTCATTAAAGAGGCAAAGTTAGCAATTTCTCATCACGGTTTGATTAAAGTTCGCGTATTTGGTGATGATCGTGATGCGCGTATTGCCATCTATGAAGAGCTTTGCGACAAACTAGGTGCAGCTCCAATTCAGCATATCGGAAAACTACTCGTTCTGTGGAAGCCTATCGATATCGTCGATGCAGCAATGCTCAATTTAGGTCGATCAAGCAAGCAAACTAAGAAATCATTGCAAGCTCCACGTACTAAGCGTCAACCAAATCGAGTTGTGGCAAAAGCTGGCGTTCGCACCAGCACTTCCGAGAGGTCGGATCGTCGCTCTGCAGCGAGCAAGTCACCATTTGAAAGAGCGGCTGCAGTAAAAAGCGCTACCCCGAAGAAGCGTGTTCTACGCGCTGATGCTGCTGAATCCAAAATTGGTTGGTCATCACCGGGCTATCGCAAGGCAGTTGCTGCACCGGCTCCGATTAAGAAGCGCAAAGTCCGTATGAGCAGCACGAAGAAGAAATCTTTAGGTTCTTAAGCTGAATATTGCAGCTTACTGCTACCAAATAAAAAACGCCGCTAGTCGGCGTTTTTTATTACTTAACTCTTGGCTTAACTTTTACCTTGGCTCTGACTTCATCTTTTAGTGAGTCGCCAAACCAAGAAGATGCCCAGAAGACTCTGCAGCATAAATAGAATGCTGGAGGCACCATGCAGCCTGCCAAACAAAGTTGCTGAGGGTGAGAGCATGACTGGCATACCTTGGTCTAAAGCGTTATCCCTCAGAGTATTCATCCAAGGAATGAAAACAAAAGCGGCTGCAAGGGAACATAGCAACATCGCCAATAAGAGCCAACGAATGATTCTGAATTGATTGAGCCCACGATTCACCAAGAGATTGGCTAATACCATCAGACCGATGCACACAATCAAACTAAGGTAAGCCTCTAATTTAAAAATGCTGCCAGCAACCATGCCCGCTGCCTGACGGTCACTCATGGTGCTAAAAATCGCCGGTGCAACTAAGTAGCCTACTGCGAGAAGGCTACCAACCCAAATACCTGCAATCAAAATAAAGAGTCTTTGAGCCCCAATATGGTCAGAGGTCTCTAAGGTTTGCATATTAATTCTGGGTTTGAATTAGATGTAACGAACCGCAAGAATTTCTACTTCGCGATTACCACCAGGGGCCTGAACAGCAACAACATCACCCTCTTCTTTACTAATCAAAGCCCGAGCAATCGGTGAGCTAATGGAAATCTTATTGACAGCAATGTCAGCTTCATCATCACCAACGATCTGATAGGTGAGCTTAGTGCCATCCTCTAGATCCTCCAGATCTACAGTGGCACCAAATACTACGCGGCCATTCACATCCAAAGTTGCTGGATCAATGATTTGGGCTGCAGAGAGCTTTCCTTCAAGCTCCTGAATGCGCCCCTCAATGAAGCCCTGCTTCTCTTTAGCTGCATCGTATTCAGCGTTCTCAGAAAGATCGCCCTGTGCACGTGCTTCAGAGATGGCATTAATCACCGATGGGCGCTCAACATGCTTTAAGCGATGCAACTCCTCCTTGAGGAGTTCTGCGCCACGCTTAGTAATAGGAATTGTGCTCATGCTTCTTACCTAACTTAAATTAATTGAGAGTCTTATGCAGATTCTGCAATGAATATACTTCAAGGGACTCTTTATTGCCATTTTGTGAAGTCATCAAACCATCCATGACTGCTCGTGCTGCACTAATCGTAGTGTAGTAAGTCACATTATTGGCCTGCGCACTTGTACGAATAGAGCGTGAGTCGGCAATAGCAGTACGAGTCTCATCCACAGTAGTAAATACTAAAGAGATTTCGCCATTCTTGATCAAGTCCACAATATGCGGGCGGCCATCTTTTACTTTATTCACTACACGAACTGGCAAACCAGCTGCTTCAATAGCTGCAGCTGTCCCTTTAGTAGCGACCATTGGGAAGCCTAGTTGATGCAAGAGCTTAGCCACCTCTACTGCTTTAGGCTTATCACTATCCTTAACAGTCAACACCACAGTTCCGCTCTTGGGCAATTTAATGCCAGCACCTAGCTGAGACTTGAATAAGGCTTCGCCAAAGGTTTTACCCACACCCATGACTTCACCAGTAGATCGCATCTCTGGCCCGAGGATTGGATCAATACCTGGGAACTTATTGAATGGGAATACTGCTTCTTTCACTGAATAGTAGGCAGGCTTCACTTCTGATTTGATGCCCTGCTGATCCAGAGTCTGTCCAACCATGCAGCGCGCTGCAATCTTGGCTAACTGCAAACCGGTTGCCTTAGATACAAATGGCACTGTACGGGAAGCGCGCGGGTTTACCTCCAGAACGTAAATGACATCCTTGCCATCCACATTCTGGATCGCAAACTGCACGTTCATCAGACCGACTACATTAAGACCTTTGGCCATCGCAGCAGTTTGACGCTTGATTTCTGCAATCGTCTCATCGGATAAGGAATATGGCGGCAATGAACAAGCAGAGTCGCCAGAGTGAACGCCAGCTTGTTCAATGTGCTCCATCACACCACCAATGAATACACGCTGACCATCGCTAATACAGTCCACATCACACTCAATGGCATCGTTTAAGAAGCGATCTAACAATACTGGTGAGTCATGAGAAACCTTAACTGCCTCACGCATGTAGCGCTCGAGATCGCGGCCATCATGAACAATTTCCATAGCGCGGCCACCCAAGACATAGGAAGGACGAACTACCAATGGATAACCAATTTCTTCAGCAAGCTTCAGAGCCTCATCTTCCGCACGCGCTGTACGGTTAGGCGGCTGACGCAAGTTCAATTCATGCAATAACTTCTGGAAACGCTCGCGATCTTCTGCGGCATCGATCATATCTGGTGATGTACCGATGATTGGAACACCATTAGCCTCGAGATCCAAAGCCAACTTCAATGGAGTCTGGCCGCCGTACTGCACGATCACACCTTTTGGCTTTTCAATGGCGACGATCTCTAAAACGTCTTCTAGGGTCAATGGCTCGAAATACAAACGATCAGATGTGTCGTAGTCAGTAGAAACAGTTTCTGGATTGCAGTTCACCATGATGGTTTCATAACCATCATCACGCATTGCTAAAGCAGCGTGCACGCAGCAGTAGTCAAACTCAATGCCTTGACCGATACGGTTTGGACCACCACCCAAGACCATGATCTTGTCTTTGTTTGTTGGTTGAGATTCGCACTCGCCGTGCTCTGCTTCGTAAGTGGAATACAAATACGCAGTATTTGTAGAGAACTCTGCTGCGCAGGTATCTACACGCTTGTAAACAGGCACCACTTTGAGACGATGACGTGCGGCGCGTACTGAGGCGGCATCTACCCCAAGCAACTTAGCTAAGCGACGATCCGAAAAACCTTTTTGCTTAATGAAGCGCAACTCAGGCGCTGAAAGGCTATCAATCTTGCGCTGTTTGAGCTCTGTCTCCATTGTGATGAGTTCTTCGATCTGCTCCAAGAACCAAGGATCTACCTTAGTCTCGTTATAAACCTCATCTAAACCCATTCCCATACGGAAAGCGTCAGCCAAATACCAAATACGGTCTGGACCTGGCTCGCCAATTTCTTGAATGATGTCATCTAAGTCTGTCGAGACTTCATCCAAGCCATCCACACCAACTTCTAAGCCACGCAGAGCTTTTTGGAATGACTCTTGGAAAGTGCGGCCAATAGCCATCACCTCTCCTACCGATTTCATCTGGGTTGTTAAGCGAGAATCTGCTTGCGGGAACTTCTCAAATGCAAAGCGAGGAATCTTCGTGACAACATAGTCGATGGATGGCTCAAAAGATGCTGGGGTTGCACCACCAGTAATGTCGTTCTTTAACTCATCCAAGGTATAGCCAACAGCGAGCTTTGCAGCAATCTTCGCAATTGGGAAACCGGTTGCTTTAGAGGCCAGCGCCGATGAACGTGAAACCCGTGGGTTCATCTCAATGACGATCATGCGACCATCCACTGGGTTGATTGAGAACTGGACGTTTGATCCGCCAGTGTCTACACCAATCTCACGCAATACAGCAATCGATGCATTTCGCATCAATTGATATTCTTTATCCGTTAATGTTTGTGCTGGAGCAACAGTGATCGAGTCACCGGTATGCACACCCATAGGATCTAAGTTTTCGATTGAGCAAACGATGATGCAGTTATCGGCACGGTCACGCACCACTTCCATCTCAAACTCTTTCCAACCTAAGAGAGACTCTTCAATTAAGAGCTCACGTGTTGGAGACAAATCTAAACCGCGCTTGCAGATCTCTTCAAATTCTTCGCGGTTATAAGCAATACCACCGCCTGATCCACCCATAGTGAATGAAGGACGAATGACGACCGGGAAACCCAAGCTGCCAGTTTCTTTTTGAATACGCTGCTGTACTTCATGCGCTTCATCCATTGAGTGCGCAATACCCGACTTAGCAGAGCCCAGACCAATTTTGGTCATCGCATCTTTAAACTTTTGTCGATCTTCTGCTTTATCAATGGCTTCTGGTGAAGCACCGATCAATTCGCAACCGTATTTTTCAAGAACACCATGACGATGCAAATCGAGTGCACAGTTCAAGGCAGTTTGTCCGCCCATCGTTGGCAAAATTGCATCCGGTTTCTCAGTAGCAATAATGCGCTCTACCACTTCCCAGGTGATTGGCTCGATGTAAGTTACATCCGCCATCTCTGGGTCAGTCATGATGGTGGCTGGATTACTGTTCACCAAAATGACTTTGTAACCTTCATCACGCAAAGCTTTACAAGCTTGCGCACCAGAATAGTCAAACTCACAGGCTTGTCCAATCACAATCGGACCAGCACCAATAATCAGAATGCTCTTAATGTCGCTACGCTTAGGCATTATTTGCCCCCCTTATTACCAACAGCGGCAGCATTCATGAGCTCCACAAAACGATCAAATAAATAGGCAATGTCATGAGGACCTGGTGAGGCCTCAGGGTGACCTTGGAAACACAATGCAGGCTTATCTTTCCAAGCCAAACCTTGTAGGGATCCGTCAAATAAAGAGACGTGCGTCACACGAATGTTGTCAGGCAAGGTATTGGCATCCACCGCGAAACCATGGTTCTGGGAGGTAATCGCTACGCGCCCAGTATCTAGATCTTTTACAGGATGGTTTGCACCATGGTGACCAAACTTCATCTTCAAAGTTTTAGCACCGGCGGCCAAGCCCATGATCTGGTGACCTAGACAGATGCCGAAGGTTGGAATACCCTTTTCAATAATTTCTTTTGCAGCGGCAATAGCATAGTCACAAGGCCCAGGATCTCCGGGGCCATTTGAGAAGAACACGCCATCTGGATTCATCGCCAATACTTCAGCAGCACTAGTTTGCGCGGGAACAATCGTTAACTCACAGCCACGCTCGGTGAGCATGCGCAAAATATTGCGCTTCACACCAAAGTCATAAGCGACGACTTTTTTGATCGGCTTACTAGCATCTAAACTTCTGTATGCAGGTTTGCCGTCTGGACCATGAAGATCCCACTCGGCTTCGCGCCATTGATATGGGGACTTGGTAGTCACCACCTTAGCCAGATCTAAACCAGCCATGCCTGGGAAGGCTTTAGCCAATTCCAAAGCTTTCTTACCGAGAGCCTCTACATCATCACCCATCTTGCCAGCAACTATTGCGCCAGACTGAGCGCCCTTGTCTCGAAGAATGCGGGTCAGTTTGCGAGTATCGATACCTGAGATGCCAACTACACCTGCCTTAGTCAAATAGGCATCTAGAGTTTCTTCAGAGCGGAAATTCGATACGCGCTTGGAAAGATCTTTAACGACCAAACCAGCAGCATGAATTTGATCCGACTCAGCATCCTGACCGTTCACCCCAACGTTACCAATATGGGGATAAGTCAGAGTAACAATTTGGCGTGAATAACTAGGATCGGTAATGATCTCTTGATAGCCAGTGAGTGCGGTATTAAAAACGACTTCGCCGGTAGTTTCGCCAGGGGCGCCAATACTCAGACCGGGAAATACAGTGCCGTCGGCTAGAGCCAACACGGCGGGAGGAAAAGAAGGAAGCAAGGGTGACAAACCATCTCCAGTCCCTGCTCCATCCGACGCTCAACACCCCAAAAAGACCAACCCAGGACTGTTTGTGCGGGAGGTGAGTGTCTTTAAGCGCTAGGGTAATTTATTAAGTTTTGAACCTAACAATGATACCAGTTTTGCGTATAAACCCTTGGATTCCCAGCCAATCAAGCCTGGAAGGTAATAAGCCCCCAAGTCATCCGACTGAGGGGCTTATTTTGATCATTTACAGAGGATTTAAGACTTCACGCTTTGCTCGATGATGGTCTTAATTTGAGCTAAAACAGTCTGATCTTCCATGGTGCTGATATCTCCAGGATCACGCCCTTCAGCAACAGCTTGGAGTGCGCGGCGGACAATCTTGCCAGAACGCGTCTTAGGCAAGGCCGTCACAATATAAACACGCCCTGGACGAGCAATCGCGCCCAATGTGGAGTCCACAGTTTTCATACACTCCGCTTCCAAAGTTGCGGTGTTAGAAGAATCCTTAGGAATCACAAAAGCAATCGCAGCCTGACCTTTGAGCTTATCTTCAATACCCACTACCGCCACTTCTGAAACATTGGAATGGCCAGAAATACTCTCCTCGATCTCACGAGTGCCTAAACGGTGGCCAGCAACGTTAATCACATCATCGGTACGGCCCAAGATGAAGAAGTAGCCGTCATCATCTTTGATGCCCCAGTCAAAGGTGGAATAAATCGTCTTACCGGGAATGGTTTCCCAGTAGGTGCTAACAAAGCGCTTGTCATCACCCCAAACAGTTTGCATACAACCTGGAGGCAGGGGTCCCTCGATAGCAATCACGCCCTTCTTGTCTGAACCCAACTCTTCTGAAGTAGCGTCATCCAACAACTTCATGTTGTAACCAAATGATGGAACACCAGGTGAACCAAATTTATGCGGCATTACTTCAACGCCACGCTGAATTGCCAACATAGGCCAGCCAGTTTCTGTCTGCCAGTAGTTATCGACAATCGGCTTCTTAATCGCATCATGAATCCAACTTGCAGTTGGCTCATCCAAAGGCTCGCCCGCCAAGAACAAGGCACGTAATGTTGAAAGATCATATTTTGTTAAGAATGCAGGATCTTGCTTCTTCAAAACACGAACTGCTGTTGGCGCAGAGAACATGACTGAGACTTTGTACTTCTCTACCAGCTTCCACCAGATACCTGCATCTGGGCTCAATGGAGTGCCCTCGTACATGATCGTAGCCATACCATTAAGCAATGGGCCATAGATGATGTAGCTATGACCAACAACCCAACCAATGTCTGAAGTAGTAAACATGGTTTCACCAGGCTTGCCACAGAAGATGTGATTCATTGTGGACATCAAGGCCACAGCGTAACCACCGGTATCACGCTGCACACCCTTAGGCTTGCCGGTTGTGCCAGATGTATACAAAATATAGGAGGGATGTGTGGCATCAACCCACTCAACTGGCACCAAGTCATTTAAGTGTTTTTGGCGCTCACTTGCGTAATCCAAATCACGTCCAGCAACTGTAGTGAACTCAGTTAAGCCGCGATTCACGATCAATACTTTTTCTGGTTTGTAACTTGCCAGCGTAATAGCCTCGTCTAGCAATGGCTTGTAGGGAACCGATTTGCCACCACGCGATCCTGCCTCTGAGGTCACAATCATCTTTGGTTTTGCATCATCGATACGTGAAGCAAGGCTATGGGATGCAAAGCCACCAAACACGACAGAGTGAATAGCACCGATACGTGCGCAAGCGAGCATTGCAAAACATGCTTCAGCAATCATCGGCATGTAGATCAATACGCGATCGCCTTTTTGAACACCATTGGCCTTGTAGATAGCAGCCATACGATTAACTTCTTCGTAGAGCTCTTTGAATGTATACGCTTTTTCTACATTGGTTTCTGTTGACACAGCAACGAGAGCAATTTGATCTGCACGATCCTGAAGATGGCGATCAACTGCGTTGTAGCAAAGATTGGTTAAACCACCTTCAAACCATTTTGCAAACGGAGGGTTTGCGTAATCTAGAACCTTATTGAATGGCTTCTCCCAATGAATGAGTTTTGCCTGCTCTCCCCAGAAACCATCTGGGTCTTTAATGGAGCGTTCGTGTTCTGATTTATAGGACATGGTCAACCTAAATAAGTAAATTAAAGATTCTGAGATTATTGGATTTTGCTAGTTCCTTTGGCATTTGACGTCTTAGCTGAAGGGCTAGTAACTTTCGCAGTTCCATTTTTCGCAGATTTTGCAAGCCCTGTCGATGCGTGTTTATGCTGAGAGCCAGAGCTATTTGAGGAAGATTTGCCCTGCCCCGCTGCTTTTGAAGACTTTCCTGAGGAACAATTAGCCCCTTTTGCACATTTTTTAGGGGCTGGGGCTGGTTTAACTAGGCTCAGATTCGCATTTTCTGCCATCGCCACTGAAATATCCCCAGAATTTTGGTTGGTTTTGGGGACAAGTACAGTTGAGCCCGCCCTTATGCGCATTCCTTTTGGAATCCCATTGATATCTCGTAGAGCATCAGCATCTACTCCCAGGGTCTTAGCAGCCTTATCTACTGGCTCAGTTTTTGCAATGCGCACCGCGGTCCAAGTGGAAAGCGGCTTGGTGTACTTTTTGAGATTTTCTTGAAAGATTTCTGCATGTCCAAAAGGCAGCAAGATCTGCTGATTGGCGTTACTCAAAATCACCGGCTTATTAAATGATGGGTTTAGATTATGAAACTCTTCAGATGGAATCTCCGCCAACTTAATGACCAAACTAACATCAATATCACTGCCAACATCTACTGCCACAAAGTAAGGATGATTTTCCAATTCAGGCAAGACGATGCCATAGGCTTGGGGATCTAAAACGATCTGCCGATAGGCCATCAACTTAGGGACATAGTTGCGAGTCTCATTAGGCATTTTGAGACTAAGGTAATCAGTAGGCAATCTCGCGGCCAAATTTCGCTTTTGGGCTTTAGCCACATTACCTGCCCCCCAGTTATAAGCTGCTAAAGCAAGCTCCCAGCTACCAAACTGCTTGTGTAAACGCTGCAAATAATCGAGGGCAGCATCAGTTGACTGCAATACATCCCTGCGCTCATCTCTAAAGACGTTTTGCGTCAGCTGAAAGTCTTTCCCGGTTGCTGGCATAAATTGCCATAAACCCATGGCCTTTGCACTGGATTTAGCATTCGTCACAAAAGCACTCTCAACAAAGGGAAGGAGCGCAATCTCCATCGGCATATTGCGTGTATGAACCTCTTGAACGATATAAAACAAATAACGTGAAGAACGCTCCATTGATCGATGCACATAGTCAGGTCGAGCACTTAACCACCTCACCTGCTCAATCTCCAGAGGAGTATTCATCGGCTCCATCTGAAAGCCATCGCGGATACGAATCCACAAATTACTCGATGGCGCATAGATGCTGCTGACAGATTGATCCTTGAGATTGACCCGCTTCGCTTTTGCCGCCCGTGGATCCAATGAACCGGTGGGATCCGAAGACCAATCTCCAGTACTTGCACAACCAGAGAGTGCAGCAATCAGCAAGATCACTGCATAGCGCCACAACATCAGAACCGATCCTTCCAAGCCCGAATCACCGCCAAAACATGTGCAGGTGTTGGCAACAATTTTTCACCAGAGACTTCGATAGCTGCATCAATTACAGCCTGTTGATCACAACGCATAAAGGGGTTCACTTGCAACTCCTGTCCGATAGTGGTTGGCAAGGTTGGTAAATGTTGATCTCGAAGAGCTTTAGCAGCCTCTGCCCAAGTAATCAGGTTCGCATTATTGGGTTCAACTGCTAGAGCAAATCGGATATTCGATAAGGTGTATTCATGAGTGCAATACACCAGGGTATTTTTCGGCAAGGAGATGAACTTAGCGAGAGATTGACTCATCTGTGTTGGGGTGCCTTCGAATAAACGGCCACAACCAGAGGCAAACAAGGTATCGCCGCAGAACAACATAGGCTCGACCACATTAGCCTGCATATTCGCAAAGTAAGCAATGTGACTCAGAGTGTGTCCCGGCACCTCATACACCTCAAAGCTGATGCGCGGCGCAGCCACTTCAATCTTATCGCCTTCCATCATGGCATTAGTACGAGCAGGAATATCAATGCTGGCTGGACCATAGACTGGAACCGATCCCAGCGCCTGCAGTAGATTCAAAATGCCACCAGTATGGTCAGCATGGTGATGGGTAATTAAAATACCCGTCAAAGTGAGGTTTTGTTGCTCCAGATATTTCAAGACGGGGTCAGCGTCGCCTGGATCTACGATCAATGCGGATTGACCATCATGAATGCACCAGATGTAGTTGTCATCAAAAGCCGGTATCGGCCAAACATGCAATAAAGTATTCTTCACCATACGCCCATGATACCAATCCCACCCTCACCATCCCAGATGCCTGCACCACCATGGAGTTCATGGGAAAAGTGGCTGCAATCGCCCCCAGGACGCTATGTGTTGGCCTGGGAGCAGAAATGCTTCAATCAGATCGTGGCTGATGTCTTCGGTTTTTATGCCGTACAAATCGGTTTGCCACAAATTAATACCCTGGCAGAAAACCGTATGCCTTTGCACGCGCTCCTGATTCACTCCAATGATCGCCAAAAACAGCTTACTGAATTCAATTGGCATCAGGTTGAAGGCAGTCCTAGCGAACTCCCTTTTGCCTCCGAAACCATCGATTTATTAGTGCTACCGCATGTCTTGGAATTTGCTGCGGATCCCCATCAAATTCTGCGGGAAGCTGAGCGCGTCCTGCGCCCAGAGGGTCGTCTCATTATTTCCGGCTTTAACCCGGCTAGTCTTTGGGGTATGCGCCAATATCTCAGCCGCTTGATAGGCAGCCCTTACCTGCCTCGGGACGGGCAATTTATTGGCCTACTTAGAGTGAAAGACTGGTTGCAGCTATTGAACTTCTCATTAGACCGCGGTCATTTTGGGTGTTACAAACTCCCCCTGAGTAGTGAATCAGGGATGGGCAGAATGGATTTTATGGAGCATGCTGGCAACCGCTGGTGGCCTATTTTTGGGGCTGTTTTTTTGGTCTCCGCTATTAAACGTCAGCAAGGTATACGGCTCATTGGCCAGGTTCAGGGTTTACGGCTCCCAGCAATCTCCCAATTAAGTCCGGCAACTGAAAGTAGACAGAACCTAGCCAATAACCAAGACAAAGTAAATTAACGGAATGTCTCAAACCAAAACCTTGCCTCATATCGTGATTTATACCGATGGCGCCTGCAAAGGCAATCCTGGCCCGGGCGGCTGGGGCGCAGTTTTACGCTCAGGAGCTCATGAGAAGCATTTGCATGGTGGGGCTGAGCACACCACCAATAACCGCATGGAAATTAGCGCCGTTATTCATGCGCTACGAGCCCTAAAGCAAACTAGCTCCGTAGAGCTTTGGACAGACTCACAGTACGTCCAAAAAGGTGTCACTGAGTGGCTCGAGGGTTGGAAGAAAAGAGGCTGGAAGACGGCCAGCAAAGATCCAGTCAAGAATGCGGATTTATGGCAAGAGTTGGATGCTCTCATCCCTGAACACAAGATCTCCTGGCATTGGGTACGTGGACACAACGGCCACCCTGGAAATGAGTTGGCTGACTTACTAGCCAATCGGGGTGTAGAGGAATTTTTACCTTAGGCCAAAGCATTGCCCCCAAGCCCGTTTTTACTGGTCTTGTGAGAGAATGAAAAGATATAAATTGGCTCCAAAAAGAGCCTCAAATCCATATAAATCCAAGAAAATTCGAGAACGTGTCCAAAATAGAATCAGCGCTAGATAAAACAGTTGCCAAATTGCCATTACTCAAAAACTGGGTCATGGCGCGCTTGTGCAAAGTGTGGCACAAAATCTCCCCTACATTCTCGTTAAAGCAAAAATTGGATTACCCCACTGGCAAAGCTTTGGTATTGCAGTACAAGTGGCGTATTGTGATTGTGGCGCTCATCTTATTTGCTGGCTCAAAGGCTTACGACTACTTTTTCCCACCTAGCGGCAAAGCTGGTGCAGTTCAAACTATCACCAGCATGGTGACCGAAAAGAAAGATATTCCACTTGTCATTGAAGCTACCGGAACAATTGTTTCCAATAGCATTGTGGATATCCGCCCAATGGTCACCAATAAAGTTGACAAGATTCATATTAAAGATGGGCAAGACGTCAAAGCGGGTGAACTCTTATTTACCCTCGACAATCGAACTGACACGGCTAACTATGAAAAGCTCAAAGCCTTAGCTGATGATGCTCAAAAACAATACTTACGTGCCAAGGAGCTCGTTACTAAGAACTTCATTTCAAAAGCAGGATTAGAAACTGCATTAGCCAATGCAAAGTCAGCCCAAGCAGCTGCAGAGACTGCTCGCGTTCAACTTTCTTTCGACTTTATTCGCTCACCGATTGATGGAAAGGCCGGCATCATCAATGTTTTCCCAGGGACCCTGGTGCAGGCTAGCAATACAGTGATCAGCGCAACCAACGCATCTTCGACCTCCACCACCAGCTCAATGGTCACAATTACACAACTTAATCCAATTAATGTTCAGTTTGTGATTCCAGAAAAAGATATTCCCATTCTTTTAGAAAGCAAACAGAGTGGTACACCTATGAAAGTACAGGTGACAGTTGGTAACAATACTCAAAGAGTTTTCAACGGTGAAGTATTGGTGGTCGATAACCAAATTGATCCTCAAATAGCAGCAGTTCGCGTCAAAGCGCAAATACCAAATGAGAAGTACGAGTTGCTACCTGGTCAATTTGCGCGCGTGTCCTTAAATGCGAATACATTAAAAAATGTCATCGCCATTCCATCTGAAGCGATCGTCATGAATCCTAAAGGACGCTTAGTCTATATTGTGGATAAGGATGGCAAGGTAGCAGCCAAACCCATCACCGTGAGCTATGAATACCAAGGCACTTCGGTTGTCAACGGTCTAGAAGTTGGCCAACGAATTGTCGTTGAAGGCAAACAGAATCTGCGCACAGGAAGCAAAGTGCGCGAAGCTAAACCTGCCAACACTCCTGCAGCCCAAGCAAAATGACGCTCTCAGAATTATGTATTAGAAGGCCGGTCATGACGGTTTTGCTCTCGCTAGCTACCGTTATCGCTGGAAGCGTCGCTTATTTTAAGATTCCTGTTGCCGCCCTACCCAGCTTTAATACGCCAATTATTTCGGTTACAGCAAGTCTACCGGGCGCATCACCCGAGAACATGGCTTCAGCTGTAGCACTGCCTTTAGAAAAAGAGTTTTCTACTATCGATGGCATCAAAATCATTAGTTCAAGTAGTACCTTAGGTGCTACTAGCGTTACCCTTGAGTTTAATAATGATCGCGATATTGATAAGGCAGCTGTTGATGTTCAAGCAGCTTTATTACGAGCTCAAAGACGTCTACCTATTGAGATGACGATTCCACCGTCGTATCGCAAAATCAATCCAGCGGATACCCCAGTCATCATTATCAGGATGAGCTCACCATCCATCAGCCTATCGGAAATTAATGATTACGCTGAAAATTTGATGGCGCCTAATCTATCCACCATTAGCGGCGTTTCACAAGTAAATGTCTATGGCGCCAAACGATATGCGATTCGCGTTAGCGCTCAACCGGATGCGTTAGGCAATCGCAATATCACCATGGATGAGTTGGCTGCTGCCATTAATAAAGCCAACACTAATAGCCCTATCGGCACGCTAGATGGCCCACGGCAACTGATTACGATCTATGCAAATCCGCAACTCGTTAAAGCCGAAGAATTTGGCAATCTGATCGTTGCGCAACGCAATGGCTTCCCAGTCTATCTCAAAGATGTTGCTGTCGTTGAAGAGAGTTATGAGGATGTTAAAACCTTTGCAACCGCTAAAGGTGAGCGCTCAATTGCAATGGGGGTGATGCGCCAGCCTAATGCAAACACAGTAGAAGTTGTGAACGAGATTAAGCGCTTGCTCCCCACTCTTAAAGCACAGTTACCTGAATCAATTCAGCTCAGCCTCATTAATGATCGCTCAACGTCTATTATCGAATCGATCCACGATGTCAATCTCACGCTGATACTGACAATTGCATTGGTTGTACTTGTCATCTTCTTATTTCTCAAGAATATTGCAGCCACCGTCATCCCCTCGATTAGCTTGCCGATTTCTCTCATTGGTGCTTTTTTCGTCTTTTATTTTATGGGGTATAGCCTAGACAACATCTCTCTCCTAGGCATTACTCTGGCGGTTGGATTAGTGGTTGATGATGCGATTGTTGTGCTGGAAAACATCATGCGCTACATCGAAGGTGGCATGAGCCCTCTAAAAGCGGCATTAAAAGGAAGTAAAGAAGTTGGATTTACGATTGTCTCCATCTCCCTCTCTCTTGTCGCTGTATTTATTCCACTCTTTTTTATGGCAGGTCCTATCGGGCTTCTCTTTAGAGAATTTGCAGTTGTTGTCACCCTCTCGATTCTGGTCTCTGCAGTAGCCTCTTTGACTATTGTGCCGATGCTATGTAGTCGATTTCTCAAGGAGCAGCATGGCGAATCAAAAAGCTATCCACTCACGAAGGGCTTTGATCGTATATTTACGTGGTTTCTCAATACCTATACTCACTATTTAGATCTAGCGCTAATCAATAGAAAAAAAGTATTGTGGGGCACTATCGCTACTTTTATCCTGACTATTGCTCTCTTTGCATTCAGCCCCAAAGGTTTCTTTCCAGAAGAAGATATTGGCCAACTCCGCATTACGGTTGAAGCAGCCCAAGATACTTCGTTTAAAACGATGCTTGAATTACAAGATCGTG
The DNA here is from genome assembly GCF_018688335.1 of Polynucleobacter sp. AP-Jannik-300A-C4. NCBI lineage: Bacteria > Pseudomonadati > Pseudomonadota > Betaproteobacteria > Burkholderiales > Burkholderiaceae > Polynucleobacter > Polynucleobacter sp. AP-Jannik-300A-C4. The sequence continues at coordinate 804,826 of NZ_CP061316.1, read as the reverse complement.
CCGCAGTCATCGTTGATGAAGACCCGAATGTAGCAACATCTATCTCCATTCTTGGAGGAGGTATGAGCTCAGGACGAAATACTGGTAGATTCTTTGTGATCCTGAAACCCAAGAGCGAACGCCAGAAGATGAGTAAGGTCATGGAGGGCTTGCGGACTAAATTTAAAGAAATTCCTGGTATTCAGATTTATATGAGTCCGGTACAAAACTTACAACTTGGTGGTCGTAGCAGCAAAAGCCGCTATCAATATACGCTTCAAAGTGTAGGATTTGAAGGTGTGAATGAGTGGGCTGAGAAAATGCTCGAGAAGATGCGCTCTGATCCTATTTTCAGAGATGTCACCAGTGATTCACAGCTAAAAGGTTTGAACGTCAAAATTGATATTGATCGTGAAAAAGCAGCTAGTGCAGGCGTTTCGATTTCAGATATCCGAACAGCGCTTTACTCTTCATTTGGTGAGCGTCAAGTCTCGACGATTTATACACCAGTCAATACCTACCGCGTTATTCTAGAGACCGCCGAGAACGATCGACAATTTGAAACTGATCTTAATAAAGTCTACGTCCGAGGCAGATCGACTAATACACTGATCCCTTTATCAAGCTTAGCAACGTTTACACGCACAGTGGGACCCACTTCCGTAAACCATCAAGGTCAAATTCCCGCTGTGACCATTTCCTTCAATTTAGCACCGGAAGTTTTTCTGGGAAATGCCACTAAAGCGATTGATAAGTTTGCAGAAGAAATTAAGCTGCCGCCCTCAATCATCACTAGCTATGGCGGTGACGCAGCAGTATTTAAAAGCAATCAATCTGGCCAAATCATTTTATTGCTTGGCGCTTTAGGGGTCATTTATGTTCTCCTGGGCGTCTTGTACGAGAGCTATATTCACCCTCTCACTATTTTGGCCGGCCTACCCTCTGCTGCGATTGGCGCCATTCTAGCCTTGCGAATTTTTGGATTTGAACTCACCATCGTTGCATCGATTGGCATACTGCTGCTAATTGGTATCGTGAAAAAGAATGCGATTCTGATGATCGACTTTGCATTAGACGCTCAACGTAACCGAGGGCTTTCACCTGAAAAAGCAATTCGTGAGGCTTGTATCTTGCGCTTCCGACCCATCATGATGACAACCATTGCTGCTCTTATGGGGGCACTGCCGATTGCGCTTGGCTTAGGTGCAGGCGCTGAACTGCGTCAACCTTTAGGCATTAGCGTAGCCGGTGGATTGATCTTCTCTCAATTTGTTACCTTAATCATTACTCCCGTAATTTATCTCTATCTAAATAAATATGCGGGTAATGGCCCAATGCAAATTCCTCAATCTGTTTTAGAAGGCAGCTAATGCGTCAAGTTATTCTCGATACCGAAACCACGGGTCTTAATCCTGCAACTGGCGATCGTATTATTGAAATCGGTTGCGTTGAGATGGTGGGTCGTCGACTAACCGATCGCACTTTCCATTACTACATCAATCCTGAACGTGATATTGATGCAGGTGCTTTTGCAGTGCACGGACTATCTCGTGAATTCTTATCCGATAAACCAGTATTTGCGAATATTGTTGAAGAGTTGATTGAGTTTGTTGATGGTGCCGAGGTAGTCATTCATAACGCAGCGTTTGACTTGGGATTCCTGGATAACGAATTTGCTTTGCTCAAGCGCCCCGCTTTCAGAGGGCTTGCTTCCAAAATTACTGACACCCTCCTCGATGCCCGTCAAATGTTTCCAGGTAAGCGTAATTCTCTCGACGCTCTCTGTGAACGCTTTGCCATTAGCAATCAACACCGCACCTTGCACGGCGCCTTACTTGACGCCCAGTTACTAGCCGAGGTCTATGTAGCCATGACGCGTGGCCAAGAAGATCTATCCATCGATCTAATTGACTACACCGTTGGCACCGATGCCTCTGGTCAAATGAAAGCCTTACCAAGCAAACTCAAACTCATGACCGCAAGTGAAGAAGATTGCCAGTTGCACGAAAAAATCTTAGCTGAGATTGCAAAGGCAAGTAAAAAGGACCCCGTATGGAGTCCTTCTGCCGCAACCAACTAACTGCATAGCTAAAACCAATTTAGATTTCGGCTGCGATCGCCTTACCTAAGTCATCCGTACGAGACTTGCCACCTAAGTCAGGCGTCAATGGGGAGTTATCTGCAGCAAGAACTCGCTCAATTGCATTGAAGATAGCCTTGCCAGCCTCTGGATAACCCAGGTGATCCAACATCATTGAGCCTGACCAGATCTGTCCAATTGGATTGGCAATCATCTTGCCAAAGATATCAGGTGCTGATCCATGTACCGGCTCAAATAAGGAGGGGAATTTTCCTTCTGGATTAATACTTCCTGATGGCGCAACTGCAATTGTTCCGGTGCATGCTGGACCCAAGTCTGACAAGATATCTCCAAATAAATTGCTGGCCACTACAACATCAAACCTGTCTGGGTTCATCACAAAGTGTGCAGCCAAGATATCAATATGGTATTTGTCCATTCTCACATCGCCAAATTGCTTAGCCATTGCCTCAACTCGCTCATCCCAATAGGGCATGGTGATTGCAATTCCGTTGGACTTAGTGGCAGAGGTTAAATGTTTTTTGGGACGACTTTGCGCAAGGTCAAATGCATACTGAAGAATGCGATCCACCCCTTGTCTTGTAAAGATAGACTCTTGAATCACAAACTCTCGATCAGTATCCGGGAACATCTTCCCGCCAACACTCGAATACTCACCCTCGGTATTTTCACGAACGACGTAAAAATCAATATCTCCAGGCTTTCGGTTTGCTAAGGGGCATGGCACACCGGGCAACAATCGAACTGGTCGCAAATTGACGTACTGGTCAAAGCAGCGACGAAACTGAATGAGACTTCCCCATAAAGAGACGTGATCTGGAAGAATGTTTGGCATACCGACTGCGCCAAAAAATATCGCATCGTATTGCATCAGAGTGTCAAACCAATCATCCGGCATCATCTTGCCATGCTGGAGATAGTAATCACAGCTAGCAAAATCAAAATGATCAAACTGCATACCAATACCAAACTTTTGATTAGCAGCCTCTAATGCACGAATACCTTCTGGCATGACCTCCTTACCAATTCCATCGCCAGCGATAACAGCAATTTTTGGGTTCTGAACTACTTTGTTTTTCTTCATTTAATGTCTCATCCGATCTTCAACATACATGGGTTTAGCTAATCGCCCGACGAATCTCATCGGTCTTGGGTTTAGTGCCGGTTACTGATTCTGTATCGTGCTCCGTCGTATTTTCAATTGTCTCAATTACAGTCTCTTGCATCCGAATATTATCTTTTGGGCAAATCGGGGCTCCATAGGTAGCCCACTTCTTTAATAAGGTCACCTCATATCCACACTGAGCACATTTGGCTTTATTACGACTTGCATTGCTCGGTCTTGGTGGCGGGAAAACAATTGCCTGATGCGGATATGGGCCAAGCTCTTGGCTAATCATCATCAGACGCACCATCAACTCTTCGGTAGCATGAGCCATTCTGGCAGGACCTTCTAGACCAACAGTCTGGGCGATGCCTTTAAAGTCCTCGCCGTGACCACTAAAGCAATCATCTACCGCATGACATAACTCATGAACCAGGGTATCTAAGAGCTGAACTGGATCATCTAACTTTGGAGAAATGAAAATCTCGTTTACTCCGCCACCAGAACGCTCGCGAGGCCAGCACTGCCCTAGCGTTGTTCTCGGACTGCTAGAGGCCGGAAATCCGCACGATACGCGAACGGGCGGAATTGCGTAGCCCGCTTTTGAAAATACAGGCTCTAAATGTCTTACGGCGTCTTCCAGCCAAGATTCTCTTACAGAGTGTTGCTTCATGAATAACTCAGTGATGTTTTTATTAGGGATTGAATATGGGATGGGACTCTATTATCGCTGCCCTACTTTGACATCACCGAATATAGCCTGAGCTTCACGTGGTAGACAACGCCAGTAACGCTCATTTGAAGGCACCGTGCCACCTAAGGCTGCAGCGGCCTCCCAGGCCCATCGTGGCTTGTATAAAAATGCACGGGCTAAAGCAATCAAATCTGCATCTCCCTTTTGGAGAATATCTTCTGCTTGCTGAGGCTCTGTAATCAAGCCAACTGTCATCGTAGGCAAACCAGATTGATCTTTTACGATTTTGGCGAATGGCACTTGGTAATTTGGCCCTATCGCGATCTTTTGCAATGGTGAAATACCCCCCGATGAGATATGTACAAAATCACATCCCAATGGTTTGAGACGGGATGCAAAATCTGCAGTCTCCTGCGGAGTCCAACCACCCTCAATCCAATCGCTGGCAGAAATCCGAATGCCTAATACGCCTTGATATGCATTACGTACTGCTGCAAATAATTCCAAGAGGAAGCGGATGCGATTCTCAAAAGAACCACCGTATTCATCAGTGCGCTGATTGGCGATTGGCGATAAAAATTGATGTAAGAGGTAGCCATGCGCCCCATGCAATTCGATCCCATCCACACCAATGCGCTCAGCACGATGCGCCGCGACAACAAATGCTTCAATCAGTTCTGCCAACTCCGTTTTAGAGAGTTCATGAGGCAAGCGCTCATCCTTCAGCTGAGGAATAGCCGAAGGGGCAAGCGTGTCCCAACCACCCTGCTCTTTAGAAAGCAATTGCCCGCCTTCCCAGGGGGTGGCACTAGAAGCTTTCCGGCCAGCATGCGCCAACTGAATGAAAACAGGGGTTGCTGGTGCCAGCTTACGAGCCCTACTCAGCTTATCCTTGAGGGCGGCCTCCGTACGGTCATCCCATAAGCCAAGACAAGCAGGAGTAATGCGCCCCTCTGGTGTAACACCAGTGGCCTCAATAATGAACAAGCCTGCACCGCTATTTAAGAGATTGCCCCAGTGCATTAAATGCCAATCCTGGGCCTCGCCATTAACAGCCGAGTATTGGCACATGGGTGCCACAACGATGCGATTAGGGAGCTTTAAATCGCCCTTTGGTGAGCTCAGCGTGTAACTAGAAAATAGAAGACTCATTTAAATGCCCTTGGATCCTGAAAAACGAAAAAGTAATGAAAGCGATAAAATAGAAATGGTAGGATAAACGAGGCTACAGACTTCTGCGGACATCAATCCGACCAAGTCTATTGACCCCAAAACTATAAAAAATATTAGGCAAAATCTATGAGAACACCGCAAGCCTTTGAATCAAAAGAAGATATTGGTCATTTTGTTGATGGTAAAGTCGTCAACCCAAAAGACGGTCGTTTTGCCGACGTCTTTAACCCCTCAACTGGAGCGGTCGCTAGACGGGTTTCTTTAGCCAGCCGCAAGGATGTTGATGCTACCGTGGCAGTTGCCCAAAAGGCTTTTGAGAGCTGGGGCCAAACCTCCCCACTGCGCCGCGCACGAATCATGTTCAAGTATCTTGAACTACTCAATACCCATCGTGACGAATTGGCTGCCATTATTACCGCCGAACACGGCAAGGTATTTACTGATGCCCAGGGTGAAGTCACGCGCGGTATTGATATCGTTGAATTTGCTACCGGCATTCCAGAACTGCTAAAAGGTGATTACACCGAGCAAGTCTCTACCGATATTGATAACTGGGTCATGCGTCAGCCTTTGGGAGTAGTTGCTGGTATTACCCCATTTAACTTCCCCGTGATGGTGCCAATGTGGATGTTCCCGGTAGCCATTGCTTGCGGTAATACCTTCATCCTGAAACCAAGCCCAACCGATCCTTCAGCTTCCCTGTTGATGGCCAAGCTCTTAAAAGAGGCGGGTTTGCCTGACGGTGTATTTAACGTTGTTCAGGGCGACAAAGAGGCTGTTGATGCTTTAATTGAGAACCCTGATGTCAAAGCAGTGAGCTTTGTCGGCTCAACCCCAATTGCTAACTACATTTATGAGCGTTGCGCACACTTTGGCAAGCGTTCACAGGCATTGGGTGGCGCTAAGAACCATATGGTTGTCATGCCCGATGCAGATATCGATAAAACGATTGATGCTTTGATTGGTGCGGCCTACGGTTCTGCTGGCGAGCGTTGCATGGCAATTTCTGTAGCCGTTTTAGTTGGCGATGTAGCAGAGAAAATCATGCCAAAGCTGATTGAGCGGACCAAGACCTTAAAGGTCAAGAACGGCATGGAACTCGATGCTGAAATGGGCCCAATCGTTACGAAGGCCGCCTTAGAGCGCATTACTAGCTACATTGAGAGCGGCGTAGCTTCAGGCGCCAAGTTACTCGTAGATGGTCGCGGATTAAAAGTACCAGGTCATGAGAATGGCTTCTTTATTGGCGGCACCCTGTTTGATAACGTCACTCCAGAAATGAAGATTTATCTAGAAGAAATCTTCGGCCCAGTCTTGTCTTGCATGCGAGTGGCGAACTTTACCGACGCATTGAATCTGGTGAATGCTTGCGAGTATGGTAATGGTGTTGCTTGCTTCACAAGCGATGGCAATATTGCCCGTGAATTTGCCCGTCGCGTTCAGGTTGGCATGGTTGGTATCAACGTACCTATTCCAGTTCCAATGGCTTGGCATGGTTTTGGCGGTTGGAAGAAGTCCCTCTTCGGCGATATGCATGCCTACGGCAAAGAAGGTGTTCGCTTCTATACCAAGCAAAAGAGTGTGATGCAGCGCTGGCCTGAGAGCATTGCTAAAGGCGCAGAGTTTGTCATGCCAACTTCGAAGTAATGAATACTGCGATAGCTACCTATCACTAACAATAGCGGCCTCTGGGTCGCTATTTTTTTATCACGACCCTATGGCCTAGAGATTAAGTAGGAATAAAGTAGCGCCGCTCAATCGCGCGAGCAAATAAGACAATCACTGATACCAAGGCTAGGTAAACCAAGGCAGCCAAGAGGTAGGCTTTAAAGAATTGAAAGTTTGTTGCAGCCAATTCTTGTATGCGAGCAAAGAATTCGGTGTACTGAATCAAGAATGCAACCGAACTATCTTTTAGATTCGCAATCACTTGATTAGTGAGGGCTGGAATAGAAAAGCGAATGACCTGCGGCAAAGTAATGAACTTAAAAATCTGCAGCGGGCTAAAGCCCTGTACACTTGCTGCCTCAAGTTGAGTCTTGTCTAAACCATTAAAGGCAGTCTTTAAATACGCTGCATTGTAGGCAGCCACATTGAAGGTAAAACCAATAAAAGCCACCGCAAATGGAGATAGTCGAACACCCCATTGAGGTAAGCCGTAATACATTAAGAACAACAAAACGATTAAGGGCATTCCGATAAAGAAGGAGATATAAGCATTGATGGCGCTACGTACATACTGATTTTTGCTGAGGGTGAGATAAAACACCACAATGCCCAAAAGCAAACCTGAAACACTAATCAAGCCGGCTAATTGCAAAGTCTTCACCAGCCCAGTCAGAATTAAGGGCATCTGCTCCGTGAGATCACGGACAAAGGATGGCCATCCTCCCATCAACGCTTTTCCTCTGCACCAAAGAAGGCTTTGATCTCTGGATCAGCGTGCTTGCTCAAAGTATCAATCCGATCATCAGCACGAATAACACCACGGTCTAAGAACATCACTGTATCTGCTATATTGCGCGCTAAGTTGAGGTCATGTGTAACGCAAATCATAGTGATGCCCTCGCCATGCAAGCGATTGATTAAATCGGCGACATCTCTAGACATCACAGGATCCAATGCTGAAGTGGGCTCATCGAGGACTAAGACTGCCGGATCCATAGCGAGCGCTCTCGCAATGGCAACTCGCTGCTTCTGCCCACCAGAAAGCTGCGAGGGGTATTTATCTTGATGTGGCGTCATCTCAAAATGAGATAACTCAAATAAAGCCTTTTCTTTCGCCTCTGCTTTGCCCATGCCATGCAGCTTGCGCAAACCCAATGAGACATTATCTAAAACAGTCAAATGACTATACAAAGCGAACTGCTGAAATACGAAACCAATTTGCTTGCGCAACTCTCGCACATCAACATCAGGTCCCAACACCTCGCTACCCCTAAATACGATCGATCCTGAAGTGGGTTCAACCAAGCGATTGAGGCAGCGCAATAAAGTAGACTTACCAGAACCAGAGGCGCCCATCAAAACGCGGACCTCCCCCTCATTGAGATCGAGATTGATCTTGGAAAGGACTGTTTGTCCGCCAAACTCCTTAACCAAATCTCTCACTTGAATTAACGCCACAAAATTACCCCTTTGAATAATGTCATCTTGGTAGTCATACTGGACTCATCCCCGGAATTTGATAGCGTTTAGCCAACAACTGAACACCGAGCAAGCAAATTCTATAAATCACAAAATAGAGGATGCCCACCGCTAGATAGACTTCAATACCCCGCAGCGTTGTCGAGGTCAATGTCATAGCTTGCTTGGTAATCTCCGGGATCCCAACGGTGTAAGCAAATGGCGAATACTTTAAAACTGAAGTGAACTCATTGACCATGCCTGGAATCGAGAATCGTAACATCTGCGGTATCTCGATAAATCTGAGGACCTGAATACGCGTCATCCCCATTGCTTGGGCTGCAATTACTTCGGCGGGATCGACTGAGTTATATGCACCCCGAAATACCTCAGCCAAATAGGCAGATGCCACTAGACCCAAACTCAGTGCCATAGCCATCAAGGGTGGGACTTTAAAACCAATCCCCGGCAAGCCAAAGTACACCATAAATAGTAAAACCAAAACTGGCACACCCCTAAATACATAGGCATAGCTGTCAATCAGCGGAATGAGCCAAGGAATATCCATACGACGCAGGCTTGCTAGAAATAAACCCACCACTAAACCGGTTGCAGAGCAAACGAGTGTTACCAGTACCGTATAAGAAATGCCCTGAGCTAACTGGGTAAGAATATCCAGAAAAGTCACAGGGCAGGCTTTCGACTACTAGTTAAGACCTTGATCAGCAGCGTTTATTTCATCCACTTATCTAGAATGGCTTTAATTTTTTCTGGGCCAAGTTCATTGAGGTACTTATCAAAGTCATCACGCAATTTAGAGCCTTTAGCAAAAGCAAAGCCCAACTTATCAAAGCCTGTAAACACATAGCTACTCTGAATTGGTAACTTCAACTTGTTCTCATAATTAAGAAATACGGGCTCTTCAATAAAAGCCAGATCAAGATTGCCATTTTGCAGGTCGGTGATCACCTCAGCATATGAGGGATACAGTTTGACCTTGCTCAGGGAGTAGTAGCCCTTTGGCTCCAACTCATTCTTAATCAGATCATCGTAAGCCATGCCGCGCGGATAGCCGATGGAGTATTTCTTAAGTTGATTCAAATCCGTGATTTGGATATTTTTATTCTTCATGCTGACGAGATGCCAAGCATTGTCATAGTAAGGCTGGGAAAAATCCATTACCTCTTTACGCTTGTCTGTAATAGAAATGCCAGAGAAAGCAACATCTGCTTGGCCGCTAGAAACAGCACCCAACATTCCAGCCCAATCATAAGGAGTCACCTTCAAAGTGCAGCCGCGAGACTGGCAGTAACCCTGGAAAATATCCATATCTGCACCAATGATCTGCCCCTTGTCATCAAACAGCATGGGGGGAGATGCGGGGGAAACAGCAACCTTAATTTCTTTGGAATCAGAGGACTTGGAGCAAGCCACAACAGTGAGCGCTAGAACAGCAGCAAACAGCGCCAGAAAAAAGCGTTTCATAAATACATCTCCTATCCCGATCAATGGTTACACCCAGACTTTGGGTGCACACTAAGTATAGGGGAATTAGGGTTGGACTGGCTACTGCAGCGTGTTTTTAAAGGCAGGTAACATGGGCATCGCCATGACCTCAATTCCTTCATCGCGTAAAGCCTCGGCCTCATCTAGAGTGGTTTGACCACGAATACTCCGCTCAGGAGATTCCTTATAGTGAATTTTGCGAGCCTCTTCTGCAAACGCGCTACCTACATCCTCAGAACGCCCCATTAACTCACGCATACCCTTTAAAAAGGCTGCCTGTACCTGTGCCTCTAATTGAGAATGATCGCTTCCAGTCAGGGCAACAACATCGCCGCTGATTGTGCTGGCAACACCGCTAGCATCTACTGATCCAGGGCTGGTAACAGTCAATTCAGTTGAAGCGGGCATTTCCTTGCTGGAGCCCGATTTAGCAATATGTGGGGCAGATGGCATCCGGGTAATCTCGGTGCTATCGCAAATAGGGCAGGCAAGCATTCCCTTGTCTTGCTGGGCAAGACAATCCTCCTCAGAGGCAAACCATCCCTCAAAGCGATGATCCATTGGGCAAGCGAGGTTATAAACTTTCATAAGACCTATATAGGGACAAAATTGCTAAATTCAATATCTCTATTTTAATAGGATTACGAAATTACCCTGGAATAGGCGTGGGGCTCACTAGGCCACGTTGATAACGGTCTAGCCAGTAAGTAGCAATCGTTGTCTTTACATCTGTAATTTCACCCTGCTCTACCCAATCTAATAATTGCTCTAAAGGGGCGGCAAATACGTCTAAAAACTCTTCATCATCGAGACGGCTTTTCCCAGAGGTCAGACCTTCAGCGAGATAGATGTCAATAAATTCTGTCGAGTAGGAAATCACTGGGTGGATGCGACGGATAAAACTCCACTTGCTAGCGGAATAACCTGTCTCCTCTTCTAACTCTCGCTGGGCACACAATAATCGATCTTCCCCAATCTCCAACTTGCCCGCAGGAATTTCAATGCAAGCTTTTGCGATTGGGTAGCGATATTGACGCTCCATCAGCACCCTACCATCATCTAAGATAGCCAAAATCGCAACTGCACCAGGGTGCGTCAGGTATTCACGCACTGCTTGCTTGCCATCAGGCAAGCTGACTTGGTCGCGCTTCATATTCAAAAAGATACCGCCATAAATATCCTCACCAGATAAGCGCTCTTCTCTCAAATGGGCATCGCCAATTGGCAAGTCTTTAAAGAATTTTTCAGTCATAGTATATCTTTCATCAATTGAATATCCATCATACAAAGTCTAGATGACAGAAAAGAGAAAGGCCCCTATTCGGAGCCTTCATCTAAATCAGTTTAAATAGCTTGCTTATGAACCCAATAGAGTACGGCGCATTGCATCGAGGCAAACAGCCATGAGTCCGGCTGGGAAGATGCCGAGAGCTAAAACGAATATCGCATTCAAACTCAAAATTCCACGAGCAAAACCAGAACCAGAAATCTCTTCAGCATGCTCTTCTTTTGGCTCATCGAAGTACATCACCTTCACCACTCTGAGGTAGTAGAAAGCACCAATCAATGAAGCAATCACGGCGATGATGGCCAAGAAGGTATGTCCGCCGTCCACTAATGCCTCGAGTACACCCAACTTGGCAGCAAAACCTACTGTCGGCGGAATACCGGCCAAAGAGAACATCATTACCAAGCCAATAAAGGCAAACCATGGATGACGTTTATTCAAGCCTTTGAGATCATCAATAGTTTCGCAATCATGACCTTTGCGCGATAACATCATTAAGAGGCCGAAGCTGCCTAATGTAGTTAATACATAAGTGATCGCGTAGAACATGGATGCGCCAAAAGCATGGTCATCAAAAACTGACAACATACCAAGCAATACAAAACCCATTTGCGCAATGGCTGAGTAAGCTAGCATGCGTTTCATATTGGTTTGCGCAATGGCGGTGACGTTACCCACCACTAAAGACAGAACTGCCAACAAGACCAGCATTGGCTGCCAATCGCCCATCAGTGGCAATAAAGTATTCACCAGTAGACGGAATAGCAAAGCAAAGGCAGCAATCTTTGGAGCCGCAGCAATCATCAAAGTAACTGCTGTTGGAGCGCCTTGGTACACGTCAGGTACCCACATGTGGAATGGCACTACACCTAACTTAAAAGCTAAACCAGAAACAATAAATACCAAACCAAAAGCCATCACCAAATGATTAATACGTGGATCAGCAACTGTTCTGAAGATTTCAATTAAATCAAGTGAACCGGTTACGCCATAAAGCATAGACATACCGTAGAGCAAGAAACCAGATGCCAATGCGCCAAGAATAAAGTACTTAATAGCTGCTTCTACACTCTTCTCACTGCTATGACGCATAGCTACCAAAGCATAAGTTGGCAGAGCCATTAACTCAAGACCCAAATAAAGAGTCAATAGATTAGCACCAGAGATTAGGATGCACTGCCCTAACAAGGCCAATAAAGCCAAAACGATGAAGTCAGGACGGAAGAGTGCGCGATCGCTGAGATATTGCTTTGAATATACCAAGCTCACTAACACAGCACCACATGAGCATGCCTTGAGAAGGTTTGAAATAGGATCGGACTGAAACAGGCCATTCATAGCAACGACCGAAACATCTCCAATACGACCTAAAAATGCAAAGATCAAATACACCAGCAAAATGATCGAGAAGAAATAAACAAAGCCAACGCCACGTGGTGTGTGGAAGATATCTTGCTCTACTCCAGGGGTGGCTGGCTGACGCTCAGGCACGTAAACACTTGCCACCAATAAAAGACAGGCGACTACAAGTAAAACGAGTTCCGGCAGGACGGCGTATAGGTCGAATGCTTGCATTGGCTTTTACTCAGAGTTTGCTTACAGCAACATGCTGCAGCAGATTAATCACGGACGGATGAATAATGTCGGTAAAAGGCTTCGGATAAACACCCATTCCAATTACACAGATGGACAGTACTGTCATCATGAAATACTCGCGCGCATTGAGATCTTTCAATTCCTCAACATGCTTGTTGGTAATTGCACCAAAGAAAACGCGCTTGACCATCCACAAGGAATAAGCAGCGCCCAGAATCAAGGCGGTTGCAGCCAAGATACCAATTACAAAGTCATAATCTACGGCAGCCAAAATCACCATAAACTCCCCCACGAAACCAGAGGTAGCTGGCAAGCCACAGTTTGCCATTGCCATTAAGACTGCAAATGCAGTGAACGCAGGCATACGGTGAACCACACCACCGTAATCTGCAATTTGACGGGTATGCATACGGTCATACAGGACACCGATTGAGAGGAACATGGCACCAGCAACAAAGCCATGAGAAATCATCTGCACAATACCGCCCTCAATCCCCAGCGGACTAAAGAGGAAGAAGCCGAGAGTCACAAAGCCCATGTGCGCTACTGATGAATACGCAACTAACTTCTTCATATCTTTTTGAACCAAGGCAACTGCACCAACATAAATTACAGCCACCAAAGATAAGAAGATCACAAATGGGCCAAGATACTGACTGGCATCAGGGGCAATTGGCAATGAGAAACGTAGGAAGCCATAAGCACCCAGTTTCAACATAATTGCTGCCAGTACCACCGAACCACCTGTTGGTGCTTCAACGTGTACGTCTGGCAACCAAGTATGCAAAGGCCACATTGGCACCTTCACAGCAAATGCCATGAAGAAGGCGAAGAACAAGAGAATTTGCTCAACGATATCGAGGCGAGCATTGTGCCAAGCCAAGATTTCGAAGGTATTTGTCACGTTGTACAAATAGAGCATGGCAATCAAAGTGAGCAGTGAGCCAAGCAAGGTGTATAGGAAGAACTTAAATGCAGCGTAGATGCGGTTATGACCACCCCACACACCGATGATGATGTACATCGGAATTAAAGTTGCCTCAAAGAATACATAGAACAACAAGGCATCTAAAGCAGCGAAGACGCCAATCATTAATCCAGAAAGGATTAAGAAAGAAGCCATGTACTGAGACACCTTCTTATCAATTACTTCCCAAGCAGCTATCACCACAAAAATATTAATAAATGCAGTTAAAACGATGAACCAAACTGAGATGCCGTCGATACCTAGGTGGTAGTTAATATCATAGCGAGGAATCCAGCTCATCTTTTCAACAAACTGCATGCCAGGATTGGCAATATCAAAATGAATGATGAGTGGGAGGGTTGCAATAAAGCCCAATATGGAACCAAAGAGTGCCAACCAGCGAACGCCGGCCGTCGGTCTCTCTGAACCGTAGAACAAAATAATGATGCCGAAAAAAATCGGGATCCAGATGGCGAAAGAAAGAATCATGATGGCTACTTAAGTAACAAAGGCCTAGCGAACAAAAGGCAGGTAAGCGTACAAAACCCAAGCTAACAATACCGCTAAGCCTGCAATCATTGCGAAGGCATAGTGATAGAGATAACCGGATTGCAAATGGCGGATCACTGCAGAAAAGCGCCCTACTGCATGCGCGCTACCGTTAACCAAGAAGCCGTCAATAGCCTGTTGATCACCACGATGCCATAAGATACCGCCGATCCACAGCAGGCCTTTAGAAAACACCGCTTGGTTTAAATCATCGAGATAGTATTTGTTATCCAAGAGTTTCTTGATAGGAGCAAATGCTTGTGCAACAACGCCAGGCAACTTTGGTGCCCAGAGGTAACCAATCGCAGCAGTTAATACACCTAGTACCACTAGGAGCAATACTGGTGAAGTCAATGAATGCATTGCCATAGCAATCGGACCATGGAACTCTTCAGCAAGCTCCTTCATGGCTGGATGTTTGCCAATATCAACAAAGATTGAATCGCCAAAATAAGTACCAAACAGTAAGGGCGTAATCGTGAAGTAGCCAATGATCACTGAAGGAATCGCTAACAATATCAAAGGCAAGGTCACAACAAATGGTGACTCATGCGGTTTTTCACCGGGAGCTAAACCATGATGCGGATGATCGTCACCCTGCTCTGCATGATCATGATGGTGATCATGTGCATGAGCATCAGCATGTCCCCAGCGGGCTTTACCGTGGAACACATAGAAGTACAGACGGAAGGAATATAGAGCTGTTACAAAAACGCTGGCCATCACTGCGAAGTAAGCAAAACCAGAGCCAGGAATGTGGCTAGCAGCTACCGCTTCGATGATGGAGTCTTTGGAATAGAAGCCAGAGAAGAATGGCGTACCGATCAATGCTAAGTTACCTAATAACATCATCAAGCAAGTGATTGGCATGTACTTCCAGAGTCCGCCCATCTTGCGCATATCTTGTTCATGGTGCATACCTAAAATCACGCTACCCGCAGCGAGGAACAAGAGCGCCTTAAAGAATGCGTGCGTCATCAAATGGAATATGGCGATTGGGTAAGCAGACACTCCCAAGGCTACAGTCATATAGCCTAATTGGGAGAGCGTTGAATAAGCAACTACCCGCTTAATATCAGTTTGAACGATGCCTAAGAAGCCCATGAAGAGCGCGGTGATCGAACCAATTACCAAGATGAAACTCAATGCAGCATCAGACAACTCAAATAGAGGCGACATGCGGGACACCATAAAGATGCCGGCTGTCACCATCGTTGCAGCATGAATCAATGCAGAAATTGGGGTTGGGCCTTCCATAGAGTCTGGCAACCAAACATGCAATGGGAACTGAGCTGATTTACCCATTGCGCCAATAAAGAGGCAGATACATGCTACGGTAACTAAATTCCAGCTAGTACCCGGTAATGTTTGGGCAGCCAGTGCTGTGTTCTGAGCAAAGATCACATCGTATTGCATAGAGCCAGTGCTAGCCAATAGCAAGCCAATGCCGAGGATGAAGCCGAAGTCACCAACACGATTAACCAAGAAGGCCTTCATATTGGCAAATACAGCAGATTGACGCTCGTAGTAGAAGCCAATCAGCAAATAAGAAACTACACCCACTGCTTCCCAACCGAAGAAGAGTTGCAAGAGATTGTTACTCATCACCAACATCAACATGGCGAAGGTGAAGAGGGAGATATAGGAGAAGAAGCGGTTATAGCCCTCTTCGCCCTTCATATAACCAATGGTGTAAATGTGAACCATCAAAGATACAAACGTCACCACACACATCATTGTCGCTGTCAGTGGGTCAATTAAGAAGCCGATATCAAGATTGAGCTCACCTAATTGCATCCAGCGATAGACGGTACCGTTGAAATAAAAGCCATCCATTACTTGCACCAAGACAAAGCAAGACAGGACGAAAGCGATCATCACACCGAGAATGGTGACAAACTGGCAAGCACCATTTCCGATGCGATTGCCGCCTAATTTAGTACCAAAGAATCCTGCAATAGCTGAGCCAAATAATGGCGCCAGTGGAATTGCGCAGAGAACAGGAAGAGTTAAGGTCAATTGCATGACTAGCCTTTTAAGTGGTCAAGGTTATCTGCATCGATGGTGTCTACCTTACGGAAGAGCACAACAAGGATTGCCAAACCAATTGCCGCCTCAGCAGCAGCCACAGTCAAAATAAAGAATACGAATACCTGACCAGCCATGTCACCCAAATAATGAGAGAAGGCTACAAAGTTCATGTTCACCGAAAGAAGCATTAATTCAATCGCCATTAAAAGCACAATGACATTCTTACGATTCAAGAAGATACCAATCACGCTAGTCGCAAATAGGATTGCGCCAAGCACTAAATAATGGGCTAAGGTAATAGTCATTTCTTCTCTCCGCGAGCATCTTGCTTGGCGGCCATATCAGAATCCATCTTGACGATGCGCATGCGATCAGCAGAATTCACATTCACTTGCTCATGAATATTTTGGGACTTGGAATCTTTACGATTACGAAGGGTCAGAGCAACAGCGGCAATGATAGCCACCAGGAGAATCACTCCGGCAACCTCGAAAGCATAAACATAATCAACGAAAATCAACATACCCAAAGCTTGGGTATTGCCTATAGCCATCTCTTCAAGCATCGGCTGCACTGGAGCGCTTGTACCGATAAAGCTGCGAATCAATACGATGGACAATTCCAAGACAATGACCGCACCCATCAAGAAAGCTACGGGTAAGAATTTCTTGAAATCACGACGTAAATGCTCGAGATCAAGATCTAGCATCATGACCACAAACAAGAAGAGCACCATCACGGCGCCAACGTAAACAAGAATGAGAGCCAAGCTCAAGAACTCTGCCTTCAGAAGCATCCAAAGACCAGAAGCGCAGAAGAATGCCAAAACCAAAAACAGTGCAGCATGCACTGGGTTACGAGCAGTAATCACGCGCAATGCTGAAATCACCAAGAGCCCAGCAAAGGCATAAAAGAAGACTGCAAAGAGTGTAGAAGTATCGAATGTCATATGTCGTTTTGCTTTATTCGATTAACGATAAGGCGCATCAGCTGCGCGGTTAGCGGCAATATCTTTTTCATACTTATCGCCTACAGCTAAAAGCATTTCTTTGGTGAAGTACAAATCTCCACGCTTATCTCCGAAATACTCAAAAATATTCGTTTCAACAATAGCGTCCACTGGGCAAGCTTCTTCGCAAAAGCCACAGAAAATACACTTAGTTAAATCAATGTCATAACGACTGGTGCGACGAGTACCATCATCACGCTCGGCAGTTTCAATCGTGATGGCATAGGCAGGACATACCGCCTCACACAATTTGCAACCAATACAACGCTCTTCCCCATTTTCATAGCGGCGCAAAGCATGCAAACCGCGGAAGCGCACAGACTGTGGAGTCTTCTCTTCTGGATATTGAACAGTTATTTTTGGCTTAAAAAGATAGCGACCGGTAATCGACATACCAGTCAAAATATCTTTGAGCATCAAGCTATCGAGGAATTGGGAAATTTTCTTAAACATGATTGATCAACTTATTTCCAAATATTCCATGGGGATACAACCCAGGCGCCAACGACAACCACCCAGAATACGCAGATGGGAATAAAGATCTTCCAACCCAAACGCATGATTTGGTCATAGCGATAGCGCGGCAATGTGGCGCGCAACCAAATGACGCAAGACAAGAGGAAGAAGGTTTTAGCAAACAACCAGAAGAAGCCTGGGATATCACGAAGGATTGGCAAATCAACAATTGGTAACCAGCCGCCCAAGAACATCGTTGCAGATAATGCAGCAATCAAGATCATGTTGGCATATTCAGCCAAGAAGAACATTGCAAATGCCATGCCTGAATACTCGACCATATGGCCAGCAACAATCTCAGACTCACCCTCAACCACGTCAAATGGATGGCGATTGGTTTCAGCTACACCAGAGATAAAGTAGATCACGAACATTGGGAGCAATGGCAACCAATTCCAAGAAAGGAAGTTCAATCCCATACCAGCAAAATAACCCTGCTCTTGAGAGGCAACGATGCTACTCAGATTCAAAGAACCTGAAGTCAGCAATACTGTAACTAATGCAAAGCCCATGGCAATTTCGTAAGAAATCATTTGTGCTGATGCACGCATTGCGCCAAGGAACGGATATTTGGAGTTAGATGACCAACCGGCCAAGATTACGCCATAAACACCAATAGATGAGATTGCCATGACGTACAGTAAACCTGCGTTGACATCCGCCAAGACCATTTTTGCTTGGAAGGGGATGACTGCCCATGCAGCAAAAGCTGGCATGATCACCATCACCGGTGCAATGAAATACAAAACTTTGCTAGACCGAGTAGGAGAAATAATCTCCTTCATGAGCAACTTCAAAGCGTCAGCAATAGGTTGTAGCAAACCTAATGGACCAACACGGTTTGGTCCCAGTCGGATATGCATCCAGCCGATTAACTTACGTTCCCAAAGAGTCATGTATGCAACGGCGCCAAACATTGGCAACACGATGATCACGATACGTACCAAAGCCCAAACGAGTGGCCATAGTGAGCCAAAGATGGCCTCACCTTGGGTGGTAACGAGGTTCAAGAAATTATCCATCTCGTCCCTTATGCCTTGCTAACAGTTACAGGACCAAACATCGATCCCAATTTAGCGCTAGCCATAGTGCCCGCAGAAATTCTGACAACGCCCTGAGCTAAATTCGCTTCCAATGTGGCCGGCAAATCTACGGACTGACTATCTTGAGTCACTCGCACAGCATCGCCCTCTTTCAAGCCCAGCTCATTAAAGAGTGCTTGACCTAATCCAACTTGATTGCCGCGCTTAGCATCGCGCGTTAACTGCAATGCTGATGAACGGCGGACGATTTGGTCGCCGGCGTAAATACCAACATCAGATAAACGCTCTAAACCTGCTGCTACAGCTGCGTTTCCATTGGTCAATCCGCTTGCGGTGGATTGATTTGATAACTTAGTGCAATAGTTTTCACCAAGCGCTTCACCCAATACCTCTTCAGGCATGTTGTACAGGAAGCCATCTAAATTCAATAAGCCGCCTAAAACACGCAACACTTTCCATGCTGGACGAGAATCACCCAAAGGCTTTACCGCTGGTTGAATTGTTTGCGCACGGCCTTCTGAGTTAATGAAAGTAGAAACCGTTTCTGTGAATGTAGAGATCGGCAGAATGACATCGGCTACCTCAAGGAGGTCAGCACTCTTATATGCACTCAAGGCAATCACTGTATTGGCTTTAGCCAAAGCAGCACGCGCTTGCGTAGGATTTGGCAAGTCAGCGTCTGGATCGATATTCATCAAGATGACAGCACGACGCTCACCAGAAAGAACTGATTCAACGCCCACACCATTAGCCTTGACTAAGCTAGCACCAACAGCATTACCGCCAACTGGTAAGAAGCCTAAAGTAGCGCCAGTTTGCTCAGCAATGAATTGCGCCAAGACATGTAAGTCAGATGCTTGTGGATGGGCGACTGCAGCAGAGCCTAGCAATACTGAAGTAGACGTACCAGACAGCAAGCTATCCGCAATTTTTTGTGCAGTAGCAGAAACTGTTAAGTTAGGCGTGCCTGCTGGAGCAGTTGCAGATTTTGCTTTAGCCACAGCCAAGGCAACTTCACTTAATGTATTGAGCCATGCGCTTGGAGTTGCAGCAATACCCGAAGCAGGGATCAACCAGTCATCACCACCCGCATCAATACGTGAGACTTGCAAGCCGCGCTTTGTGCCGGCACGTAAACGCGCAGCAATCAATGGCTGTTCTTTACGTAAGAAGCTACCAATTACCAACACACGATCGAGCTCACTTAATTTGCCAATCGGCATACCCAACCATGGGGCTGAAGCTGCGCCTTTCACGTCAGTTTGACGTAAACGAGTCTCAACTTGATTCGAACTCAAGCCGCGAATCATTTTTTGAAGCAAGAACAACTCTTCAGTACTGGAGATTGGGTGCGCTAAGGCGGCCACCGCTTCAGGACCGCTCTCAGAAGAAATGGTTTTGAGTGAATGGGCAACGTAGTCCAGGGCGGATTGCCAATCAGTCTCCAACCACTGACCGCCCTGCTTCACCATTGGGGTAGTTACACGATCAGCACTGTTCAAGCCTTCGTAGGCGAAGCGATCACGATCACTAATCCAGCATTCATTAATTGCATCATTCTCCAAAGCAACGACGCGCATTACTTTGTTCGCTTTTGTTTGAATAGTCGTATTAGCACCCAGACTGTCATGAGGGCTAACTGAACGCTTACGGCCTAATTCCCAAGTACGCGCAGCATAGCGGAAAGGCTTGCTGGTTAATGCACCTACTGGGCACAAATCAATCATGTTTCCAGAAAGTTCAGAATCAATAGTCTGGCCTGCAAAAGTCGTGATTTCAGAATGCTCACCGCGATTGACCATGCCCAATTCCATGACGCCGGCAACTTCTTGACCAAAACGTACGCAACGAGTGCAATGAATACAACGTGTCATCTCTTGCATAGAGATAAGAGGGCCAACATTCTTGTGGAATACAACACGCTTCTCTTCTTCGTAGCGTGAATTGGATTTACCGTAACCCACTGCCAAATCTTGTAACTGGCACTCACCACCTTGATCACAAATTGGGCAATCTAAAGGATGGTTAATTAAAAGGAACTCCATCACTGAGCGCTGTGCTTCAACTGCTTTAGCGGAATGGGTAAATACCTTCATACCCTGCGTTACTGGTGTTGCGCAAGCTGGCAATGGCTTTGGCGCCTTCTCTACTTCTACCAAGCACATACGGCAGTTAGCAGCGATAGATAACTTCTTGTGATAGCAGAAGTGAGGAATGTAAGCGCCGAGCTTGTTCGCGGCATGCATCACCATCGAACCTTGCGGAACTTCTACTGCCTTACCATCTAATTCGATTTCAACCATGCTCACTTTAAGATGTCCCGTGCTCAATGTCTTATAAAGGTTTTGCAGAATCTAAGCAGCGCTTATGTTCTACGTGATACGCAAATTCATCCATGTAATGCTTCAACATGCCACGAACTGGCATAGCAGCCGCATCACCCAAGGCGCAAATCGTGCGACCCTGAATGTTTGCAGCTACATCATTTAATAAATCCAAATCTTCTGGACGACCTTCGCCATGCTCAATGCGGTGAACGATGCGCCACAACCAACCAGTGCCCTCGCGACATGGAGTGCACTGACCACAAGATTCTTCGTGATAGAAATAAGACAAGCGCTCTAAGGCACGAACCATACAGCGGGTTTCATTCATTACGATGACTGCACCAGATCCCAGCATGGACCCTGCTTTTGCAATACTGTCGTAGTCCATGGTGAGAGTCATCATCTCGGCACCCGGAATTACTGGGGAAGAAGATCCACCAGGAATAACTGCCTTCAATGGAATACCGTCACGCATACCACCAGCAAGTTTCAATAATTCAGCAAATGGGGTCCCTAGTGGGATCTCATAATTGCCTGGATAAGTCACATCGCCAGAGATGGAGAAAATCTTTGTACCGCCGTTATTAGGCTTGCCTAAGTCTAAATAAGCCTGGCCACCAATTGCCATAATGAATGGCACAGCAGCAAAAGTTTCAGTGTTATTAATTGTGGTTGGCTTGCCATACAAACCAAAGCTTGCAGGGAATGGGGGCTTAAAGCGTGGCTGACCCTTCTTACCTTCAAGCGACTCTAAAAGCGCAGTCTCTTCACCACAGATATATGCACCCCAACCAGGAGCTGCATGCAATTGGAAGTTGAAATCACTTCCCATGATTTTGTCGCCGAGATATCCAGCAGCACGGGCTTCTTCAAGCGCCTCTTCGAAGCGCTCATAGACTGCAAAAATTTCACCGTGGATATAGTTATAACCCACAGAGATGCCCATAGTGTAGGCACCAATAATCATGCCCTCAATCAAGGCATGCGGGTTGTAACGCATGATGTCGCGGTCTTTAAAAGTACCAGGCTCACCTTCGTCACTATTACAAACTAAATATTTTTGACCGGGAAATTGACGGGGCATGAAGCTCCACTTCAATCCCGTTGGGAAACCTGCGCCTCCACGACCACGCAAAGATGATGCCTTTAGTTCAGCAATAATTGCATCTGGTGCGATTTTGTCATTGATGATACGACGCAACTGTTGATAACCACCACGGCTTTCGTAATCTTTTAAACGCCAATTCTCACCATTCAATCCAGCGAGAATCAAAGGCTTAATGTGTCTATCGTGCAAGCTGGTCATGCTGCTTTCCCTTCCGCACGGAGTTCTTTCAATAGGGTATCAATCTTCTCTTTACTCATGAAACTACACATGCGCTTGTCATTGACGAGCATTACTGGAGAATCTCCACACGCTCCCATACACTCACCCTCTTTCAGGGTAAAAGTTCCGCATGGGGTGGTTTCGTTGTAACCAATACCGAGAGTTTCTTTTAAGTATGTAGCCGCTGTTTCGCCGTGAGTTAACTGGCAAGGTAGATTTGTACAAATTACTAATTTGTACTTACCAATCGGTTTGGTGTTGTACATATTGTAGAAAGTAGCCACTTCATCAACTGCAATCGTTGGCATTTCTAAAATTTGAGCAACTGTAGCAATCACCTCTGGTGACACCCAACCTACTTCAGTTTGGGCAGCAATCAATGAGGCCATCACTGCAGATTGTTTTTGGTCTGGAGGATATTTCGCGACATTGCGCGCAATATCTGCAAGCGTTTTGTCCGAAAGTTGAAGAGTTGTTGTCATGAATTCATCCTTGGCGCGCTGTTTTAGCGGTCAATCTCCCCGAACACGATATCTTGAGTACCAATAATGGTTACAGCATCAGCCAACATGTGGCCACGTGACATCTCATCCATCGCAGATAAATGTACGAATCCTGGTGCACGAATTTTCATGCGGTATGGTTTATTGGCGCCATCAGAAATCAAATAGATACCAAACTCACCTTTTGGATGCTCAACCGCAGAGTAAGCCTCGCCATCAGGAACGTGCATACCTTCAGTAAAGAGTTTGAAATGGTGAATCAACTCTTCCATATTGGTCTTCATATCTACACGCTTTGGTGGAGATACTTTATGGTTATCGCTCATGACGGGGCCATCGTTTGCCTTGAGCCAAGCCACACATTGCTTGATGATGCGATTCGATTGACGCATTTCTTCCATGCGAACTAAATAGCGATCATAAGAGTCACCATTTACACCAACAGGGATATCAAAGTCGAGCTTGTCGTAAGTTTCGTAAGGTTGTTTTTTACGTAAGTCCCACTCAATACCGGAGCCACGCAACATAGGCCCTGTGAAGCCGAGCTGCAAAGCGCGCTCAGGAGTTACAACACCAATACCAACTAAACGCTGCTTCCAAATACGATTATCAGTAAGGAGATTGCAATACTCATCTACATTGGCATCAAAGCGGCCGGAGAAGTCTTCAATGAAATCGAGCAGTGAACCACTACGACTTTCATTTAAACGCTTGATTGCAGAAGTGCTACGAATCTTAGACTTAGAGTATTGCGCCATCTGCGTTGGCAGGTCACGATAGACTCCACCTGGACGGTAGTAAGCAGCATGCATACGAGCACCAGAAACGGCTTCGTACATATCAAAAATATCTTCACGGTCACGGAAGGCATACAAGAACACGGCCATCGCGCCAACGTCTAAACCATGACAACCAATCCACAAGAGGTGATTGAGCAAACGAGTTAACTCGTCATACATCACGCGGATGTATTGAGCACGCAATGGAACATCTACCTGAAGCAACTTTTCAATTGCCATCACGTAAGCATGTTCGTTAGCCATCATCGAGACATAGTCCAAACGATCCATATAAGGAACGTTTTGAATCCAAGTACGTGTCTCAGCTAATTTTTCTGTAGCGCGATGCAATAAACCAATGTGCGGATCAGCACGCTGAATTACCTCGCCATCAAGCTCCAGTACTAAACGCAATACGCCGTGAGCCGCAGGATGCTGAGGACCAAAATTGAGGGTGTAGTTCTTAATTTGTGCCATGACTTAAACCGGACCTCCGTACTGCTCTTCACGCACGATACGCGGTGTAATTTCACGCGCTTCAATCGTGACTGGCTGATACACCACACGCTTCAACTCTGGGTCATAGCGCATTTCTACGTTGCCAGAGATTGGGAAATCTTTTCTAAATGGGTGGCCAATGAAACCATAATCGGTCAAGATACGACGCAAGTCTTCATGACCATCAAACAAGATGCCGTAGAGGTCAAACGCTTCACGTTCAAACCAGTTGGCAGCAGACCAAACAGGAGTTAGCGAGGCAACAATCGGGTAAGCATCTTCTGGAGCAAATACACGAACACGTAAACGCCAGTTATGCGCTATGGATAAAAGATGTGAAACAACGCCAAAGCGCTGACCGCCCCACTGCCCTTCACGGTAGTCTTGATAATCTACACCGCACAAATCAATCAATTGCTCAAAAGCCAAGGAAGGGTCATCGCGTAACAACATGGCGGATTCAAAATAGGCATCCGCATTAACGACAACAGTAACTTCGCCCAAGGCGACTTCAATAGATTGAGCGCGCTTACCTAAAACTTTTTCTAGATTGGCCGTGAGTTGAACTAAACGATCTGACATGATTTAAGCCTTCCGCGCAATCGTGCTAGTACGAGCGATCTTCGATTGCAACTGAATGATTCCGTAGATCAACGCTTCTGCAGTTGGAGGGCAACCAGGAACATAGATATCCACTGGCACGATACGGTCACAACCGCGAACTACTGAATACGAGTTATGGTAATAACCACCACCATTGGCACAAGAGCCCATGGAGATTACCCAGCGTGGTTCAGGCATTTGGTCATAGACCTTACGAAGAGCTGGAGCCATCTTGTTACACAAAGTACCAGCCACAATCATCAAGTCTGATTGACGTGGAGATGGGCGGAAAACTACACCGAATCGATCTAAGTCATAACGGGATGCGCCCGCATGCATCATTTCTACAGCGCAGCAAGCAAGGCCAAAAGTCATTGGCCATAAAGAGCCATTACGCGTCCAGTTAATTAACTGGTCTGCAGTAGTGGTAACAAATCCTTCTTTGAGAACGCCTTCTAATGCCATATCGATCACTCCCAGTCGAGAGCGCCCTTTTTCCAGATGTACACAAAGCCCACAATGAATTCCAATAAGAAAATCACCATGGAAGCGTAGCCAAACCAGCCAATGTCACGTAAAGCAACGCCCCACGGGAACAGGAAGGCGGTTTCTAAGTCAAATAAGATAAATAGGATGGCAACGAGGTAATAGCGCACGTCAAATTTCATACGCGCATCTTCGAAAGCTTCAAAACCACACTCATAGGGAGACAGTTTTTCAGCATCCGGCTTCGAAGGAGCCAAGATTTTTCCGAGGAACATGGGGACTAAACCCACCCCAATACCTACAAGGATGAAAAGCAGAACGGGAAAGTAGTTAGCGAGATTCAAAATGGCCCTAAGTCGTTCGTCTGGTAATTCCTAATTAGCTACAAATTATCAATTATTCCGGAATGCAAAACCTTGATTTACAGCATAAATCCCTACAAATTCTACAATTTGGTGCCGACGGCGAGACTCGAACTCGCACAGCCTAAGCCACTACCCCCTCAAGATAGCGTGTCTACCAATTTCACCACGTCGGCATCTTGTAAAACCCATCAATTCTACTGCATTGCACCACTGAGTTACCCCAAAAAAAGGGGCACAGAGTGCTTAAAACCTACTTTTTTTACTTTGGAACAGCCGGCTTAGTCGGATCCTGGGCTGGAGCAGCTGGGGCTGGGGCTGGAGCCACAACCGGCGCTACAGTGCCAGACAAAATTCCAGGGCTAACTTCCTTTTTATTGCCAATCCAAGTAATCCCTAAAGTGCAGACAAAAAAGACTGCCGCAAAAATAGCAGTTGTGTGGGATAGGAAGTTGGCTGAACCACTGGCGCCAAAGAGACTGCCTGAGGATCCAGAACCAAAAGCAGCACCCATATCAGCACCCTTACCCTGCTGCAACAACACCAGCAAGATCACAGCCAAAGCAGAAATTACCTGCAAAACGATCAATAAAGTCTTAAACCATTCCATGGCTTATCTCCAAATAAAAAAACTAGGCCTGACAGATAGCCAGAAAATCCTGCGGGCTTAAGGAAGCACCCCCAATCAATCCACCATCAATATCCGGCATTGCAAATAGTTCAACGGCATTGTCAGGTTTAACGCTACCGCCATACAAAATTCCCACATGGGAAGCTACATCCTCATCAAACTCCGCTAACTGCAAGCGGATTGCTCGATGCATATCTTGGGCCATTTGAGCGCTTGCTACCTTGCCAGTGCCAATAGCCCAAATAGGCTCATAAGCAATCAGGCAGTCAGCTAAACGATCTTGCAAAATGGCCACTTGTTTTGAAATTTGACCTCTGACAACCTCAATCTCACGACCAGAATTTCGCTCATCTGCAGATTCACCAACACAGATTACAGGGATCATGCCGTTATCAAGTACCTGAAGGGCTTTCTCTGCAACCTGCTCATCAACCTCGTGATGATATTGACGACGTTCAGAATGTCCAACAATCACATAAGCACAATTCAATTCTTTGAGCATGGAGGCTGCAACCTCGCCGGTATAAGCGCCAGCAGTATAAGCAGATACATCCTGAGCGCCTAAGCTTAAAAAAGCTAAAGAGCAATTCTGAATTAACTCACCGCACTGCGATAAGTAAGGAGAAGGAACACACACTGCATACTTGCGACCAGCAGGCATTCCCTGCTCCATGCCACGGCAAACGATCTTGACCCAGTCTGCATTGCTTGCAAGACTGCCGTTCATTTTCCAGTTGCCGATAACAGTGAGTGGGCGCATTAAATCTAGCTCAATACTTAAACAGTGAGGACAATCTTGCCAACGTGCTCAGAAGACTCCATCAAACGATGGGCATCAGCAGCCTGATCCAAGGTAAATGTTTTATAAATTACTGGCTTCAACTTGCCTGCATCTAGCAAAGGCCAGATACGTGCATGTAACTGCTGAGTAATTTGTTTCTTGAATGACACTGGACGTGGGCGCAAGGTAGAACCAGTAATGGTTAAACGACGACGCAAAATTTGTCCGGTATTTACTTCAGCCTTTGATCCGCCCATGATTGCAATAATCACAATGCGACCATCATCAGCTAAGCAATCAATCTCTTTTTGTACATAAGCACCGGTAACCATGTCGAGAATAACGTTGACACCCTTACCGTCTGTTGCCTTCTTCACTTCTTCTGCAAAATCTTGTGTCTTGTAGTTGATCGCCAGATCAGCACCTAAAGCCACGCATGCAGCGCACTTCTCATCGGTGCCGGCAGTCACGAATACTTTATGACCCAAAGCCTTGGCAATTAAAATGGCAGTCACACCGATGCCACTTGAACCACCTTGAACTAGCAAGGTTTCGCCTTCAGACAACTCACCACGCATGAAGACGTTGCTCCATACGGTATAGAAAGTTTCGGGCAAAGATGCCGCTTCTTGATCAGTAAACCCTTTTGGATAAGGCAGGCATTGTGCAATGGGAGCGGTACACAATTCTGCGTAACCACCGCCTTGCACAAGCGCACAAACCTTATCGCCAACTTTGAGACCAAATAGATTATCGGCGTGAGCTAAGTCGCCGCCGATAATCTCACCCGCTACTTCGAGACCAGGAATATCCGATGCGCCTGCTGGCACTGGGTAATGGCCTTTACGCTGTAAAACATCCGGACGATTAATCCCAGCAGCAATTACCTTAATCAAAATCTCGCCCGTACCAGCAGCCGGAGCCACTGGATCAGGACGAGTAGCAGCCACCAGCATTTCTGGTGCGCCAAATTCTTTGATTTCCATTACGCGCATATGAACTCCGCTCGGTAACTAAATGGCTTAGTAAATAATTAAGCAGTTTCGCCAGATGCAGGGGCAGCCTCAGTCGCGCCAGCCAAAGGAGCAATCGTGCCACCTTCATCAGCCATTGCAGCTTTAAGAGATAAACGCAAACGACCACGCTCATCAGCAGCCAACAACTTCACGCGCACTACTTGGCCCTCTGCTAAATAGTCCTTAACTTCTTTTACACGCTCATTAGAAATTTCTGAGATGTGTAAGAGACCATCTTTGCCAGGAAGAATGTTTACCAAAGCACCGAACTCAAGCAACTTCACAACTGGGCCTTCGTAGATCTTGCCTACTTCAGCTTCAGCAGTAATGCCTTCGATACGCGCTTTTGCTTCAGCCATACCTTCAGCAGAAGTAGATGCGATTGTTACTGTACCGTCATCTTTAATATCGATGCTGCAACCGGTTTCTTTAGTCAAGGCTTGAATTGTTGCGCCGCCCTTGCCGATTACTTCACGAATCTTGTCTGGATGAATCTTGAAAGAAACCATGCGTGGAGCATGTGCAGACAATTCAGTACGAACTGAACCCATCGCTTCTTGCATCTTGCTCAAAATATGCAAGCGACCTTCTTTAGCTTGAGCCAATGCAACTTGCATAATTTCTTTAGTGATGCCTTGAACTTTAATGTCCATTTGCAAAGCAGTAATACCGTTAGCAGTACCCGCTACTTTAAAGTCCATATCGCCTAAGTGATCTTCATCACCCAAGATATCTGTTAACACAGCAAAACGGTTACCGTCCAAAATCAAGCCCATCGCAACACCAGCAACGTGTGCCTTCACTGGAACACCAGCATCCATCATTGCTAAGCAGCCACCACAAACAGAAGCCATTGAAGAAGAGCCATTAGACTCAGTGATTTCTGAAACCACACGAATGCTGTACGCGAAATCTTCTGCGCTTGGCAATACTGGAATCAATGCGCGCTTAGCCAAACGACCGTGACCAATTTCACGACGCTTAGGGCTACCTACACGGCCAGTTTCACCAGTAGCAAACGGAGGCATGTTGTAGTGGAACATGAAGCGATCACGGTACTCACCTTCGAGTGCATCAATGATCTGCTCATCACGCGCAGTACCCAAAGTAGCTACTACGAGTGCCTGTGTCTCACCGCGAGTAAACAATGCTGAACCGTGGGTACGTGGCAATACGCCATTACGAATTTCAATCGGACGAACAGTGCGTGTGTCGCGACCATCAATACGTGGCTCGCCATTCAAAATCTGGCTACGAACAATCTTCGCCTCGATTTCAAACATGATGTCGCTAACAGCAACTGCATCAACATCACCCTCTTCTGCTAACTTCGCTAAAACTGTTTTAGAAATCTCTTTGAGCTTGTCTGAACGGGCGCCCTTTTGACGAATCTGATAAGCCTCACGCAATGGCGCTTCAGCTAGTGCAGTGACCTTAGCAATGAATGGCTCATCTTTAGGAGCAGCAGTCCAATCCCACTCTGGCTTACCAGCTTCGCGCACTAAATCATTGATTGCATTGATCGCAGTTTGCATTTGGTCATGACCATATACAACCGCACCCAACATCACTTCTTCTGACAACTGATTGGCTTCTGACTCAACCATCAATACAGCAGCTTGCGTACCAGCAACAATCAAATCCATTTCGCTAGTAGCTTGCTCTGTACGAGTAGGATTCAAGAGATATTGGCCGTTAGCGTAACCAACACGCGCTGCGCCGACTGGACCAGCAAATGGAATGCCTGAAACTGCTAAAGCTGCAGAAGCAGCGATCAATGCAGGAATATCCGCAGGCACATCCGGGTTGATAGACAACACATGCACCACTACCTGAACTTCATTTAAGAAGCCTTCTGGAAATAAAGGGCGCAATGGGCGATCGATCAAACGGGAGATCAATGTCTCGCCTTCTGATGGACGACCTTCACGACGGAAGAAGCCACCAGGAATTTTTCCTGCAGCGTAAGTTTTTTCGAGGTAATCAACAGTCAATGGGAAAAATAACTGGCCTGGCTTCGCTGATTTAGAAGCTACAACCGTACCCATCACTACTGTGTCATCAACGTTAACGATGACAGCACCACCAGATTGGCGAGCGATCTCGCCTGTTTCCATAGTTACTTGATGGTTACCCCATTGAAACGTTTTTACTGCTTTTTTAAACATCGTCATTCTGATCTTCTCCAAATTGTTCACGTAAAAGCCACATGGTTTTTACGCTTGTCGTGGGATAAAGCAGTGTCACGACAACACTGGAGCGTTTAAAGATCACAGGGGATGCCATTCCAGGGAGGCACTGAATTCTTCAATCCAGAAACTCATTGGAATGACACGATCCCCTACACAAATAATCTTGAAGCGCTCAAAAAACATGCCATCTGCTTAAGACTGAATCTGTTACGAAACAACCTTAAGAAAGATGGCATTGCAATACCGATAAGAATTACTTACGGAGACCTAATTTCTCGATCAATGCGCGGTAGCGACCCAAATCCTTGCCCTTGAGATAATCCAAGAGGCGGCGACGGCGTGAAACCATCTTCAACAAACCACGACGGCTGTGATGATCCTTAGCGTTAGCTTTGAAATGGGGGGTTAATTCATTGATACGGGCTGTTAGCAATGAAACTTGAACTTCAGGGCTACCTGTATCGTTTGCGCTGCGCGCGTTTTCTTTGACGATTTCCGCCGTTTTAATATCAGCAACTGCCATTTTCATACTCCTAACTTGCGAACACCTGAGCTTTCACCCAAATTGTGTCGTGCATTTATTAATCAAATAAAACAAAAAAGCTTTAAAAATCAAAGCCCTCGAATTGTATCAGAGAGAGGCCATAAAAATGAGACCCTGCCCTCATAACTTGCTATTCTCTAGAGAACCTTTCAAGCATTTATCCAGAAATAATCAATAAAATCAATAACTTATGAAAATTTATCGCCTGACCACCCCTATTTTTGCTTTGGTTTTAGGTACTTTTTGCCTCAATAACAGTGCTTTTGCACAGTTTTCCAATCCTTTTGCGACTCAAAAGACGGTTGCTCAGCAACGGGAAGACATTCTTAAAACGAGCAATGACACCCTTAAAGCGCTATACCAAGTACAGCCCAAGGGAAAGAACTGATCGAAAAGTCTGTTGGCTATGCCACCTTTAGTAACTTTGGCATGAAGATATTCATTGCAGGCGGAGGTACCGGCAGCGGCGTAGTCATCCAAAAGGATGGGCTTAAGCCAATTTATATGAATATGGCTGAAGTACAAGCTGGTCTTGGCTTTGGAATTAAGTCATTCCAGAACATCTTTGTATTTCAGACAAAAGCTGCCTTAAATGACTTCGTCAATTCCGGCTGGACCTTTGGCGGTCAAATGACTGCAGCCGCCAAATACGAAAAAGATGGCGATGCCTACCAAGATGCAGTGGTCGTTGCGCCCGGCGTGTTGATGTACCAATTGACTGACTCGGGCCTTGCCGCTGAAATCACCGGCAAGGGCACCAAGTATTACAAAAATACAGACCTCGATAAATAAGAGGTGTAATTCAGAAGCGTCGAAAATACGACCCAAATATTTAAGGCGTCATCTGCGCATTGAGCTTAGCTTGACTCGGATCATGCAATTTATTGAGCGCAGATAAATACGCTTTTGCTGAAGCGGCAATGATGTCTGGATCAGTTCCAACGCCGTTCACAATACGCCCGCCCTTAGCCAAACGCACAGTCACCTCACCCTGAGACTGCGTACCTGAAGTGATTGCGTTGACCGAGTAAAGCAATTGCTCTGCCCCACTCTTCACCACTTCTTCAATCGCGTTCAGGCTGGCATCAACTGGTCCATTACCTTCAGACTCGGAGCTTGTCTCTTTATCGCCAACCCGGAAGGTGACTTTAGATTTTGGACGCTCACCCGTTTCAGAATGCTGACTCAAGGAGATAAATTTATAAAACTCACCCTCTTCTGCTGCAGCAGAATCCGACATGATGGCAATAATGTCTTCATCAAAGATTTCTGATTTTTGATCGGCTAATGATTTGAAGCGAACAAATGCTTCATTCAAATCTGCTTCAGCTTCAATTGCAATACCCAACTCTTGTAAACGCTGTTTGAATGCATTGCGACCCGACAGCTTGCCCAACACGATCTTATTAGCAGACCAACCCACATCTTCAGCGCGCATGATTTCATAGGTATCGCGATTCTTCAAGATGCCATCTTGGTGAATACCGGAGGTATGTGCAAAAGCATTAGCGCCAACGACTGCCTTGTTTGGCTGAACAACAAAACCAGTAATTTGCGATACCAATTTGGATGCCGGAACAATCTGGGTAGCATCAATGCCGCACACCATCTCGAAGTAGTCCTTGCGTGTGCGCAAGGCCATCACAATTTCTTCCAGGGCTGTATTACCAGCACGCTCACCCAAGCCGTTAATGGTGCACTCAATTTGACGAGCGCCGCCAATCTTCACGCCAGCCAATGAATTAGCAACAGCCATACCCAAGTCATTGTGGCAATGAACAGACCATACTGCTTTATCTGAATTCGGGACGCGGGTACGCAAAGTTTTAATGAACTCTCCATACAACTCAGGTGTGGCATAACCTACAGTATCGGGGATGTTGATGGTAGTTGCACCTTCATTAATTACCGCCTCAACTACCCTGCACAAGAAATCCATTTCTGAGCGATAGCCATCTTCCGCCGAGAACTCAATATCTTCAGCCAAATTTCGGGCAAAACGAATAGAACGCTTCGCTTGCTCTAATACTTCCTCTGGAGACATCCGCAACTTCACTGCCATATGCAATGGGCTAGTGGCTAAGAATGCATGAATGCGTTTTGCATTAGCAGCTTTCAAAGCATCCGCTGCTCTCGTAATGTCTTTGTCATTGGCGCGTGCGAGTGAGCATACGATGGAATCTTTAACGGCAGCAGCAACCGCAGAGATAGCCTGAAAATCACCCTCAGAGCTTGCAGCAAATCCAGCCTCGATCACGTCTACCTTAAGACGTTCCAATTGGCGTGCAATACGAACCTTCTCATCCTTGGTCATTGAGGCACCAGGCGACTGCTCGCCATCACGCAAGGTGGTATCAAAAATGATTACTTTGTCGCTCATCACTACTCTCCGGTTCAGTATTACTTAATTATGTTTTCTACTTAATTACAAATCTAAAAACAAAAACCCCAGCAATTTGCTGGGGCTGGTATGTGGTGGCTAATGAATTACTTTAATCTCATTAACTCAGGCCTTACCTGCCCCAAGCTGTAGGCTTAGTGCTAGTAGAAGAAGACCGGAAAGAAGTGAGAAATTCATTAACATGGTTTAAATATAACCTAAAAATCCAGTTTTAGCTAAAACGGCGACCACTCAGTCGTTCCCACGCCCAAATGATATAACCTGAAATGGAATACACCACAAAGAGGCCAAATAGAGTTAAAGGAGGGTTGGATGAAATCAACACAAAGGTAAGGATCATTAAGACCATTACACCAAATGGAACCCGATAGCGAACATCCAAGGCCTTACCACTATAAAAACGAGCATTGGACACCATTGTCAAACCAGCGTAAACAGCCAAGAAGAAAGTAATCCACGGAATCGCACTGTCGCGTACCGGGATCTTATTGTCATCAGCCAACCAGATAAAACCAGCCATTAATGAGCCAGCAGCTGGACTTGGCAAGCCCTGGAAAAACTTCTTATCAACAACACCGGTATTGACGTTAAAACGGGCCAAGCGCAAAGCAGCACCGGCGCAATAGGTAAAGGCAGCTAACCAACCCCACTTACCTAAATCTTTTAGAGCCCACTCATAAGCCACAAGCGCTGGAGCTACGCCAAATGACACCATGTCAGCCAAAGAGTCGTACTGTTCGCCAAAAGCACTTTGGGTATTTGTCATTCGTGCAACACGACCATCCATGCCATCCAAAACCAAAGATGCAAAGATGGCAATCGCGGCCATCTCAAACTGATGGTTCATCGCATTGACGATAGCAAAGAAACCGCAGAACAAGGCTGCAGTAGTGAATGCATTGGGAAGCAGGTAAATACCTTTGCTGCGTTTACGCGTCTTATTCTCGTGCAAGTCTTCTACTTCGAAATCAATTTCATCACCAAGATCCTCCGCCCACTCATCTTGAGTGCGATCGGTGCGGGTGCGTGCCAAGCGACTACGGTCAATGCGGCCACGACGACGAAATGTACTCAAAGAATATTCCCAGTTAAAACGACTTAATTAATCTAAGCCGGGTACGCGAGCTAATGCAGTATTCGTAGCAAAAACCTTATCACCAACAGTGACCAAAGGCTCGGCTGTTAAGGGTAAATATACATCGACACGAGAGCCAAAGCGAATAAAGCCGTATCGCTCACCTGCTTTAAGTCTATCGCCCACATGGATATAACAGAGAATACGGCGGGCAATAAGCCCTGCAACTTGAACCAAAGTCACGATTTGGCCATTGGCATCAATCACCACAGCATTACGCTCATTCTCAGTAGAGGCTTTATCTAGATCGGCATTCACAAACTTGCCAGGGAAATACTGAATCTCTTTTACCAAGCCATTGACTGCGCTACGGTTGGAGTGAACGTTAAATACATTCATGAAAACACTAATCTTCAAAGCTTCACGACCCGCATAAGGGTCATTGGCTTTTTCCACAACGACAATACGGCCGTCAGCTGGAGATAAAACTAAGTCACGACCGATGGCAGCAATGCGCTGTGGATCGCGGAAGAACTGCAGAACAAAGGTAAAGATGATCCACAAAGGCCATGACCACGCAATACCACCCAGGTAGTGGACTAGCAAAGTAATAGCCCCCACTAATGCCAAATACGGCCAACCTTCTTTCGCAATAATGGGGTGCGGATACATCATCTTTGTTCTGAGCCTTTTTAGTTACTGCTATTAATTTCAAACCGCTTGTTACTTTAATGCTGCTTAGTTCTTAGTTTGGTCAACCAACTTGTTCTTTGCAATCCAAGGCATCATCGCGCGCAACTTAGCACCAACTATCTCAATATCATGCTCAGCATTCAAACGACGACGTGAAATCAAAGTAGGTGCGCCTGCTTTGTTTTCCAAGATGAAGCTCTTAGCGTACTCACCAGTCTGAATATCTTTCAAGCACTGACGCATTGCATTCTTAGTATCTTCCGTTACAACACGTGGGCCAGTCACATACTCACCGTACTCAGCGTTATTAGAGATAGAGTAGTTCATGTTGGCGATACCACCTTCGTAGATCAAGTCAACAATCAACTTGAGTTCATGCAAGCACTCGAAGTAAGCCATTTCAGGAGCGTAACCAGCCTCAACCAAAGTTTCAAAACCAGCCTTAATCAACTCGACTGCGCCACCACAAAGAACAGCCTGCTCACCGAACAAGTCAGTTTCAGTTTCTTCACGGAAGTTCGTTTCAATAATGCCGGCACGACCACCACCGTTTGCTGTTGCATATGACAAAGCAACATCACGAGCAGAGCCAGATTTATCTTGGTATACAGCGATCAAATGTGGAACACCGCCACCTTGAGCATAAGTTCCGCGAACAGTGTGGCCTGGTGCTTTAGGGGCAATCATGATGACGTCCAAGTCGGCACGTGGCTGAACTTGACCGTAGTGAACGTTAAAGCCGTGAGCGAATGCCAATGCAGCGCCTTGCTTGATATTTGGATGTACTTCTTTGTTGTACACCTCAGCGATTTGCTCATCAGGCAAGAGCATCATGACTACATCTGCATCTTTAACAGCTTCGCCAACCTCTTTAACTGTCAAGCCAGCATTCGCAGCTTTGCTCCAAGAAGCACCGTCTTTACGTAAACCAACAGTCACGTTGCAACCTGAATCTTTGAGATTCAAAGCATGTGCGTGGCCCTGTGAACCGTAACCAATGATGGTGACTTTTTTGCCTTTAATGAGGGACAAATCAGCGTCTTTATCGTAAAAAACTTTCATGCTCTTTCCTTGTATTGAAAATGTAGTTAATTCAGTAATCAGTTAAAAAAATTAAACCTTGAGAATGCGTTCACCGCGCCCAATACCAGAACCACCCGAACGGACAGTTTCCAGAATTGATGCACGATCAATCGAATCAATAAAGGCATCCAATTTAGCGCCATCACCAGTCAATTCAATGGTGTAGCTCTTATCAGTCACATCAATGATGCGACCACGGAAGATATCCGTTGTACGCTTCAACTCTTCACGCTCCTTACCTACCGCGCGAACTTTAATCATCATCAACTCACGCTCGATATGAGGACCTTCAGTCAAATCAAATACCTTCACCACTTCAACCAAGCGATTTAAGTGTTTTGTAATTTGCTCAATCACATCCTCAGAGCCAATCGTGACTATCGTCATACGAGAAAGCGATGGATCTTCAGTAGGTGCAACACTTAAGGTTTCAATGTTGTAACCACGTGCAGAGAACAAGCCAACAACTCGGGACAATGCGCCTGGTTCGTTCTCTATCAATACAGAAATAATATGTCGCATTAGAGATCCTCGCTACCCAAAAGCATTTCAGTAATACCCTTACCCGCTTGAACCATTGGCCAAACGTTTTCTTCTGGGTCGGTCTGGAAATCCATAAACACAGTGCGATCTTTTAAACGAATCGCTTCTTTCAGAGCGCCTTCAACATCAGACTTTTTCTCAATGCGCATACCAACGTGGCCAAAAGCCTCTGCCAGCTTCACAAAGTCTGGCAAAGAATCCATATACGAACTGGAATAGCGCTTGTTATAAGTTAGCTCTTGCCATTGACGAACCATACCGAGGTAACGGTTGTTCAATGACACGATCTTCACAGGCGTGTCGTACTGTTTACAAGTAGACAACTCTTGAATACACATCTGAATCGAACCCTCACCTGTAATGGTGAATACATCTTTATCAGGGAATGCCTTCTTGATACCCATGGCATACGGCAAGCCAACGCCCATCGTACCCAGACCACCAGAGTTAATCCAACGACGGGGCTTATCAAACTTATAGAACTGAGCGGCCCACATTTGATGCTGACCTACGTCAGAGCAAATGAATGCATCGCCACCAGTAAGCTCCCATAACTTCTGAACAACGTACTGAGGCTTCACAATTTGCGAAGCTTCGTCGTACTTCAGGCAATCTTTTTTGCGCCACTCGTTAATCTGCTCCCACCATGCCGCTAACTTGGCATCATTCTTACGTGGACCAGCAGCTTTAAGCTGAGCAGTCATCTCTTGCAATACTTCCTTGAGATTACCAACGATAGGTACATCCACTTTCACCCGCTTTGAAATCACGGAGGGATCGATATCAATATGAATAATCTTGCGAGGATGGCTTGCAAAGTGCGTGGTATTACCGATCACGCGGTCATCAAAACGAGCGCCAATCGCAATCAACACATCGCTGTGCTGCATCGCCATATTGGCTTCGTAAGTACCGTGCATACCGAGCATACCGAGGAACTGAGGACTCGTACCAGGAAATCCACCAAGACCCATCAAGGTATTGGTTACTGGATAGCCCAGCAAATCAGCAAACTCTTTTAACTCAGGTGCAGCATCAGCCAAGATAACGCCACCACCGGTATAGATGTATGGGCGCTCTGCTTCTTGCAATAAAGAAACTGCCTTACGAATCT
Source organism: Polynucleobacter sp. AP-Jannik-300A-C4 (assembly GCF_018688335.1). NCBI lineage: Bacteria > Pseudomonadati > Pseudomonadota > Betaproteobacteria > Burkholderiales > Burkholderiaceae > Polynucleobacter > Polynucleobacter sp. AP-Jannik-300A-C4. Next base: position 767,185 of record NZ_CP061316.1, on the reverse strand, counting down.
GCCCACTATGCCCTTTGATTACCGGGTTATAAGAACGCATCTCCAAGGTATCTGGATAAACAAATGGCCCCTTCGCAGCGGAGACATCCTTAGGGATGTCGATCAATACTGGGCCTGGCCGACCTGTTTGGGCGATGTGAAAAGCTTTCTTAATCACTAAAGGAAGGTCTTTTACATCCTTCACTAAGAAATTATGCTTCACCACTGGGCGAGTAATACCAACGGTATCCGCTTCCTGGAAAGCATCTTCACCAATTGCATACGTAGGCACGTTGCCGCTAATGACCACCATTGGGATGGAGTCAGTGTAAGCAGTAGCAATGCCGGTAACCGCATTGGTAACACCTGGACCTGAAGTGACTAGAGCAACGCCAACCTTACCGGTTGCGCGCGCATAGCCATCGGCCGCATGAACTGCTGCTTGCTCATGACGAACAAGAATATGTTCAAACTTGTCCTGCTTAAAGATTTCATCGTAGATGAAGAGAACTGAACCGCCTGGGTAACCCCAAACATATTCAACACCCTCTTTGTGCAATGCCTTCACCAACATCTCGGCGCCAATCATTTCAGGCGCATTCGCTGTGGAATTTGGGTTTGCTGTGTCTTGGTTAGCTTTAGAAGCTAAAAATTCGGCGCTGCTTGTATTCATTTTCTTTCGTCCTTTGCAATTTTCGGCAAAAAATTGTTTGGTCTGTTCTGTCTCTTGCTTGTGGCCCGAGTTCGAACGGCGCTGCTACCGGAAAAAACCACTTCTTGAATGAGATTCTAGGTAGTAAGCCCTACATTCTATAGCAATCCCCTAAAATAGACCAATTCCATCTGATTCAGGTCTAATCCACTGAATGGCTTCACCCCAAGAACTTTCTGACTTCCTCAGCAGTGTTGAGCAGCGTGCTTTCAAGCAAGCTGTCTATGCTGTGCGAGATGACGATGCAGCCTTAGATATTGTTCAAGATGCCATGATTAAGTTGTCTGAAAAATATGGTGACCGCCCCGCAGCCGAGCTACCACTGGTTTTCACCAGAATTCTGCAAAACCGTATTCATGACTGGTTTAGACGTCAAAAGGTTCGCAATACCTGGGTAACCCTATTCTCCAATATGGGCAAGAAATCAGATGAAAATGATGATTTCGACCCCTTAGAGTCACTTTCCGCCCCGGATGACAGTGAAATTCACCAAGATGGTGCCTTTAAGCTGGAGCGAAGTCAGCTTTTGGAGTCCCTAGAGTCAGAAATATCAAAATTACCTGTCCGTCAACGAGAAGCCTTCCTGATGCGTTATTGGGATGAGCTAAGTATTACTGAAACTGCCCTTGCTATGAGTTGTAGCGAGGGAAGCGTCAAAACCCACTGCTCAAGAGCTACCCAAGCTCTAGCTAAAGCATTGAAATTAAAAGGAATTACGCTGTGAACCGCAATCAAGATATCCTAAACCCAACAGAAGCTGACCAATTTGGCCAGTCCGCTGCTGCCCTGCTCCGCCAAGGGTCTCAATCCTTGCCAGCTGGCATCAAAGATCGTCTGTATGCAGCGCGCTTAAAAGCGCTTTCCGTAAAAAAACCAGAAAAAGTGCGTATCAAACAATATGTTTTGGCCAGCACCTCTGGGAACTGGTCTTCGGGTTCTCGTTCTTTTTGGAATAACGTGGGCTGGGTGATCCCTCTTGTTGTTCTTGTTTTTGGCTTAGTCGGAATTGCCCAATGGCAAGATAACTCCCGGATTAATGACATTGCCGAGTTAGATGCAGCCCTGTTAAGCGACGATGTACCCCCTGATGCCTATGCTGATAGCGGCTTTATGCGCTTCCTCAAGAATGGCCCCTTAGCCGATGCAGAGCAAGATGGCTTGGATACACCCAAATCACCTTCTTAATATCAAACGAAAACTCAAATAGCGCATGCTAAAAAACTTACGCTCTATTTGTGCAGTCCTCAGCATCAGCTCAGCCCTTACGCTAGCTATTAGCGCTCTAATCTCGCCCACCGCATTTGCTCAGACAGCAACAAGTAATCACGGCAAAAGCACGGTTACCCCAGCGAAAAAGCAGGATGGGACATGGGAAGGTCTAAAGCCTGAACAACAAAACATTCTGGCCCCTCTCGAGGGTGATTGGGACTACATGTTGCCTGAAAGTCGTAAACGATGGACCCAGGTGGCCAACCTGTACCCCAGGATGAAGGCAATAGATCAACAACGGCTTCAGTCTCGCATGGCCAGCTGGTCAAACCTGTCTCAAAAAGATCGTCGTATTGCACGAGAGAATTACCTAAGCAGCCTCAAGTTTCCGCCTGAGAAAAAAGCTGAAGCTTGGAGCGCTTATCAAAAACTGAGTGCCGAGCAAAAAAATAAACTTGCTCAGGCTGAATTAAATCAAAAGAAGAAGCCCACGGTCGTAAGTGCGCCAACCTTGCAACAACATCCCATCATTCAGCAGTCGAACTTAGCTCCGGCATTACCTGCCGCAGTCACTCCAGCTCAAGAAGTTGTTCCGCAAGGCGCAAGCTCGGATAGCGACTCAAGCAATCAATAAGAATTCCTCAGTCGTGATTACCTCAGCGGAATTAGATACGCTTCCTGCTCCGCAATTTTGGCGACGTGTTTCTTGTACGCTTTATGAGCAGTTGGTTTTACTGGGTGTAATTGCCCTAACATTTTTAGTTCCCAATTTAGGCTTAGGCATTCTGTTTGGCGTCTCATTACCGAGTTGGCTCACCTTCCTCTACCTCTATGTGGTTCTTGGGATCTACTTTTCCTGGTATTGGACAAAGTCAGGGCAAACGCTTGCGATGCAAACCTGGCGGATACGCATGATTGGTCCAGGTGGCCACAAGCTCACTCGAAAGCAAGCAATCTGGCGCTATGTCTATGGATCTCTATGGCTCATACCTTGCGTCCTTCTGCAGTGGGTTTTCGAACTTCAGAGATGGCAAATTATTGAAATGCTATTTGCGGTTGCTTTATTTCTATGGCCATTAAGCATCTATTTGAATCGCGTTAGCCCGTTGCTACGACAAAGTCTGCCAGATCGCTTTAGTGGAACGCGTTTAGTTGAGCTGCCAAAAAACTTAGTGAAACTCTCCTAAAGTACTCTCGTTAGAGAGTGCGCCCTAGATCTCGCGCAAACACTCCATTGCAGTTGTTGTTTGAATTTTTCTTTGAAAACGATATCCAGCCAAGAGACAAGCAGAGACTCCAAAGATAATTCCCATCGCTAAAGACTGTACGAATGCATTGAACTCAATCTCCAATACAAATCGACCCAGCGCCCACGCTGCTACTCCAGCAGCTAGTCCAGCTAAAACTCCAGAGAGCACTCCAATAATCAACAGTTCAGCCAGAGCTATCTTTCTTAGTAAAGCGCGCGATGCACCTACCGCTTTGAGTAATGCAGCACTTCTAAAGCGCTCATCTTGAGTGGCTGCAATTGCAGCCACTAAAACCAGAATTGCTGCTGCGATCGTAAAGGCAAACAGAAGACCCAGTACTGAAGACAGTCGATCCAATACGTCTTGTATCTGTTGCAAAGAGGACGCTACATCGACAATAGTGAGATTGGGGTAGCTCTGTGCAAGTTGGTAATCAAGCCCTTCAATGAGAGGACTTTGATAGTAGGAGGTAATCCATGATTGGGGCATTTCAGCAAGCATGGCGGGCGACATGATGACAAAAAAATTCACCTTCATGGAACTCCAATCCAGTTTACGAAGAGAAGTGATTGGTGCGGTAACTTTTTCACCAGCGAGTTCAAAAGTCATTTGATCACCCAGCTTAAGCTTTAAGGTCTTTGCAATACCCGCCTCCAAAGAAACTTGCGGCGCACTGCCATCAATCCATTTTCCAGAAGTAATTCGATTACCATCTGGCAATTGCTCGGTATAAGAGAGATTAAATTCTCGATCGACTAAGCGACGTGCATTTTCATCAACATAATCATTCGGCCCAATAGCTTTGCCATTAACCTCAACCAGGCGTGCACGGACCATTGGACTAAAACTAGGGTTAGCAACTCCCGCACCAAGTAAAGACTGGGTAATGCCTAGCTTTTGATCTTCCTGAATGTTAATCATGAAGCGATTGGGTGCATCAGCTGGAATGTTTCCCTGCCAAGTGACCAATAAATCCTGACGAAGTAAGAGAATGAGTAGTAAAGCCATCAAGGCAATGCCCAGAGCAGTAATTTGCATTACCGCAAATCCTGCGCGGCGCGCTTGCACAGTCAACGCAAAGCGGAGAGCAAAGCTCTTAGTGCTCCAACTCGAAAAACCAAGATTAAGCAGGCGTAGTGATGACCAAGAAACTATGGCAAACAAAGTAACGGCCAAAGTGAAGCTAATCGCAACCCAAGAAGCTAGTTTCAAATCCTGCGCTGCGATAGCAATTAAGGCTAGACAAGTAATAATTCCAAAAAGTGCAACCCAAAGTGACTTGATATTGACAGCACCTAACTCCTTTCGAATCAGCCGAACTGGCGAGATCATGACCAAACTAAATAAGGGTGGGCCAGCAAAGCCAATTAATAAACAGGAGGAGAATAAGATGCTCCAAGTTAATGGCCAGAGGGAAATCACAGGCAAATCAGCAAAAACTAAATCACCCAAAATATGAATTAATATTTCTTGAACGCCGTAAGCAATAGCTGAACCCATAAGTGCAGCTGATAAGCACAGAGCCCCCAATACTTTGATTTGATTTACTAGAATTGCCCCTTGACTTGCCCCAAGACATTTCATAACTGCACAAACATCTGACTGCTTTAAAACATAACGACGCGCAGATAATGCAATTGCTACTGCAGCCACCATTGCGGTCAACAAGGCAACTAAAGATAAAAATCGCTCTGCTCGCTCTAGAGTCTTACGCATCACCGGTTGCGCGTTTTCCAAGGTCTCAATACGCATTCCTCTGAGACCCTCAGATTCAATCCATTGAGTAGCCCATTTTTCATAATCAGAAATAGCCTGATCATTTCCCGCCAGCAATAGACGATAAGTAACGCGACTACCCAAACCAATTAAACCTGTTGACTGCAAGTCATCTAGTGACATCATGACGCGTGGTGCAAAGTTCATAAAGCCTGCACCCCGGTCGAGTTCGCGCTCTAAAATGCCGCCAATTAAAAACGTCTTGTCTCCCAATAACATCTGATCGCCCACTTTGGCCTTCAATGTATTGAGCATAGCTGGGTCTACCCAGACTGAAGCAGCTGGCGGAGTGAGGCCGGCCTGGGAGGGTGAGACCTGCAAAGACCCGCGCAAGGGATAAGTGTTAGATACCGCTTTGAGGGATGCAAGCTTACTTTGCGCACCAACAGTGGCCATACTCGGAAAAACAACGGTCTGAGCAACACTCAGCTGACGATTATTTGCCTCTCGAATAAACCGTTCAGGCAAAGGCTGATCAGAAACAAGCAGTATATCTGCAGCAAGAAGTTGGCGAGCATCAAACTCAAAGGCTCGCTGCATCCGATCCGCCAGAAAACTGACGCTAGATAAAGCTGCAACCGATAGAGTTAGCGCAACCAGTAAAGCAAGCAGCTCACTGGATCGCAAGTCTCGCCGAATATCCCGCAGAAAACTCACTAGCACGGCGACTAAATCGCCTGAATCTGGCCGCCGTCAACCCGGATCACTGACCCAGTGATATATGAAGCGTTTTGACTTGCTAAAAACGCAGCAGTATCACCATATTCCTGAGGATCACCATAACGACCCGCTGGGATCAGATTCAAGCTAGATTTCACAACAGAGTCGTAGCTAATGTTCTCACGTTGAGCACGCGCTTCATCCAATTGACGCAAGCGATCGGTTGCTACACGACCCGGCATGATCACATTCACTGTCACTCCATCGGCAGCCACTTCTGCCGACAAGGTTTTCGACCAGGCTAATAGTGCAGCGCGTAAGGTATTGGAAATTGCCAAGTTCTTAATTGGAGCAATCGCACCTGAAGTAGTGCTAGTAATAATGCGGCCCCATTTACGCTGACGCATACCCGGAAGCACGCGATCAGTAATGCTAATGAGCGATAGGACCATGTCATTAAAACTTTTTTGCCATAAAGCGGGGTCTTGGCCAGCAGCCAATGTTGGAGGAGGTCCGCCAGTGTTATTGACCAAGATATCAATTGGGCCAAGCTCTTGTTCTATTTTGCTGACTAGGCCGTCAATGACAGAAGGATCCGATAAATCCCAACTCAAAGCCAATGCAGTTCCACCGGCAGCCTCAATTAACTCAACAGATTTTTTTAGGCCCTCGGGATTGCGACCAGTTACAGCCACCTTAACACCTTCACGAGCTAGAGAAACCGCCATAGCTTGACCTAAGCCTCTGCTAGATGCCATTACTAATGCCACTTTACCTCTCAGTCCTAAATCCATGTCTTCTCCACTTTTTATATTTGTAGTAATTCTAAAATGACTATTGCCCTAAAGGTGGGGGCAGATTTCCAGCGTACTTATACAGCACTGCCTCATACTCTTTCAAAATTTGCGCTAGAGCCTCCTGCTGACCCAAGACCAATGCTTGAGGGCTATTGTCTTTTAGCATGATTCTCTTGGTGTAACGATTTTTACCAATTACTGGATTGCGCTTTTGCGGATCAGTTGCGGATAGGAAAAACTCTGCTGTAACAACTGCCTCCGGACGGACGCGGTAATCGCCATAAAACTCTTCCACTGAAACTTGCAAGTTGTAATAAGGGAAAAAGCTATTACCCTGCCCCACTGTCATGGAAAAGATTTGAGCATTATTCAACCACTGGCGAGTGGCATTACCAACCATCTCATTTGGCAGCGCAGAATAAATATTGTAGAAATCCTTTTCATAGCGCTGATCGCCAAGACGATAAACCAAAGACTTGCCATCAAAAGGCGGGGTGGTCGTGACTGAACCCATCTTCAACCATAAATCGCTACGCGGTTTGTATGGTGCTCCTGTGCGCTCAGGCGCAACCATCCAGCTGCTAGTTTCCAAGGCGGGTCTTTTAGGTAAGGAGCAGGCACTCAATGTGGCGATGACTAATGCGCAAACAGCAAACCGAGTCAGGCTTGAATTTTTCATCATCTGGATTTTCATTGACATCATTTTTGAACTCCATTCATTGGAGGAGTAATGCGTGCAGGTGGCTCACCCCAAATCAAGGTAGACGGTGATTGACTTGCCACGCGGGTGAACTCATTTAACTGTTCACTGGCTTGGCGAAGATTTTCTAGGGTTGCAGTGGTGTCACCTTGGACGCTAGTCACGGTTTGGCGCAAAGAAACCATGGTGGCAATCAATTCACGCATCAGGATGTTCAGTTGATCTTTATCAGTAACCCTAGCAATACGATCTAAGAGCACATTGAGATCTTGCACTGTATTGATGAGACCTGCACTATCCCTTCCATCGCCAGCCATTAGCTTATTTAAGTTACCTAATAACGCATCAAATTTCTTCTGGGTCCCATCCACATCTAAGCCATTGAAGGCACCAATCAGTTTTTGGATACCAGAAATAATTTCATCAGCCTGATTTGGCATCGATGGAACTACTGGGTACTCTGGCTCCCACGGGTATTTGAGGGTGTAGATTTGATCAGATTTAGGATAAAAATCTAGCTCCACATAATTCACACCAGTAATACCCATCGATCTAATACGGGCACGCAAATTATCTTTAATAAAAGTTTCGAGGTGACTCTTTTCTATAGAGTCGCCATAAATTTGCATTCTTACGACAACATACTCTTGCTTCTGAAGCATCGGGATATCTTTCTCATACACATCCCCTGATAAAGTAATGGAAGTTACCTGTCCAATCTTTACCCCCCGAAAGCGCACCGCTGCTCCAGCATCTAGGCCAGTCACCGATTGCTTTACATAGGTCTCCACCATGAATGACTTTTTAAAGAACTGACCCGAGCCAAAGATTAAGATAATGGTGAGCAATGCACCGATTGCCGCCAGAACAAAAATGCCTAAGCGGAAATAATTGGGATTGGAGTTGTTACTCATGCTGCGTCCTTGCTCATAATGCGATTAAAGAATTGATGCACCCTAGGATCTTTACTAGTGTCTCTTAATACTTTAGGGTCACCCTCAGCAATAATGCCTTTAGCGTCCTTGTCCAACATGATTACCTTGTCGGCAATCGAATAAATACTTGCTAATTCATGTGAAACGATGACAAAGGTAAATCCTAAGTTTTTTGATAAATCCAAAATCGTACTGTCAAGATCGGCTGACGTAATCGGATCAAGACCGGCTGAAGGCTCATCCAAAAATAAGATCTTTGGATCCAAAGCCATGGCGCGCGCAATCGCTGCGCGTTTTTGCATGCCACCACTAATCTCACTAGGCATATAAGTTTCGTATGGGAGTAAGCCCACTAAGTCCAACTTACATCGCGCCAATAAATTCATTTGATCTCTAGTTAGCTGGGTGTACTCCTCCATAAAGAGGGTTACGTTATCAAGCAAATTCATAGAGCCAAATAAAGCGCCTTGCTGATACATCACACCAAAGCTCGTCATAATTTTTTGGCGTTCAGCACCCTGAGCGGTAGTGATATTTTGACCCTCGATCAATACATCTCCAGAGAGAGGTTGATACAGACCAAATAAATTCTTTAAGAGACTCGATTTGCCACAACCGGATCCACCTAGAATGACAAAAATCTCACCATTAGCGACAGAAAAATTCAGGTTCTGCAATAGCACTTTGGAGCCGTACCCTACAGAGAGGTTTTGAACGTCGATCGCGTTTTCTATTGCGTTCATTAAAACCCTGTCCTGTAGGAGATATAAGCAAAAATACCGTCAACCAAAACAATCATGACAATGCTACTCACCACCGCTCTGGTGGCAGAAATACCCACCGCAGCGGCGCCGGTCCCAGTTTGCATGCCGCGCAAACATCCCATCGCAGAAACAACCACACCAAATAAAGTAGCTTTCACAAGCCCAGAGAGCACATCCTCAATATCGACAGCAGCTAACATGCCGTTATAAAAATTAATAAAGGGGATACCGTAAATTTGCATTGTTAACATCGAAGAAAAAATGCTGACGATATCTGCGTATAGAGTCAGAATTGGCGCCACCAAGATCCCTGCCAATACCCGTGGCACAACCAAGAATCGAACTGGACTTAAACCACCAGTGACCAAAGCATCTACTTCACTGTTGACAGTCATTGTGCCGATCTCCGCAGCAAAAGCAGCAGATGAGCGGCCAGCTAATAGGATGGCAGTAATTAAAGGCCCCATCTCACGCACTATTCCTAAAGCAGCTAGAGGGCCGACAAAAGAAACTGCTCCAAACTGTTGCATGCCAATTGCTGCCTGAAAAGATAAGATAACGCCAATCAAAAAGGCAACGAGGCCAACAATCGGTAATGCAGAGATGCCTGCCTCTACAGCCGCATTGACAAAATCTCCCCAACGCACTTGCCTGACATTGCGTATTGACCATGCTAAATCCGCAGAGAGATGCCCAACAAAGGTCACTAAACCGCGGACATCATCCAAAAAATTTTGTGCCGCCATACCAACACTGACAACAAAACTGGTTTTTGGTTTTGGTGCAGGAACCGGAAATAGTTTATTGATGGGGTCAAACTCATTCAATAGCGGCTGATACTTTGGATCCAATCCTTGAATCTCAAACTGTCCACCCGCTTTTTGCTGAGCTTCTTGGACATCTATTAAGAATGCAAATGCGGATCCATCTAAAGAGCTCACTTTTGAAGCATCAAAAACCAAAGCATGGTTTTGGGCATTTCCTTGTGCTAACCAGAGGTTTTGTTTTTTCCGAATATTTGTCCACACGCTGGCCAATGAATACACGTTGACAGCACCGCTCAAGCTAACTTGAGCATGGATTGCGTCAGTTTGCGTCCAAATAGCTACTGGAGCTGGTGAAATCGCGGAATTAAGGTCAGAAATGGCCATAGGCAAACTATAAGGGATTTGCGTGAAACCACTGTGAAATGGCTAAAAAGAAAAAGGGCCCAGTTTTTCAACTAGGCCCTGTATAGGTTGGTGCGGCTGGCAGGAATTGAACCCACGACCCCTTGGTTCGTAGCCAAGTACTCTATCCAGCTGAGCTACAGCCGCAACAGCCATAATTATGCCATGGAAGAGAAGAACTACATTACACCCGCTGGTCATGAACGCATCAAAAGCGAGCTTTTACAGCTCCTGGACCTTGATCGGCCTGAGGTTGTCAAGGTTGTTCACTGGGCCGCATCCAATGGCGACCGCTCTGAAAATGGCGACTATATCTACGGAAAAAAGCGACTTCGAGAGATAGATCGACGGATTCGCTTCCTGAACCAGCGCCTGGAATTTGCTGTGGTAGTCGATAACCAAGCCCGAAAATCAGGCGAAGCAGATGCTGAGCAGGTTTTTTTTGGGGCCACTGTGACTTATGCAAGCCTAGAGGGTGTCAATGCAGGCAAGGAGACGACTATCACTATTGTGGGCGTTGATGAGGTTGATTTAGAGCTTGGTCACGTCAGTTGGGTCTCCCCGATTGCTAAAGCTCTGATCAAAGCACGCGTAGGTGATTGCGTCAAAATTCAGACGCCATCGGGCCCTAGTGAAATTGAAATCCTAGATGTTCAGTACCAATAGTAGGTAAATAAATTAGCTAGCCCGAACTCGAGTCACGCGCATCACATCATGATTGGTGCGCAGGCTACGCATGACCTTGGAAAGGTGCAAACGATCTGATACTTGTATTGTGAATCGAATCGTAACGGCATCTTCTTTATATCGGTCATCCATAGATACGTTCATGATGTTGGAGTCCGCAGCAGTCACACTACTAGCCACTCTAGCCAGAACACCCTTTCCTTGGCGGGTATCGATTGCAAGATCAACCTCAAATTCTCGGTTAACCTCTTTGCCCCACTCGACCTCTACCCACTTGTCGCTATCCTTCGAAAGCATTTTGAGGGCTACTGGACAGTCATTAGTGTGTACCTGTAAACCTTCACCCTTTCCGAGATAGCCAATAATGTTGTCGCCTGGGATCGGATGGCAACAGGTTTGAAAGCTTATCGAATTTCCTTCGCGACCATCGACCAAAATAGCCTGACGCTGATGGTGATGTGAGGCAATTTCTTGATGAGGGGTAACCCAATCTGCCGCGCCCAAGCGCATTTGCTCTGAACCACCCTCGTCATCAATCAAGATCTTCAATCGAATAGCTAACTCTTGCGGGGATCTGCGACCCAAAGCAATGTTGACACAGGCCTCTTCGCGCGTTTTATCACCAGTCCAGTGCAATAACTTTTCCCAGATCTCTGGAGATAAGAGGCCGGCATCCACCCCTTGTTGACGCAAAGCATGCGCCAAGAGGCGCTCGCCCAACTGTAGAGACTCGGCGTAGTGCTTGGTCTTCAGTGAATGGCGAATAGAGGCGCGAGCTTTGCCCGTCCTAACGAATGCCAACCAGCCCGGATTCGGCTGGGAGTTGGCCGATGTCACCACTTCAACAATATCGCTATTCTTTAACTCACTACGTAGCGGTAATTGCATGCCATTAATCTTGACTGCAACACAAGTGTTGCCCACATCACTATGAATTGAATAAGCAAAGTCTAAGGCGGTAGCGCCACGTGGCAAGGCTCTAATCTGACCCTTTGGAGTAAAAACATACACTGCGTCGGGGAACAAATCAATTTTGACGTGTTCTAAGAATTCTTGTGAATCCCCACTACTGTCCTGAATATCAATCAAGGATTGCAGCCATTGATGAGCCCGGTTTTGTACCTCGCTCATATCCGGTCCGCCATCCTTATATGCCCAGTGCGCAGCAACACCAGCCTCAGCGACCGCATGCATATCGCCAGTACGTATCTGAAACTCAACCGGCACACCCGATGGCCCTAAGAGGGTTGTGTGCAAGGACTGATAGCCGTTGAGCTTAGGAATCGCAATGTAGTCCTTAAACTTGCCAGGCATTGGCTTATAGAGAGCATGCAAAATTCCGAGAGCACGATAGCACTCATCAATCGAGTGCACAGTAACCCTAAAGGCATAGACATCGAGCACTTGAGAAAAGCTCAGATGCTTGCTTCGCATTTTGTTGTAAATACTGAAGAGGGTTTTTTCTCGGCCTTGTAGATCAACTTCGAGATTCACTTTTGCAAAAGCCATACGGGCGTTCTGCAAAATCTTTTCTACCATCTCTTTGCGATTGCCACGCGCCCGCTTCACTGCATCTTCGATTACCCTAAAGCGCATAGGCATCGAATAACGGAAACTCAAGTCCTGCAAGTCGCGGTAAATAATATTGAGGCCTAAGCGATGGGCAATCGGAGCATAGATCTCAATGGTCTCGGTAGCTACCCTGCGACGCTTTTCCATCGGTACAGCATCAAGCGTACGCATATTGTGTGTGCGATCAGCTAGCTTGACCAGAATGACTCGCACATCACGGGCCATTGCCATAAACATCTTACGAAAGCTTTCTGCTTGCGCTTCAGCATGACTTTGGAACTCCAATTTATCCAGCTTAGTCAAACCTTCGACAAGCTCGGCTACTTTGCTGCCAAACTTTCCAACTAGATCAGCTTGAGTACATCCCGTATCTTCAATTACATCATGCAGCAAAGCCGCCATGATGGAGGAAGCATCTAAATGCCAGGTGGCACACAATTCAGCAACGGATACGGGATGGGTAATGTAAGGTTCGCCACTGTGACGATACTGCCCGAGATGAGCCGCATCTGCAAAATGAAATGCTTGCTTAATGAGCGTAACCTCTTCAGGCTTGAGATAGCCTATTTTAGAAATCAGGCCATCGATAGAAACAACCTGATGCTTTAGTGGCAGTGCTGGCGCAGAGGTAGGGCCAAATAAATGTCGGCTCGATTGAGCTAACAATGTTGCGATGATGGAAGACTTATCGCTATTAACAGTCTCTTTAGGCGAGACCCGACCTTTGGATTCCGATGTGTTTTGGTCGCCTAAGGGGAGCTCCACAACGGAACCCCTGAATTACAAAGGTACTTTGGTCAACATGTCACGGTCAGTTACACCAGCAGCAACTTCACGTAAGGCAACTACAGTTGCTTTATCTCTGGACTCAACACGTGGGGAGTGACCTTGAACTAATTGACGTGCGCGATAAGTCGCGGCCAATACCAGCTCAAAACGATTTGGGATAGTTTTTAGACAATCTTCTACAGTAATACGGGCCATGCTGAACTCACTTAAATTTAGCTTCAATACCTATAGGATAACTGATTAGACCCCAAGCCGCCTTAAAAGCGCTGGGTTGCGAGCCATAATTGGCCCTGAGCGTAAGCGGCTGGCAGCAACAACATGGCGTAAATCAATTAAAGCCTGCTCAAAATCATCGTTGATGACAATGAAATCCGCTTCATGGGCATGCTGAAGCTCTAAATGGGCTGCAGCCAACCTTCTCTGAATGGTTTCCTCATCATCCTGCCCACGTTTACGCAAGCGCTCCTCTAAGGCCTCAAATGAAGGCGGGAAGATGAAGATCCACTGCACTTCGGGAATAATTTGACGAATTTGCTGGGCGCCCTGCCAGTCGATCTCGAGCATCACATCGCGCCCGGTTTTCATCTGGGTTTCGATCCAAGCTTTGGAGGTGCCGTAAAAATTGCCGTGCACTTCTGCATGCTCCAAAAAATTACCTTGATCGCGTTCCGCTATAAATTCATCTCTTTTAATAAAGCGATAGTCCTTGCCATCCACCTCGCCTGGCCTTGGCGCACGGGTTGTAGTGGAAAGGGAGAGCTTGAGCGCCGTATCTTCTTGCAATAAGGCATTCACCAAAGAGGATTTTCCAGCGCCTGATGGGGCAACGATCATCAACATGCTGCCTTGATAAGCGGGAGATAGGTTAGCTTTAGGTTTAGGGCTGGCCATAATAATTTGTGTAAGTGATGGTTACTCTAAATTTTGGACTTGTTCACGCATCTGCTCAATCAAGAGCTTGAGCTCTAAAGCAGCTTGAGTACATTCTTCTGAAACAGATTTAGAGCTCAAGGTGTTGGCTTCACGATTCAACTCTTGCATCAAGAAATCTAAACGTTTTCCAACTGGCCCTTTACCTGCCAGAGCAGTATCTACTGCCTGAAGATGAGTCTTGAGTCGAGCAAACTCTTCCGCAACATCGATACGAACTGCGTAGAGCACCACTTCCTGACGAATACGCTCCATCAACTCCGTGCCAGAACTGCCCTTGCCCTGCTCTTGAGCTGCTAATGCTTCAGCCAAGCGTTCAGTGAGTTTTTCTTGATACTGAGAAACGTAAGCCGGCACCTTAGGCTCAATGCTCTTCACAATCTCACGCATTTTGCTTGTGATGGTCGTTAATACTGTGACTAGGGCCTTGCCTTCTGCATGGCGGCTATCCATTAAGGCAGTTAAAGCTGCGCGACCAGCTTCCAGAGTAGCGGTAATCCAACCCTCTTCCTCACCTCTTGGTTCAGAAACAATGCCAGGCCAGCGCAAAATATCTGCAATCCGCAATGCTTCAGCATGAGGAAAAGCGACTTGAGCATGCTCCTGGAGGGTGTATAGGGCATCTAAACGATCTTTGTTTAGAGCACCCAAGGCATGGGGGTTGGCTTTGGCTGCCCCCGCTGCCCCCGCTGCACCCGAATTAACGCGCCATACGGCCCGAAACTCGACCTTGCCTCGAGATAGGCTTTGAGTCGCCATTTCTCTTAAGGCAGGCTCAGCCCCGCGACACTCGTCCGGAAGACGAAAGCCCAAATCCAGAAAGCGGCTGTTGACAGCCCGACATTCCACCTGCAGATCAGCTACTACACCAGCTCCTAGGGAGACTTGGCGTGAAGCGCTGCCATAACCAGTCATGCTCGATATCATATGGACATTGTAGATCTTTAGGACCAAACCTCATGACCAAGCCCAACATCACCCGCCCTAGTGGCCGCACCCCTACGCAATTGCGCCCAGTGAGTATCAGCCGTGCTTTTACCAAGCATGCAGAAGGCTCAGTTCTGATTGCTTTTGGTGATACCAAGGTACTCTGTACCGCCAGTATTCTGGAAAAGGTACCTCCCCATAAAAAAGGCTCAGGTGAAGGTTGGGTTACTGCTGAATACGGTATGCTCCCCCGCTCCACTCACACCCGCAGCGATCGTGAAGCTGCACGAGGTAAGCAGTCTGGTCGCACACAAGAGATTCAGCGCTTGATTGGCCGTGCGATGCGTAGCGTCTTTGATCTCAAAATATTGGGTGAAAGAACTATCCATCTTGACTGTGATGTCTTACAAGCTGACGGTGGAACCAGAACTGCATCGATTACGGGCGCTTATGTTGCCGCACGTGATGCGATTAATACCCTCCTGCAAAGTGGTGTACTGAAATCAGATCCTATTATTGATAGTGTTGCAGCGATTTCTGTTGGTATCTACCAAGGCGTGCCAGTGCTTGATTTGGATTACCCAGAAGACTCTTCTTGCGATACAGATATGAATGTCGTTATGACCGGTAAAGGCGGAATGATTGAAGTGCAAGGTACTGCTGAAGGCGCAGCATTCTCCCGCTCTGAATTAAATGCGCTCTTAGATTTAGCAGAGCAAGGTATTGCGGATTTAACGCAACTCCAAAAAGAAGCATTTAAATAAAAGATTAAAGGGTGGCTGGTGCAAAAACTCGTTCTCGCTTCTAACAATGCCGGTAAGGTTCGAGAGTTCCAGGAGCTCTTGGCGCCCTTTCATTTTCAGGTTATCCCTCAGGGTGAGTTAGGCATTCCGTCAGCAGAAGAGCCGCATCACACCTTTGTTGAGAATGCCTTGGCTAAAGCACGTCATGCCAGCGCAGCTAGTGGCCTGCCTGCTCTTGCCGATGACTCCGGAATTTGTGCCCACGCATTAGATGGCGCACCTGGAGTCTACTCAGCGCGTTATGCAGGTGTTGATGGGGATAGCGCTGCTAACAATCAAAAACTGATTGCAGCCCTCAAAGGGAAAGCGGATCGTGGAGCGCATTATGTCTGCGCGCTCGTGATGGTCAATAGTGCCAATGACCCTGAACCGCTCATCGTGCAAACCCGCTGGTATGGGCAAATGATTGATGAGGCCAAGGGAAGTTATGGATTTGGTTACGACCCGCACTTCCTTTTGCCTGAGCTCGGCATCACTGCCGCAGAACTAGAATCTTCAGAGAAGAATCTCATTAGCCACCGTGGCCAAGCATTACGCGAACTCATTGCAAAACTTCAAAGCCGTGCTGAACACGCTTAATCCCGTTTTGGCCACTACGCCAAAACTCACCGCCCTACCCCCGCTGTCTTTGTACATTCATTTTCCGTGGTGCGAAAAGAAGTGTCCTTATTGCGACTTCAATTCACATCAAATTAAAGATGACGGCAATGGCGTGAAAGCTTCACAGGGATTTGATGAAGCACGCTACATCAAAGCGCTTATTACTGATCTCGAGACGGAGCTGCCTCGCATCTGGGGTCGTCAAGTCCACAGCATCTTTATTGGTGGTGGCACACCTAGCTTGCTATCTGCTAACGGCATGAATGAATTGCTCTCTGCCATTCGGGCACGGGTAAACCTAGAGCCCGATTGCGAGATCACTATGGAAGCCAACCCAGGCTCAGTGGAGACTGATAAGTTTGCAGGCTTTGCTAGGGCGGGAATCAATCGCGTCTCTTTAGGCATCCAGAGTTTTCAAGATAAGCAGTTAAAAGCCTTGGGACGTATTCATAATGGCGAAGAAGCCAAGCGCGCGATTGAGATTGCCTTGCAGCACTTCAAGTCGGTCAATTTAGATCTGATGTACGGCTTACCTAATCAAACCCTGGAAGCTGCTAAAGCAGATATTGAAACTGCGCTCTCCTTTAAGACTCCGCACCTATCTTTCTATAACTTAACGCTTGAACCCAATACCTACTTTGCGAATTTCCCACCCAAATTGCCTAATGAAGATCAGATTGATGCGATCTTTGAGCAGAATTTAGCTCTTCTTGAAGCGGCTGGCTATAGACGGTACGAGGTCTCTGCCTATGCCAAGAAAGATCAAGAGTGCAAACACAATCTTAATTACTGGCGCTTTGGTGATTACATCGGGATTGGTGCAGGAGCCCATGGCAAGATTTCCTTCCCAGACAAAATCACCCGACAAGTGCGCGAGCGCCACCCCGAGACTTACATGCAGGTAATGGAAAGCAAAGGCAATGCCTTGATTGAAGCTAGGGAGATTCCAAGTAAAGATCTTCCTTTTGAATTCATGCTCAATACATTGCGCCTCACTGATGGTGTAGATACCATCACCTTTAGCGAGCGCACAGGCTTGCCACTAAACGTAGTTTCAAAAGGATTGGATGAGGCCTGCAAAAAAGGTTTATTAGATTCAAATCCCAGCAAGCTTAAGGCTACCGAACAGGGTTTGCGTTATCTGAATAATTTACAAGAGATGTTTTTGTAAGAACTATCTACAGATATAGGAATTGAATTACTTTCCTGTCCAGACGGGTGGCTTCCCATCCAAAAATGCTGCAACCCCATTCTTAAAGTCCTCACTGCCATAGCATTCCCGAATCAAATCGCTGCAATCTGGCAAGTTGTTCTTCATTATTCTTGTTAGAGTTTGCTTGGTGGATTTCTGGGTAATGGGCGCTAACTTCATTAAACGCTCTGCCAACTGATTTGCTTCATGCTCAAGTTCTTCAGCAGGATACGTAGCCAATAGATAGCCCTTCTGTAGTAATTCTGGTGCAGTCACGAGCTCAGCTAATAGCAACATGCGTTTGACAATATTCACACCAAGGTGCGCAACAAGCCAAGCAACATTAGCAGCGGATAAACAATTACCTAAGGTTTTGGCAATAGGGACTCCAAAGCGCGCATCTGGCGAAGAGATGCGAAAGTCACAGCAACTCGCAATAGCAAGTCCACCGCCTACTGCCATGCCATCAATGACTGCGATGGTGGGGATAGGCAACATGGCTAATGGAGCAAGGTAGTCGTCAATTCCTTCCTCATAGCGAATACCATCCTCACCAGATGTAAAGCTGGCGAACTGGGCGATATCACTACCGGAGACAAATGATTTACCACCAGCACCACGCAGAATCACCACCCGCACTGCAGAGTTCTTGGTCAGATCTTCGCAAATGCTCTTTAAGCTTTGATACATCTGGGCAGTCATGGCATTGCGCGCAGCTACATGATCAAAGGTAATCAATGCCATACCATTACGAAGCTCTAAATGAACTTCGGCAAGTGACAGTGATTTGGAAGCTTCGGTATTAGCCATGGAATTGATCAATGAAGC
The DNA here is from genome assembly GCF_018688335.1 of Polynucleobacter sp. AP-Jannik-300A-C4. Lineage (NCBI taxonomy): Bacteria > Pseudomonadati > Pseudomonadota > Betaproteobacteria > Burkholderiales > Burkholderiaceae > Polynucleobacter > Polynucleobacter sp. AP-Jannik-300A-C4. The sequence goes on along the minus strand of NZ_CP061316.1, from coordinate 748,906 downwards.
CTAGTAAGTAGGTGCACAACAAGGTCTCTCTATTTGTTTTATATTGATAGCTATTATTAGCACTTCATTCTAAACATAAAAATAATTGAGACAAAATGAACGCTTCAAATAGCAAACCCCTGCCACTGGCAGGAGTGCGAGTGCTTGATGTGAGTCAAGTCATGGCGGGCCCCTACTGCTGTATGTTACTCGCCGACCTGGGTGCAGATGTCATCAAAATTGAACCTCCAGGCACAGGTGACCAAACTCGTGGTGCCATGGGATTCAAGATGAAAGGTTCAGACAGCATGGGCTTTCTGAATATGAATCGCAACAAACGCAGCGTCACTCTCAATCTGAAAACTGACGCTGGCAAAAAAGTCTTCTTTGAATTAGTGAAGACTGCAGACATCTTGGTAGAAAACTATCGACCTGGGGTTATGAAAAAACTCGGCATCGATTACCAAACACTCAAAGATATCAACCCAGGTTTGGTCTACGCTAGCATCTCTGGATTTGGTCAAACAGGTCCATGGGCTGACCGCCCAGGATTTGATTTGATGGCACAGGCCATGTCTGGCGTCATGAGTGTTGCCGGCTATCCAGATGGTCCTCCAGTAAAAGCTGGTGTGCCTGTTGCCGATATTGGTTGCGCCCTCTTTGCAGCCTATGGAATTCTGTCTGCTTATATTGGTAAAACCAAATCAGGCGAGGGTCAATTCATTGACGCATCTCTATTTGATTCTGCGCTGGCATTCTCCATCTGGGATACAGCCCAGTACTGGGGAACTGGTGTTGAACCCTACAAGCTTGGCACTGCCAATCATATGAGCGCGCCCTATCAGGCCATGAAGGCCTCTGACGGCTACTTTGTCATGGGTGCTACTAATCAAAAACTATGGAAACTGCTCTGCGACAAAATTGGGCGACCTGAGCTATTCGAGGATCCATTGTTTAGGACAAATCCCTTGCGTCTTGCCAATCGCTTAATACTGGCAGCTGAACTTGAAAAGACTTTCGTTACCAAAACCAGCGAAGAATGGGTGGATCTCCTTCTAGCAGCCGGCATCCCAGCTGGGCCAATTAATACTTATCCTCAGGCATTTGATAGCGAACATGGCAAGCATCGCAAGATGCGCATGGAAATCGATCATCCGATTGAAGGTAAGGTTCCGAACATTGGATTCGCAGTCAAGATGATGGGGACTCCACAGCAGGTATCTAGACATCCCCCACTGCTTGGGGAGCACACCAATGAGGTGCTTCAGGAATTGGGTATTGCCGGTGATGAACTGAAATCACTAGAAGATGGCGGCGCTTTCGCAGCCTGAGTTACCAACGCATTCAGATAAAAGAAATGGGCTCCCAGGAGCCCATTCTCTATTACTTAATCAGCGACCTAAACACAACGGGACTTCATTAGGCACCATCTGAATTGGCGATTGGAGGAGCCTCAAACGGATCTTTGCTTGGTTGAGCAGGTGGGGCTTTTTTAGATTTGGTACCAGGTATCAACTCAAAGTCCGGTGTAAAGGTAGTCATCGTGCTTCGCAATTGATCAAATGCTTTGCGGTCGCCTTCAAATTTAGCTTTTCCTTCGGCTTGGAGTTTTTCAAAGGTAGTTTGACCGCCCATGACTTTCTCTAAGTCGCTACGGTTCACGATGATAGTCAGGTTGGGGTTTTTATCCTGATAGCCTTTGATATTAGTGAGCGCAGAATTACTCATCTCGATTACAAACTTTTCACCATTGTCTGGGGTGTCGAGATTAATAGTGAACTTCATGCCGGCAGCTTTTTTGCTATCCATGCTAATCGCTAAGGCATTGAGCCATAACTCAGTAGTCATTGCTCTGATCATATCAGGGCCATTAGTCTTTGGTGATGCTCCAGAAGGCATACCATGACGAAGTTCATAGGCCGCGCCCAAGAAACTATTACGCACACTTGGACTTTCTTTTTGATAACCAATTTGTTCAAAAATGTCTGCCAGCAAATCCTTGGCTGCTGTGTTGTTTGGTTCTGCATAAACCAATTTATTCACAATCTCCATCGCTTCGCGATACTTGCCCTGCTTATAAAGCTGCCTACCTTTTGCCATGATCTTGCCGGCACCACCCATCATCTCGACATACAGCGGCGCAGAATCTTTTGGTGATAAGGGAATCAAAGTAGCAGGATTAGCATCCCAGTAACCTAGGTAACGATTGATCACCGCACGACTGTTGTGCTCCTCTGAGCCATGGTAGCTATGCGCCGCCCACTGAGACTTTAAGCTCTCTGGCTGCTTGTAAACGTTATGCACTTCGTTGATCGTGACGCCATTGTTCGCCAAATGCAGAACTTCATTATTCAAGTGGGCGTAACTATCGCGCTGAGTACGCATGACTTCTTGTACGCGATCATTACCCCAGCGTGGCCATGAATGAGAAGCAAACATCACCTGTGCTTCGTTGCCATAGCGATATAGAGCATTATTAATATTCTTAGACCATGCCAAGGCATCGCGGACTAAAGCGCCACGCAAGGTATAGATGTTATGAATGGTGCCGGTAATATTTTCAGCAGCCCAGAATGCCTTCATCTGTGGGAAATAAGTATTCATCTCAGCGGGCGCTTCTGTACCTGGCGTATTTTGAAACTCCATCTCCACGCCATCTACTGTCATTTTTTCAAATGGCTCATTAATGAGAATGGTAGGTTCAATTAAGCCGAGATTGCCTGCGGCTGTATTTTTACCAATGGATTGATCAACGTGACCAAATGGGCTGCGTGGCAATAAAACACCGTACTGAAAATACAGACGGCGTGTCATAGCATTGCCTGCGTATACGTTCTCTGCAACAGCATGATCCATAAAGCCAGCCGGAGCAATGATCTTCACCTTTCCGCTCTTTACATCAGCCTCATCAACCACACCACGCACACCACCAAAGTGATCAGCATGGGAGTGGGAATACACCACCGCAACAACTGGACGCTTACCTAGCTTCTCGTTAACTAATTCCAAAGCTGCTCTTGCAGTCTCTTTGGAGGTCAGTGGATCAAAGACAATCCAACCGGTATTGGTTTTAACAAAACTAATATTGGATAAGTCAAAGCCGCGTACTTGATAAATCTTTCCTGGGACGACTTCATAGAGACCATAGCCCATATTGAGAATGGCCTGGCGCTGTAAAGATGGATGAACGCTATCAAAATCCTTGCCCTGCAATAAGAACTCATAGCTACCCATATCCCAGGCTACGTTACCTGCATCTGCCATGATGGTTTTATAAGCAGGGGCAGCAATAAATCCTCTCTTGGATTCTTCAAAATCACGCTTATCTTCAAAAGGTAGGGTTTTGCGTAAGCCATTCTGCAGCTCCACCGTAAAGGTCGAGGGGGCTTTGCCTTTGGCATCAAAGTGCTTACCCTGCATAGCGCCCGGATCAGCTACGACTCCACCGCCACCAGCTGCAAATACGGCATTTCCAGAAATGAGTGCGATAGATGCAGCAATCAGAGTTAATTGGGTTTTCATGTGGGCCTTGAGCTAATGCGAATATTGGTAAAAAGATACTTATCGAATGTAAAGAATGGGCTGTCATTGGGCAATTAGCCCTACAGCTAGTAAGCTAGTCCTGGGTGGATGGCAAAAAGACGGTAAATTGAGCCCCACCGCCAGCGGCATCCTCATAACGAATGCTGCCACCATGACGAGAAACAATATGTTGGCAAAGCCATAAACCTAAGCCCATACCTGAACGCTTATTGCTATTGGAGAGCAATTCAAATAAGTGCATCTGGGCATCATTTGGCACGCCACCGCCATTGTCAGAGATAAGCAATTGAACACCCCCAGAAACATCTCGACTCTCAATCTGGAGCATTCGAGAGGATCGAGGGGATTCACTTAGGGCCTGGATTGCGTTATTAATGAGATTCAGGAGCACTTGCTGGATCTCGCCACGATTAACGTTAATTACCGAATTCGAGCTCAGATCTAGAACCACTTGAATATTCTTTGCCTGAATTTCAGGCTTAGTAATCTTGAGAATAGATTCGATTAATTCGTCAAGCTCGATCTGTTCGGTGCCAATCTTTCCATCAGAAAATATAGAGCGCAGCGATTGAATGATGTTGGTAGCGCGTTGGTTATCAGCTAGTAAGGCAGCCAGAATCTCTTGATTTTGCTCGGCAGTCAAATGACCCTCAGATAACTTCTTCTGTAGAAACTGGATATTCAGTTGCGATGCCCCCAAGGGCTGATTAAGCTCATGGGCAATCGAGGCTGACAAAGCCCCTGTTGCTGCAGTTTTATTGGCTTTAAGTAAACTAGAAATCAAATTCTCGCGCTCAGTTAATAAAGCTTTAATTTCTTTGTTCTCAGTTTGCGATTGAGCACTTGCCAGCGCAATACGCTCAGACCAATAACCACCAATCGCAATGTAAGCCAGCGTGTTCATCACGATTTGCATGATTGTCAGAAGAATCAAAAACTGGGGAATCTGCTCAACTTGACGAATAGTGAGGCCAGACGCAACGACAACAGAGAGTCGCCCAATAGCAAAAAATAATTCTGCAGTAGTGGCGTATTGCAAATACATTAATTGCTTCGAAGGAGTCGACTTTCTCTTTTCGCGCAATTGAACAATCTGCCAAATAAAGAAAGATCCAGTAATGACACAAATGACTGCGGTTCGAATTTCGAATGTGCCATGAATCCGCATCCACTCAAAGAATGGAATGAAAATGAAGACGGAAAATATGAAGGCGTATTCGATGCGTTTACTAATTGGCTGATTCAGCGACCTACAAAATAGCAGTTGCAAAATAGCAGCCACATAGAACAATGTATTGGCTATGGTGAAATTAAATTCTGGCTTTGAGACATCCTCAATCGTCAAAACTCCAGTACCAAAGATGGCTAAGGCCGAAATACTCACCACCAAAGATCCCATCCAATATGCGCTTGGCCTAACAGCACTTTGAGAGCGATAGTAGTGATAGACACCCAATAGCAAACCCAACTGAATGGTGGCAAGAATATAGAAATACAGGGCTATCAGAAGCTTCATGCCATCTATCGTACAACGAGGCGAATATCCCCGATCTCAATCCTCTATCGGGGAGACTTTTACTGAGTCAGGCCAGGCAATCTGCCAGTTAAAGTGAGATAGAAGAAGTAGAGAGCGCCAAGAAAAATCAGCGCGCCGATTAGATATTGCGGATAAGGAATTCCTTGATCTGGCATACCCTGCTTCTTACCCGTCACCATTGATCTGATGAGATTTTGTCTTTCGATCAAGCTCATGCCAACTGCGGCAACAATATGAACGACGACTAGGCCCAAAACTAAACTTGAAACCGCCTCATGAATCTCTGAAACAAAATTACCTAAAAACTCTTTAACGGATAAATAACCACTCAAGCCAATAATCAAGATGAGGAGCATCAGCGCAAACATGACCAGACCGCCCGCTGGGTTGTGCCCAACATCGTGATGGGGATGGCCGCGTAGCATAGCCATAAAATGTTCAAGCACTGCCTTTGGTTTTTTCAGAAATTGACTAAATCTGGCATAGCGAGTGCCAATCAGACCCCACACTAAGCGAATGAGGACAAGTAAGCACGCGGTATATCCAAATGCATAGTGAATCATGGCCCATCGCTCACTCTCTGAGCTAAGCCAAGCACCAGCAAAACAAATCACTAGCAGCCAATGAAATACTCTCACCGGCATGTCCCACACCATAATGGCTTCCCTTACCTTACCGGTGGCTCCAACTGAATCGCGAATTGACTCATTCATCTGATGGCTCATTTCGCTGGAATCTTTATATTGTTCTCACTAAAAATGCCTTTAGCAGCATCAATATGACAAGCTCCACAATTGGCAGGGCTCTTGATGCTTACCCGCTTCCAAACATCCGCCCTCACCTCGTCATGCTCACGAATAAACCATGATGTTTTGGTAATGCGGTTTTCAGGGGCGATCTCGCTGTACTTCTGTCGAGTGGCGGCATTCTTTATTAACCAGCTTGTAATTTCAGTTTGAGTCTTTGCATCCACACTAGCATCGGTACCAAAGTGCTTGGATAGGCCAGACATGACATTTTTCCAGCTTTGTTCGCTTAATAATGCTGGTGGATAGGCCATATGGCAACTTGCACACTCAGCCTCGTATGAAGCCGGTGCATCTGCAGGCATTGTCATTTTTGCAGCGAATGTAGGTGATGCTGCCATCAGCATAGAGAAAGTAATTAGAAGAATTTTTTTCATATTGATGAGATTCATTTAACGGTCATTAACCAAGCGAGGACATCCGCTTTTTCTTGTGCACTACAGTCTCTGCCTAGTACATCATTGCAGTTACGCTTAAACCATTTCTCAGCCTTGGCCTCATCAGTAAATCGTAAAGGGTTGGCGCTAGGCGCCAATGGCTTGATCACCTTCCCAGTCACAATGTGTTTAGTGTCGTGATTTGGGGGATTTTCATGACACGATGCACAACTCCATTCCTTGCCGTGCTTGGCATTGAAGAACTGCTCCCCTCTGGCGGGCGATGCTTTTCCAGATTGAGCCTCATAGGACTTCAGTAAGTCCAGAGGCGTTGCCGCACTAACTATAAGGGGCAGACCCATGAAAATTAGCCCCGAAAATAACTTCCAAAACATACATACCTCTCTATTCACACTACTCATACTATTTACTTAGTATGCGCCATTGATATGACAGCCCATTTTGATAAGTAAGTAAAATAGTCAGGTATTTAGGGGTTATTCACTAAAAATCTCCTAAAAATAATTCTGATGACCGGTATGAGTAATACAATCTATATAAATGCCAAATTAAGCGCATTTATCAACTACTGCATTACTACTCAAAGCTAATGCACCCCAATTTATTAAGGATTAGTACCGTTATGAAAAAAATAGTCATTGTGATCATTCTTACTGCTATTGCTGCAGTCGCCTACTTCATGCTCAATCAACCAAAGCCTCCTGTTGCTGCCGTGGCCGCTCAAGAAACTGCTCTCATTTATGACGGTGAAGTAATCAAGATTGATGCTGCAACTCGAACAGTTACCCTCAAAAATCAAGATGGTGAATCGACTATTGTTGCTGGTCCTGAAGTAAAGAACTTTGCTGAAATCAAAGTGGGTGATCGTTTTGACGTTGTTTATGAACTCGCTGTAGCGATTGAATTGGTTAAGGTAAAAAACCCAGGCACCACTAGTGAGCAAGTTACTACTAGCACTACTACTGCCCCACAAGGCGATAAGCCAGGCATGATCACTAGCAACACCGTAACTGCAACTGCGAATGTTGAAGCGATTGATACAGCTAAAAATACCGTATCTTTAAAAGGCCCTCAAGGAAACATCTTTAAAGTTAAAGTTCAGAATCCTGACTTGATGAAAGATATCGCTGTAAACGACCAAGTTAGAGTCGTGTATACAGAAGCAATTGCTGCTGTTGTAAGTGCGCCAGCTGCAAAGAAGTAATGCGATAACGCTTTTCTAGCTACTAGAAAGAGAAAACCCCAGCAAGTGATTGCTGGGGTTTTTATTTGACTTAAATCTTAGAGCATTAAACACACTTATAGAGCCTGCGCATAGTTTCAATCTTCCAATATTGTTGCTGAGCCGTGTCAAATTCCTCTCGGTAGTTGCCTGGGTGAGCATGTTCAAATATCAAAAGAACCCGCTTTGCCTGATCATGCTTAGCAAATGCAGCCAAGGTTAAATAGAGATATCCCTGCTTGAGGTCTTGCTCAATAATGTCGCCAGTTGCATATAAAGAACCTAAGGTAAATGCAGCCTGCCTACTACCCTCCTCCGCACCTTTTTTTAACAAGGCAATACCTTTTTCGCGATTTGGGACTACACCGTGCGCTACACCTGTACCCAGGATATAAATATTGCCTAAATTACAGTAGGCATCTAGCACCTCTTCTTTGATTGCTTTTTCATAGTACTCGACGGCAGTTTTGTAATCTTGCTTAACATCACCCATGCCGCGCTCAAACATTAAGCCCACATTAAAGTGTGCATAACCATTACCCAAACTACTATTTGAGTTCTGTAATGTAAATAGCGTATTGATTTGCTCGGGGTTTAGGCGGCCATCAAAACACATTTTGGTTAATGCATAAAGTGCATCTTCACTAGCTCGATCTTTAGCGAGGCCATAAAAGATATCAAATGCAGCGGAATAACTTCCGCGCTCGATATTTAGTTGCCCCAAATCAAGGCGTGATTGATCGTCATACATATTTGTCTTAGTCCCTATAGAACCCTGAGATTCTTATTGTTAGAAATTATTGACCCACTATAAAGATATTATCTTTATTTAGGGATACCCCTATGAGCAGGATCTTTCTGACATCACAAAGCAGATTTTTTGACTGATGGCGAGCCAGTAGCGACCAAGAAAAAAGCCACCCCGAAGGATGGCTTTGGTCATGCTTTTGGTAACGAGGATTTTGAATTGCTACAAACCCTTGTAAAACCGATTAACTTGGCGGAAGAGGTGAGATTCGAACTCACGGAGGACTTTCATCCTCGCCAGTTTTCAAGACTGGTGCATTCAACCGCTCTGCCACTCTTCCTTTGCGATTTGAGTCCTAGATTATAAAGAACTTTTGATCTGCGCCTCCAAATGCTGGGCAATTGCCAAACAAGAGGTGAGACCTGGGGACTCAAATCCATAGAGGTTAAATAAGCCTTGAAGCTGATGCTGCTCAGGCCCTTCGAAGTAAAAATCTCCTGCTGGGGCATTTGGCGGGACGATTTTGGCCCTGACACCAGAGTAATCCGCCTGCAAAGCACCATCTTTTAGACCGGGCCAGTATTGCCTTACTGCGGCGTAAAAGCCCTCTCCTCGCTTGGGATCAACCGTATAGTTAATTTGACTTTCATCATCAATATCGAGCCATTCCACATCAGGGCCAAACTTCGCCTGTCCACCCATATCGAGTGTCAGATGAACACCCAATCCGCCAGGTTCAGGAATGGGGTAAATCAAATGGCTGAACGGAGACTTTCCGGATAAAGAGAAGTAGTTGCCTTTGGCGAAGTAAGCTTTAGGTATCAGATCTTTCGAGAGGCCTTCGATTTTTTGAGCTAATGCTGGAGCGCTGAGTCCCGCGCAATTAATCAGTAACTTGGTCTGAATAGTCATGCCATCGGAACCGCCAATCGTGAGCTCGAAGCCGCCTTCGGCAGCATTGCCAATTGGCTTAGCGCTAAGTAATGGAGATTGGTAAGCAACCATGCCGCCTGCATCTTCAAACCCACCTAGCAATGACAACATTAATCCATGACTATCGACTACACCCGTTGATGCTGAGAGCACTGCTGCTTCACACTGTAACTGCGGCTCAAGCGCTTTGGCTTGAGATCCTGAGATCATTTTGATATCGGGTACTTGATTGTTTTGCGCTTTATACAAAATAGCCTGGAGATCATCTAGCTGACTAGTATCAGCAGCAACAATCAGCTTTCCATAAGCTTGTGTACTCACCTGATGACTGCGGCAGTATTCATATAAGAGCCGATTGCCTTCCACGCAGAGTTTGGCCTTGAGAGAATCTTTTGGGTAATAAATCCCCGCATGAATGACTTCGCTATTACGTGCACTGCTAATAGTTCCGAATGAATCTTCGCGCTCGAGCAAGATAGTTTCTCGACCCTGCAATGCCATCTCGCGAGCAACTGCCAATCCAACCACTCCAGCGCCTACTACGACGCAATCAACCTGCTCCATTCCGCTATTCCTGACCTGATTTCAGATATGTCTCAATCTTGTGATGACTTTTGCCCAAGCTAAAGCCTTGTTATTGATGAAATCGTAACATTTTCAGCGTTTTAAGGGGGTTTTGATGTCCTTATTGATAAAATCTAGGAATGTCCTTGCAAGCCCAATTCGCCAGTAACAGTGTTCACTCTGCCCTTGATATGGTGCTCGATACCGCCTATCAAGGAATTGACGCCAGCGACTGGGCAAAGTTATTTGCGAATGCTCGCAAATCTCAGTTAGAGCAGTTCATTGCAGACCTGTTTGCTGGTAAGCACATCAACAATAGCGAAGATCGCCCTGCCCTGCATTCGGCGCTGCGCAATCTGAGCAAAACGCCAGTACTGATTGGTGGTTCAGACGTCATGCCAGCAGTATCTGAGGTTTGGCGTCGCATTGAAGCACTTTGCAATAAATGGGTTGGCGTCACAGATGTGATTCACATTGGCATTGGTGGGTCTGACTTTGGCCCCCGCTTAGCAATTGAAGCCTTAGCACATGTACCTGGTATTGAAAGTCGCGGAATGCGCATGCATTTTTTAGCGAACATTGATACCGCTGAATTAGCACGCATTTTGGCGCGCGCTCAGCCTCACAGCACCCGCGTGATTGTGGTCTCAAAATCATTTACGACTCTCGAAACTTCCATGAATGCCAAAGCCGTTGTAGCTTGGCTTAAAGAGAGTGGACGCACGTCAAGTCAAATTGCACATGCTTTGTATGCGGTCACTGCCAATATTCCTGCCGCCAAAGACTTTGGGGTTGAAGAAGAAAATATTTTTCCTTTCTGGGATTGGGTTGGTGGTCGCTACTCCGTATGGTCAGCAGTCGGCCTACCTATTGCCTTGCAATATGGCTTTGAGACTTTCAAACAATTTTTGGCTGGTGCTGAGGCCATGGATTTGCATTTTAAGAATGCACCTCTCGAAGAAAATCTACCTGTCATCATGGCGCTCACCTTGCTATACCAGCAAGAGAAACACAATATCAAAGCTTATGCTGCCATTCCGTATGCCGATGCCCTGGATTGGTTTCCAAAGTGGTTGCAACAGCTGGATATGGAAAGTAATGGCAAGAGTGTTGATCGCAATGGCAAGCCTGTTAAGCATTCCTCGCCGGTGGTATTTGGCAGCGCAGGTAGCAATGCGCAACACTCTTACTTCCAACTCTTTCATCAAGGTACAGAAATCATTCCAATAGATTTCATTGCCGTGCGTGAGCCGATGAGTGATAGACCAGAGGCAGTAGCACATCATCGCATTCTGCTTTCCAACTGTTTGGCACAAGCTCAGGCATTAGCGAATGGTAAAACTGCCAGCAATCCAAATGATATTTACCCCGGTAAACGTCCGAGCAATCTCTTACTACTGCCCAAGCTCAACGCTTTTTATCTTGGTGCCCTACTTGCTTTATACGAGAACCGTACAGCAACATTAGGCGCACTCTGGAATATCAATAGCTTTGATCAACCTGGCGTGGAATATGGAAAAGTACTAGCTAAGCCAATTGAGAAGGCCCTCGCAAGTCATCAGCCTGATATTCAGGCTAGTACAGATATTGATGCGGTGACTGCCGCTCGCATTAATTTATTAAATTCAAATGACTAGTTTTCGCCCAGCATTGTTTGGGTGTATTTACCAAAGGATCTGTAATGCAATTGTCTCCATCTATTTTTAAAGCGTATGACATCCGCGGCATCATTGATGAGACCTTAGATCCATCGATTGCTAAGTTGATTGGGCAGGCCTTTGGCACTGAGATGCATGAGCTTGGTGAAACCGATATCGTTATCGGTCGTGATGGTCGCTTATCTGGCCCTAGCTTGATTGAGGCTCTTACTGAAGGCCTGCTTTCCACCGGTATTAATGTAATTGATCTAGGGATGGTTGCAACACCGATGGTGTACTTTGCTGCTAACCATACGATTAATGGCAAGACACCAAGGTCCGGGGTCATGATTACCGGCAGCCACAACCCACCTAATTACAACGGCTTCAAAATGGTTTTGGGAACAGCGGCGATTTACGGGGAAAAAATTCAGGATTTACGTAAGCGCATTGAAGCGAAGAAGTTTGCCGTAGGCCAAGGCACTAGAAGTACTTTTGATATTTTCCCCATGTATCTCAATTACATCGTGGGAGACATCAAGCTTGCTCGTCCCATGAAGATTGCCGTAGATTGCGGTAATGGTGTTGGTGGTGCATTTGCTGGGAAGTTGTTTAGAGCTTTAGGCTGTGAGGTTGAAGAGCTATTCTGCGAAGTGGATGGGCATTTTCCCAATCACCACCCTGATCCAGCACATATCGAAAATTTACAAGATCTCATCAAGAATCTTCAGACTACCGATAATGAATTAGGCCTTGCCTTTGATGGCGATGCAGATCGTTTGGGCGTAGTGACCAAAGATGGGCAAGTGATTTTTCCAGATCGCCAGATGATGCTCTTTGCTAAAGACGTTCTCGCCCGCAATCCAGGAGGCCAAATTATTTATGATGTGAAATGCACTCGTAATTTAGCAACCTATATCAAAGAACTTGGTGGCGAACCCATCATGTGGAAAACAGGCCATTCCCTAGTCAAAGCCAAGCTAAAAGAAACCGGCGCCCCACTTGCTGGTGAGATGAGTGGTCATATCTTCTTTAAAGATCGTTGGTTTGGTTTTGATGATGGTCTGTATACAGGCGCCCGCTTACTAGAGATTCTCAGTAAAGAGAAAAACCCAAGCGACACATTAAATAATCTGCCAAACGCTATCTGCACTCCAGAGTTGCAGCTGGCTTGTGCTGAAGGTGAGCCATTTGCTTTGCTAGAAACGATTAAAGCCAATGCCAAGTTCCCTACCTCTGAATCCATCAACACCATTGATGGGGTGCGGGTAGAGTATGCCGATGGCTTTGGCTTGGCCAGGCCTTCAAATACAACACCAGTCGTAGTCATGCGCTTTGAGGCTGATACTGAAGAGGCGATTAAGCGAATTCAGGCGGAGTTTAAGGTGGCAGTGTTGGGTGCCAAGCCAGAAGCGAAGCTACCTTTTTAAGATTGAAGGATGCATGGTGGTGAGTAGCGCAATAGAGATAAAATTACCCATGATCTCAAGCTCCATTTCCTTTGATTACCCCCAGCAAAATGCTGCTGGTGAAACCTGTACTGCACAAGCTTGGGCTAAAACCCCTCCCCCATTGCATGGAGAACATAAATCTGCAGTGATTGCTCGTATTAAGCAATTGCTGGTTGAGAAAGATGCCGCATTGGTGGCTCACTACTATGTCGATGGTGATATTCAAGATTTGGCTTTATCAACTGGTGGTTTTGTTTCTGACTCTTTAGAGATGGCACGCTTTGGTAAGAATCATTCAGCCAAGAATCTCATTGTTGCAGGCGTTCGCTTCATGGGCGAGTCGGCCAAAATCCTCAGCCCTGAGAAGCGCGTTTTTATGCCGGATCTAGAGGCAACCTGCTCTCTCGATTTGGGTTGCAATGCTTCTGACTTTGCTGCTTTTAGGGCATTACATCCAGATCGTACCGTCGTTGTCTATGCAAACACCAGTGCTGCTGTTAAAGCACAGGCCGATTGGATGGTAACAAGCTCTTGCGCCTTAGCAATCGTGCATCAACTCAAAGTTGAGGGCAAGAAAATTCTTTGGGCACCTGATCGTCATTTAGGTCGCTATATTCAGGAGCAAACTGGCGCCGATATGTTGCTCTGGAATGGCGCATGCATTGTTCATGATGAATTTAAAGCGGTTGAATTAGAAATGTTGATGGCTGCCCATCCCAATGCCATGGTTCTGGTTCACCCAGAATCCCCCAAAACAGTGGTCGACCTTGCGGACGTTGTCGGCTCTACAACCGCCATGATTAAGGCTGTAGTAGAAGGTTCTGCCACCGAATATATTGTGGCCACGGACAATGGTATTTTGCATCGTATACGCCAGCTAGCACCTAATAAAGTATTGATTGAAGCCCCTACTGCTGGTAATAGCGCCACCTGTAAGAGTTGCGCCCACTGTCCTTGGATGGCCATGAATGGTTTGCAAGGAATTTTGGATTGCCTAGAAAATGCCTCTGGTGAAATCTTGATTGATGAGCCTATTCGTGTTGAGGCGTTAGGATGTATTGAACGTATGCTCGACTTCACTACAAATCACCCCGATCTCTTGGCTAAAGCACAGCATGGCTTTGTCAAGAATATCGGCGTAGCTTAGTCCTAGTTGTTATCTTTTGATTTTTTCTTAATGTAGATCGATTTATTCATGTTTGAGTACAACGAGACTTTAGAGCAAGCCCGTCAACGTAATATTCATGATGCTTTGATGGAAGATATTGGCACGGGTGACTGGACTGCAATGTTGGTTCCTAGTAAGCCTGTTCATGCTCAGCTCATTGTTCGCCAAGAGGCCGTGCTGTGTGGGGTAGATTGGTTCGAGGGCACACTCAAGAAACTAGATCCCAATGCAAAAGCCACTTGGCATTATTTGGAGGGCGATCTCATGAAGGCCGATACTAAAGTCTGCGATATCGAGGCTGACTCGCGTGCCCTGCTTTCTGCAGAGCGTCCCTGTATTAATTTTCTACAAACCCTCTCTTGGACTGCAAGTATTGCGCGTCAGCATGTGGATGCGATTAAGGGTGTGAGTCCTAACCCTAATGGTTGTACGGTGCTGGATACACGTAAGACTATTCCAGGTTTACGTCGCGCACAAAAGTACGCAGTATCAGTGGGTGGCGGTCAAAATCAACGCCTTGCTTTGTGGCATGGCATCCTTATAAAAGAAAATCACATTGCCGCAGCAGGCGGTGTTGCTGCTGCCATTAAAGCTGCTCAATCCCTTAATTCGGGAGTAGATATTCAGATTGAGGTCGAGAATTTTGCCGAGCTTGAAGAAGCCTTAAATGCTGGCGCAAAAAGTATCTTGATTGATAACTTCACTACCGAACAGATGAAAGAGGCAGTTGCCATTACTAAGGGTCGCGCTCTACTTGAGGCATCTGGTGGTATTAACCTAGATCAGATGTGTGTGATCGCTGCTACCGGAGTTGATCGCATCTCCTTAGGAAAGCTGACGAAGGATATTCAGGCAGTGGATTTCTCGTTGAGAATATCCCCATAACAACTAATGTTTAGGTTTCAGAACTTTCGGAGTTTCCCTCGGCTTGAGGCGTCAGGATGGTTGGATAAGAAACGGCCCAGGTGCCTGGGTAATCACGACTGTAATGCAATCCCCTGCTCTCTCTACGCATGAGCGCTGATCTCACAATCAGCTCTGCACATTCCAGTAGGTTGCGTAACTCGATCAAGTCGCGCGTGACTTTAAAGTTGGCGTAATACTCTTGTACTTCGTATCTGAGGAGTTTGATACGGTGTAATGCACGCTCCAGCCTTCGATTGGTTCTCACGATACCAACGTAGTTCCACATCAATGAACGCAACTCATCCCAGTTATGGGCAATAACAACTTGCTCATCAGCATCTTCTACTTGACTCTCATCCCAGAGGGGTAGCTTTGGCATTAGAGGCGTTTTGAGTTGAGAAATATCCTCTGCAGCAGCCTTACCAATCACCACACATTCCAGCAATGAGTTGCTAGCCAAGCGATTGGCTCCATGCAAGCCGGTGTAAGTTGCCTCACCCACTGCATACAGACCCGGTAAGTCGGTCCTTCCTTTGAGGTCTGTAACTACACCACCACAGGTGTAATGCGCTGCGGGCACGACTGGTATTGGTTCTTTTGAAATATCCAAACCTAGAGTCATGCAACGCGCATAGATCATCGGGAAATGTTCTTTAATAAATACTTCACCCAGATGAGTAGCATCCAAATGTACATAATCTAAGCCGTGCTTCTTCATCTCAAAGTCGATTGCTCGAGCAACAATGTCACGGGGAGCCAACTCATTGCGCTCATCATGCTCTGGCATAAAGCGTGTGCCGTTTGGTAGTTTTAGCAAGCCACCCTCACCCCGCATCGCCTCGGTAATGAGAAAGGTGCGATCACTCGGGTGATACAAGCATGTTGGATGAAACTGAATAAATTCCATATTGCCAACACGGCAACCTGCTCGCCATGCCATAGCAATACCATCGCCAGTGGCAGTATCAGGGTTGCTAGTGTAACGATAGACCTTACCAACACCACCAGTAGCCAAGACTACTGACTTCGCTTCAATTGTTTCCACACGATTATTTTTAATATCGAGCGCATAGACCCCATAACAACGATTCGGTTTAGCGCGCTGTATCTTCGCGTCTAGATGACGATTCGTAATGAGGTCTAGAGCAATCCAATGCTCCAAGATCTGGATATTTTTATGCGCCCTTGCTTTATCGAGAAGAACTTCATGGATAGCCTTACCAGTGGCATCTGCAGCATGCGCAATGCGACGGTGGCTGTGACCACCCTCACGAGTTAAATGCAAACCCATTGGCCCTGACTCATCAGTAGTAAAGGGCACACCCTGCTCAACTAACCAACGAATAGCTTCAGCGCTTTCTTCGGCAATGTAACGTGCGGTTGACTCCACTACGAGACCTGCGCCTGCATCTAGGGTGTCTGCAACATGAGAATCAATACTATCGTGCTCTTGATCTACTACACCCACAATACCGCCTTGGGCCCACGCGGTAGCAGCTTCGCCAAGTCCGCGTTTAGCCATCAGAATCACCGGCTGGGAATCGGCCATGTGCAGGGCTACGGTTAGACCGGCCAAACCTGCGCCAATAATGAGAACAGGCAGGTCTGCTTTGGTATCAGCTTGGGGTGTTGAAGGTTTTGAACTAGCCATGGAGAGCTCATTCTAAGGGCAAATGAGTTATGGCTGGATTTTTCCAGCCCTATCCAACAGGATTCCTTGGCAATGAAACGTAGTGCCCTTGTAGAATAGTACTCATAAATACAAACCAAATAATGGAGACAATTCAATGGATTTAAGCCTGAACAGCTTTGCCGCACAATGCCATGCTATTCTCAAAAAAGATGGTGGGCCTAAGGGTCGAATTGAAGTGGCTAATCTCTTACGTCAAGTGCTCCAAGATGCCGAGGCCGTCAAAAGCTATCTTGACCCAGACACCCCTGAACGCTCAGTACTCTATGAAGATCCTGAGTTGGGCTTTTGTATCGTCGCACATCGCTATACCGGCCCCAAAACATCCGAACCACATGACCATGCCCATTCTTGGGCAATCTATGGTCAAGCTAGCGGTGAGACACAAATGCATGATTACGTCTTAGTAGAAAAAGCGCATGGTGAAAAGCTCGGAATAGTACGCATGACGGACACCTATCGCCTAACACCAGGAGTTGCCCATGTTTATAACGAGGGTGACATCCATTCCCCAACACGAGTAGAGCCAACCAGCCTCATTCGCATTGAGGGCACGAATATGGCCCATGTGACCCGAGACCGATTTACTTTAATTGAGTAATGCATTGCGATGCAATATATCGACGCCAAAACCTTAAAACAATGGCTGCATAGCACTCAAGAGCTGGCAGTGCTCGATGTTCGTGAGCATGGTCAATATGGCGAGTCCCATCTATTTCTGGCTACATCCTCACCCTTTAGTCGCCTCGAGGGTGAAATCACTCGCTTAGTTCCCCGCAAAGATGTCAAGATTGTTTTATACGATGATGATGGACAGGATATTTGCCTACAGGCTGCCAAAGCTCTAGATGCGATAGGTTACAGCAATCTCTTTATATTAGATGGCGGCACAAAAGGATGGTCTGATGCCGGCTTTACCTTATTTGCTGGTGTAAACCTACCATCAAAAACCTTTGGTGAATTAATTGAACATCATTTTCAGACGCCGCGTATTACAGCCACAGCATTAATGGAAAAAATTCAATCTTCTGAGGATGTCATTATCTTAGATGGCAGACCTCAAAATGAGTTTAAGAAGATGAGTATTCCAGGGGCAACATGCTGTCCTAATGGTGAGCTAAGCTATCGCATTCAAAGCATAGTTAGAAATTCAAACACACCTATTGTGATCAATTGCGCAGGCCGAACACGAAGCATCATTGGCGCGCAAACCTTAATTAACCTTGGCATTCGCAATCCTGTATTCGCCCTGGAAAATGGCACCCAAGGCTGGTATCTAGAAGACTTTCCGCTTGAGCATGGCAAATCCCACCCTTACCCACAAGCAAAGGTTGATGATCAGTGGCTAGCTAATATCGCCGCATTGGCAAACCGCTTCCAAGTTCCCATCATTAGCGATGCTCAATTTAATGAATGGGCAAGAGAAATGGATCGGTCGCTCTATCTATGTGATGTGCGTACTGCGGAAGAATTTAAACAAAAGGCGCTGCCAGGAGCGCAGCACACACCAGGCGGCCAATTGATTCAAGCAACTGATCAGTTTATCGGGGTGCGTAATGCCAGAATAGTTCTTTATGACTCCGATGGGGCACGAGCAATTACTGTAGGTAGCTGGCTTAAACAAATGGGGCATGATGTAGCCGTTTTAAAGGACGGGATAGAAAGCAAGGTGTCCCTACCGCAAATTGTTGGCGCCAACCTCACGGGTGCTCACATATTGACCGACTCCGAATTAGTCAGCGCACATGCAGACGGAAACACCCTTTTTCTAGATCTGCGATCAAGCATGCAATATCGTAAAGGACATATTCCAGGGGCAGTTTGGACAATTCGCCCGCACCTCCTAAAAGCAATCCAGGGTCATAAAGGCCCTATTGTATGTATTGCTGAAGATCACATCGTTGCGCAAGGTGCTTATGCTCAACTAGCTACTAACGGACAAAATCCTCAAATCTACTTATGCAAAAACAATCTATTCCCCGAGCCTTTGGATATCATCGCTACCCCGATGGTCCCTCCAGATTCTGAGTGCATTGATTACCTATTCTTTGTACACGACCGCCATGATGGCAACAAGGAGGCAGCAAGGCGATACCTAGAATGGGAAACTGGCTTGGTAGCGCAACTAGATGAACAAGAAAAAAATATGTTTTCGATTGCTTAATCATCATTAATAAAGTAAAAAGTCCCGCATTGCGGGACTTTTTTTAGTCTGAGCTAGGTAGCTAAGACAGCTCCTTACCCATAATTAGATTCGGTAGATAGGTGGAGATTGACGGAACATAAGTAATCACAATCAAGAATAAGAACAACACACCTAACCAAGGCATCGCAGCGCGCACCACCTTCGTTAGAGGCATACCCGTAATTCCCGAGGTTACGAACAAGTTCAGTCCGACTGGTGGCGTGATCATTCCAATCTCCATATTGACCACCATGATGATGCCCAGGTGAATTGGATCAATGCCAAGCTGAGTAGCTATATGAAAGAACAGAGGACCTAAAATCAGAATGATGGCCGTTGGCTCCATAAAGTTACCCGCAATCAAGAGAATGATATTCATCACGATCAAGAAAGCCCATGGCGGCATCCCATAAGCCAAAATCTGCTCAGCCATGATTTGCGGAATACGCTCAGTAGTTAATACATGGGCAAACAGCATGGCATTTGCGATGATGAACATCAACATTACCGTCGTTTTTGAGGCATCTTTAAATACCTCTGGAATATTCCTCCACTTGATATCTCGGTAAATAAATACTGATACCAGCAAAGCATACAAAGCCGCCACTGCTGCGGCTTCTGTTGGCGTAAAGACACCGCCATAAATGCCGCCCATGATGATGACTAGCAATAAGAAGCCCCAAATAGCATCTTTACCAGACTCAAAAAACTCCTTCGCAGATGCCTTTTGTGCAGCAGGAATCTTCATGACTCGAGCGCTAATGTATATAGCCACCATTAACGCAATTGCCAAAAGAATCGCTGGGATAACGCCAGCAATAAAGATACGCCCTACCGATAGCTCAGTCACGGAACAATATACGACCATCACAATCGAAGGCGGCATCAAAATGCCAAGCGTTCCAGCATTACATAAAATGCCCGCAGCATAATCTTTGCCGTAACCTGCTTTCACCATACCAGCAATCATGATGGATCCAATCGCCACTACAGTAGCCGGCGAGGATCCTGAAACAGCTGCGAAGAATGTACATGCCAAAACTGCAGCAATTGCCAGGCCACCACGAATATGACCAACGCAAGCAATTGCAAAACGAATTAAACGCTTTGCAACCCCACCCGTCGACATTAAGGCACCACCTAAAATAAAGTAAGGAATTGCCATCAGGGTGTAATGCTCAGAGGTTTCAAACAACTTCAGCGCCAATGAGGCTAGAGAGTCTTGTCCGAACATAATGATGGTTAACAAGCTCGATAGACCCAATGCAATCGCGATGGGCACCCCCAAGAACATTAAGGCAAATAGCAAGATAAATAATATAGTCGCGCTCATGATGCAGACTCCCCATCAGCTTTGAAATTTTTCAAGGCATCAGCAGCCTCATCTGCGAGTCCAAAGTTATATTGTTCGCGCTTAATGAGCTTGACCAAAATCTCGACAAAGCGAATCAAAACTAATACATATCCTATGGGAAGCGCCATCCGGGGAACCCATTGCGGCAGCCATTCAATATCTTGGCAAACAATGCCGATATCGAACATCTTATGCACATAGATGGTTGCGCCATAGAGAACAATGCCGGAATACAAAATACAAGCCAAGGTAGCGATGATCGCGACAATCCGCTTTTTTTCTTTAGGCAAGTTCTTCACGAGAATGTCGACACCAATATGCGAGCCCATACGAATTCCCCAAGCAGCTCCCAGGAAAATCACCCAAGCGAACAAAAATGTATTGAGCTCAAAGATCCAGTCGATACTTTGAGTGAGGACATAACGAAAAAATACATTGACACAAGTTAAGGTCGTCATCAGCGCTAACAGAAGCGAGATGAGATAAGCCTCAAAGTTATTGAATAAATTTTTCATAGAAAAAGGGGCAACTCAATGCCCCTCCATATTTCTTCAGGTTAGAGAGCTACTTAGTTACTAGCTGCAGCTGCAGCTTTGATTAAACCGGCACCAATCTGAGGCTCAAATTGCTTCCATACTGGCTGCATTTTTGCCTTCCAAATCGCCAATTGCTCTTTATTCAAAGGAACTACCTTTGCCTTATTGGCAGCAATAATCTTTTCCTTAGCTTCCTGGTTCTTACTCCAAGCGAGCGCATTGCCATAAGTTGTTGCCTCGCTCATTGCAGAGTTCAGGCCATCACGGATATTGGGTGGCAACTTATTCCAAAATGATGGACTAACAACAACCATATAGTCTACGATTCCATGGTTGGTTTCCAAGATTGTCTTTTGAGCTTCATAGAATTTCTTGGAGTAAATGTTTGACCAGGTATTTTCTTGGCCATCCACAACACCAGTTTGTAAGCCTTGGTAAACCTCGGAGAATGCCATTTTCTGCGGACTTGCACCTAATTGCTTGAAAATTGCTTCGAGCAATGCGGATGGTTGAATACGGAACTTAAGACCCTTAACAGAATCAGGTAAAAGAATATCTTTGTTAGCTGACAACTGTTTCATGCCGTTATGCCAGTAAGCCAAACCAAGAATCCCTTTTTTCTCCATAGACTTCAACAAAGCTTGGCCGTCTGGGCTAGACTGAAAACGATCCACTGCTTCAGGATCTTTAAAGATGAAAGGCAAATCAAACACTTGAACTTGTTTGCTAAAGCGGTCAAATTTAGACAAAGAAGGCGCAATAATTTGCACGTCACCCAATAACAGGGCTTCCATTTCTTTACCATCACCGAATAGCTGGGAATTTGGGAATACTTCAATCTTGACTAAGCCAGGTAGCTTCTTTTCAGCAAGCTCTTTGAATTTCAGAGCGGCCTGACCTTTTGGGGTGTTATCGGTGACAACGTGACTGAATTTAATGGTAATGGGATCGGCCGCATAAACATTGGCAGCTAAAACAGCTGACGCAAATAGCGGAACAAGAATCTTTAACATGCACTATCTCCTTACTTTCTAATAATAATTTATATATATATTAGTCATCTAGTCTGAGCTTGCAATAGCTACTATCCCTTATATGACTCTGCTCCTCTAATATTGAATCAATTCATCATGCACTGCAGCATCCCCGTTGATGCGCACGATAGATTTGCTAATACAAAATAAAAAAGGCTCCGTAATAGGAACCTTTTTTAAATAGGCAAGAAGTTATTAAGAGATAGCACTCCCCAATTGCCTTGAGGAATCATTAGTACCGTATCCCATAAACACTGAAGCTTGACCGCCTTTAACTAGCTTGACAGCACAGTATTTAAATTCTGGGATCTTGCCAAATGGATCTAAGGCCGGATTGGTGATGAGGTTGGCTGCCGCCTCAAAGTAAGCAAATGGGATAAAGATGACGCCACGAGGCGTGCCATCATCTCTACGCACATGAATTGCCACTTCACCACGACGCGACTGAACTGTAATGACATCGCCAGCAATAACCCCCAGCTGAGTCATATCCTCGCCATGCATAGAAACGGTAGCCATAGGCTCAATCGCATCTAATACAGTAGCGCGGCGCGTCATACTGCCAGTATGCCAATGCTCTAACTGACGACCAGTAATCAATACAAATGGGTACTCCGAATCTGGGCGCTCATTCGCCGGAATGATATCGGCTGGCACTAACTTCACCCTGCCATCTTTGGTATCAAACTTGTCGTTAAACACAATCGGACGACCTGGATCTTCAGCAGATAGGCATGGGTAAGTGACGCTGGATTCTTTTTCAAGGCGCTCCCAAGTAATGCCGTTAATGGCTGCATGCATGGCTTGACGCATCTCGTCATAAACTGCTGCAACACCATCATCTGGACCTTGGTAATTCCAATTGAGACCCATGCGTTTGGCGATCTCTTGGATGATCCATAAATCAGGCTTCGCATCACCCGGTGGATTAATAGCCTTCTTACCCATTTGCACCATACGGTCAGTATTGCTTGCAGTACCAACCTTCTCTGGCCATGCGCTTGCAGGCAATACAACGTCCGCCAGCAATGCTGTCTCAGTCATAAAGATGTCCTGCACCACCAAGAGATCCAATGAAGCTAAAGCATGGCGGGCATGATTCAAATCAGGATCACTCATCGCCGGGTTTTCACCCTCAACATACATGCCGCGAATCTTATCGGGATCACTGTCAGGTGCAGTAATCTTATGCATGATTTCTACAACGGTATAACCTGGCTTCTTATCTAATGGGGTATCCCAGAACTTCTCGAACCAAGCATGCGCTTCTGGATTATCAACGCGTTGATAGTTCGGGAACATCATCGGAATCAAGCCAGCATCACTAGCACCCTGCACGTTATTTTGTCCACGCAATGGATGCAAACCAGAGCCTGGCTTACCAATTTGTCCAGTGATGCTAACTAATGCAATTAAGCAACGGGCATTGTCAGTTCCATGAACGTGTTGGCTTACACCCATACCCCACAAAATCATTGCGGACTTCGTAGTGGCAAACTCACGCGCTACTTCACGCAAAGTCTCCGCCGGAATACCGCAGATTGGCGCCATTGCTTCTGGGCTATAACCCTTGATATTTTCTTTGAGAGCTTCAAAATTATTCGAGCGATTAACAATAAATTCTTTATCAGCCAGACCTTCTTCAATAACTGTATAAATCATGGCATTAAGCATGGCAACGTCACTATCCGGCTTGAACTGCATCGTACGCCAGGCATGCTTAGCAATATCTGTCTTGCGTGGATCACACAACACAATCTTTGCACCGCGCTTAGCGGCGTTCTTGAACCAAGTAGCTGCTACTGGATGATTCGCCGTTGGATTCGATCCAATCAACAAGATCAAGCTAGAGTGCTCAACATCGTTTACTTGATTACTGACTGCACCAGAACCAACACCTTCTAATAGCGCAGCAACAGATGATGCGTGGCATAGACGGGTACAGTGGTCCACGTTATTGCTACCAAAGCCAGTGCGCACCAGCTTCTGGAATAAATATGCTTCTTCATTGCTACCTTTAGCAGAGCCAAAGCCAGCTAAGACCTTATTGCCATATTGATCTTTGAGCTTCTTAAGACCACCGCCAGCAACTTCCAGCGCCTCTTCCCATGTTGCTTCACGGAAGATGTTTGACCAATCTTGATTGCCTTCAAGCAAGGCTTCATCTTTAGCAACGCCAGCCTTACGAATTAGCGGCTTAGTTAAGCGCTGTGGATTATGGATATAGTCCATACCAAAACGACCTTTAACACAAAGACGATTGTGATTTGCTGGGCCGTCACGACCCTCAACGCTAACAATCTTTTCATCTTTAACGTTATAAGTAATTTGACAACCGACGCCACAGAAAGGACATACTGAATCTACTTTGCGATCCACGGTTTGTGAGCCGATCAAACCCTTAGGCATTAATGCGCCTGTTGGGCAAGCCTGCACACACTCTCCACAAGCAACACAAGTACTGTCGCCCATTGGGTCATTCAGATCAAATACGATCTCACTATGCGCGCCACGCATTGCATAGCCAATCACATCATTCACCTGCTCTTCACGGCAAGCACGCACGCAACGATTACATTGAATACAAGCATCTAGGTTCACAGCCATCGCTGGATGAGAAACGTCATTGCTCACTTTTTCACGGCGCAATGCCTTGAGCTCAGGACGGACGGTAACATCCATACGGGCAGCCCAAGTGCTGAGCTCACCGTGTTGATTTTTTTGCTCTTCTTCCTTGCTATCGCCAACCCACTTAAATCCTTCATCGGGCATATCAGATAAGAGCATCTCCAACACGAGCTTTTGACTCTTCAATGCACGCTCGCTATTGGCTTTGACTTCCATGCCAGGAGTTGCGCTCCGACAGCAACTTGGTGCTAAGGTGCGCTCGCCATTAATCTCCACAACGCAAGCGCGGCAGTTACCGTCAGGACGGTAACCGTCTTTAAAGCACAGATGTGGAATATCAATACCATGGCGTTTAGCCGCCTTGAGAATGGTCTCACCTTCGTAAGAAACGATGGTTTGACCATCTAGCTTGAACTCTACGGTTTGTAACTCAAGTTCTTTAGGATTTACTGGTGCGTTCATATTTGTCTCGTTTTTCCCTTAGTAATTTGTCGCTGATTAAGCAACTTCTTGTGGGAAATATTTAGCAATACAGCGAATTGGATTAGGCGCAGCTTGACCTAGACCACAGATGGAGGCATCAACCATTACAGTAGCTAAGTCCTCTAAGGTTTCTTTATCCCAAGACTTAGACTGCATCAGCTTGGCGGCCTTACTTGTACCAACACGACAAGGCGTGCACTGACCGCAACTCTCATGCTCGAAAAAGTGCATGACGTTAAGCGCCATATCTCGTGCTTTGTCCTTATCTCCAAAGACCATTACCGCAGCCGAACCAATAAAGCATCCATAGGGCTGCAAGGTATCAAAGTCAAGCGGGATGTCATTCATGGTTGCTGGCAAGATGCCGCCAGAAGCGCCACCTGGTAGATAGCCATAGAAGGTATGGCCATCCTGCATGCCACCACAGTACTCATCAATCAATTCCTGAATAGTGATGCCAGCAGGCGCTAGCTTCACGCCAGGGTTCTTCACTCGGCCGCTGACGCTATAGCTACGCAAACCTTTACGATCATGGCGGCCAAAAGAGCTAAACCACTCAGGGCCACGCTGAACAATGTCACGCACCCAATAGAGAGTTTCAAAGTTATGCTCTAATGTTGGACGACCAAACAATCCAACTTGCGCAATATAGGGAGGACGCATGCGAGGTTCGCCGCGCTTACCTTCGATACTTTCAATCATGGCGGATTCTTCACCGCAAATGTAAGCACCAGCACCGCGACGCAACTCAATCAATGGCAACTTAAATGGGGGGCTAGCCTTTAACTTAGCTAACTCTGCTTCAAGCAATTCTCGGCAACCGTGATACTCATCACGCAAATAAATATAACAAGCATCAATACCCACTACATTAGCTGCAATCAGCAAACCTTCTAAGAAACGATGGGGATCACGCTCTAAGTAAGTACGGTCTTTAAATGTGCCTGGCTCACCTTCGTCAATGTTTACTGCCATCAACTTCGGTGCAGCTTGATCCTTCACAATACGCCACTTACGCCCCGCAGGGAAACCTGCGCCACCGAGACCACGAAGGCCAGAGTTTTCCATGGCTTTGATGATGCTCTCAGCATCTTTTTTACCGTCAATAATTTCTTTGGCTAAAGCATATCCACCTTGCGCGCAATAAGACTCATAGCCAACATAGTCAGGAGAGACTGCTTGATTTTCACCTTGAGGAGATATACCTTTTTCAGCTAAGGCTGCTGGATCAAAATTAGCGCTGTCCTTAGCCATTGGTTGGGTGGTCAGATTATTTTTGACGGCAGCACTAACTTTGTCGGTGGTCGCAAACAATACTGGGTACTGGTGCACTACCGCTACAGGCGCTTGCTCACAACGACCTACACATGGTGCGGCAACTACTTTAACTTTGGGATTACCTAAGATGGATGGCAACTTTGCCAATAGGTTTTGTGCGCCAGCTAATTCGCAAGCGATGCCATCACATACGCGCACAGTGATATCAGCAACCGGATCATTGCCGCGCACCACTTCGAAGTGATGATAGAAAGTAGCAACTTCGTAGACTTCAGCCATCGGCAAATTCATTTCTTTTGCGAGGGCAACTAAATGACGATCATGCAAAGCACGATATTCATCATTGAGCTTATGTAAATTCTCAATCAGTAAATCACGGCGATGAGGTGCATCACCAATTAACTGGCGAACTTCCGCCAAGGAGGCATCACCTGCTTGACGCCCCTTTAGCTTGCTTTTGCGACGAATGGTTTCCCTTAAGTCATCTGCAGTTGCTATCGCAACAGCCTGGATCTCTCCAGAGGGTTTTGGGTGATTCATAGTTTTAGTCTCTAATTTCTTGTCGCAATAATGATGCTGTTTTTATGTGCATGAAGCCTTGCTTGAGAATGCCTGATTTAACGAGGAATGAATTGCCCCGCTACATATAGGAAATTCCCAAAATCACAAATGATTTTGGGTTATTTCAAGACTCAAGTCCTTGACGGCGCTCAAGTGAATTTATTCAGGGTAAACCCTAGGTTAAATTACTGATGGGGATGGCTGATCGCCAGGCGGGAGAGAGTAGTCCAGCTTACGCTCATAAACACGCGCCTTGAAGCAGTCGTTGTAACCTTTACTGCCGATTTGCCAGCCAATTGAGGTGCAGTCATCTTGGGCAGCCGACTCAATGGAACCGCATCCAGCCAAAGAAATGGCAGCGATAGAGGCAAGAAGGGCTAGGGGGCGGAATGTAGGTAAATTCATACCTCAAGTCTACTTGATTCTGACTTCAACTTCGAGGGGAACGCCCTCCCTCCCTGCGCTTACAGTTTTGACCTCACCAAGGCTAATTCGATCATTTAGTTCTGGGTTACTTTTCACCATTAAGCTTTGCGCCTGCTTTGCTCGGTTTTTAGCCAGGACCTTCATATCTTCCTCTGTCACGGGAATGCTGGTAATCAGCTCCGCATGCAATTGATCATTGCGCCCCGCCCCATCTGGGAGAGTAATTAAACGTTGACCTAATTTAATTCTGCCAACGTACTGGGCATAGGCCGACTTCAAGCCAGATTGCACCTTGGGATCAGAAAAATCAGGTGTAGGAATAGGATCATTCGGTGAGATATTTATTCCAGCCAACTTGAGAATGGCTAAATCTGCGATGGCCCTCGCTAAAGCAGGCTTATCTTCAGTAGGATCATAAGTGCCTACGAGCTCCAATGTGGCATGGGGCTTCTTCACTAAAAAATCGCCAAATTTTTCTAAACGATCTTGATCTGGCGGCAAGTACACAGCCTCGCCCAAAATCGCATTCACACCTTCATTAGCCCCCATTCCTAAGAGCGCACCTAAGGCTCTAAATGGTGCAGTGGCGACATTAGTTAAGACATTGCTAATTGCCTGCCACACCAGACCGCTCGCACTGAACTCAGGTGAATCCACATTACCAGCAATATTGATCATGACATCAATCGTATCGTCAGAATCCTCAAGCAGAGCGATTGCTAAACCCAGTGGCAATTTTTTCCCCTGAAAATCGGCCACTTCTTCGCCAAGCTCAATCTTCTTAATAATGATTTGATTGCTTCCCTTCAGATCACCATCTTTGGCGCTGTAATGCAAATTCAAATTAATCCGACCGCTTGCGATTTGGTATCCGGCAAAGGTCATGACTGCTGGATTAAAAGCATTGAGTGGAACATTTTTGAAGTTCAGCGTCACATCGTTATTACGACGCGGATCATCAAACGCCATTTGACCCTTACCCCGAAGGGAGCCTGATTCTGCCAACATGCCATCCAAGACCATGGATGATGAATGGCCCGGAAGATTATTGACATTTGTAAATCTTGCATTAAATTTTCTGAGATTGACTTTGAAGTTAGGCTTCATCGCCAAGTCAGAAAATTGCACTTCGCCATCTCGCAAGCGCAATGCTTTGATATCCAAGGTAAATGACTGTTTTTCTTTTGACTCCACTACAGATGGGTCAATCTTCAGATCACTATCCGATTTAGAAAATAAACGCCTGAAATTAGAGAAGCCTTTTTCATCAATCTCAAACTGGAGAGCTGGTTGAGAAACCGATAATTCATCAATAGACAGACTTGCGCCAGAGTTTTTTGAACTCTGATAAACAAATCGACTCACATCACCAGAATTCCATTTCACGACTGATTGCTTTTGCCCCTGCTCAAGTAAATCCAAACCTAGTAAATGCAAATCTCCCGAAATAGAAAGTGCATCATCCTTTAGGCTGACATCTATAACAGACTGAATGACTCCACCCTGGGTCAAAATTTCTTTATTAGCTGGAAGCAATGTAACAAAAGGGGTAATTGAAATATTGTCTATCTGCACTTTAGCTGCGATTGATTTATCGGCTTTGAAATCCCAATGGGAGCTGATGCGTCCCTCATCAACCTCAAAATCAATTTGAGCGCCCAGCGTATCTAGCGCCGGATTATCTAATGAGCCCTTAATAGCAAGATGCTTGAATGCAATCTTTTTATTCAAGCCAGGTAAAGTAAAGTTAAGTGCTCCTAAATTGAACCCGTACTGGCCGCGAACGCCACTCACAACACCTTGCTTATCGTAGTTTGCTATATCCAATAGCTCAATTGAAAGCGACTTAAATTGCTCATGCAAATTTTTATTTTGGTCCAACACCTCAAATGAGCCATTGACGAGCTGAAATTGATCAACTGATATTTTGATATTTTTCTTAGGCGCAGCTGAATCCACTGGAGGTAAATTACGCGTAATCGCGGATATCAACTCCTGCCAATTCCATTGCCCTGTCGCACCTTTAGAGGCTGTCTTTTCGAGCTTAATGCTAGGCCCATCCAACAGAATCTCGTCGAATCCCAATTCCCCAATAATGAGGCGAGACCACTTCAGCACCACTACCGATTTCTTTAAGTCAAGCAATTGCCCTTGATACTTATTCACCAATCGCAAGCCATCAATTTCGATACGCAATCGCAAGGGAGAGATGCTGAGATCTTTATAGGTGATTTGATAGCCAATCTTATTGCCATAAGTCTCTACTGCACTCTTGATGGCACCGGGAAGCCAAAGATGTGCTGCACACCAGAACAAAAAAGTGAGTCCAAGTAAGCTCCCGGTAATTCGT
Source organism: Polynucleobacter sp. AP-Jannik-300A-C4 (assembly GCF_018688335.1). NCBI lineage: Bacteria > Pseudomonadati > Pseudomonadota > Betaproteobacteria > Burkholderiales > Burkholderiaceae > Polynucleobacter > Polynucleobacter sp. AP-Jannik-300A-C4. The sequence goes on along the minus strand of NZ_CP061316.1, from coordinate 719,489 downwards.
AGTAACCAGGTTCGCATAATTGAAAGATTGAAAGAAATCATCGTTACAGTAATTTGAATCTTGAATGAAAGTATCAGAGTCTATCTAGACTGCTGGAGGAAATCCTACTTTTTGCTGCCAACTGTTATTAAACACATGAATGATGGGCTTTTCATAGACGCCTGCCTTTGTGAAAGGCTCATCTGCTAACCACACCTCAACATCTGCCTTGCTTGGGAAATCCATTACCAGTAGGCTACCCACTGTGGTCCTGCCATCCTCCGATGTTAATGGGCCAGCAAAAGCCATCTTGTCAGCGAACCTACCTAAATATGCGCGATGCTCTGGACGCACTTGAATACGTAACTCTGCAGTGCCGGGACGATCCATTAAAAGTATTGCAAAGATCATGTTTTCTCCTATTGAACTCCAATACCTAGATCTTACGGTAAGCGGAAAAAGAAAAACCGCCCGAAGGCGGTTTCTCACTTGAAGCAGTTAAAACGAATTAAGCAGCTTTACGGCTTTTTGCAGCTGGCTTAGCTACTGCGTATTGGCCTTGAAAGTTAGCCATTGCAGTATCAACACTTTTCTCAAAGTTTGCGAAAGCATCAGTTGCTGAAGCGCGAACTTGGTCAAACTGTTGGAGTGAAGTTTCGAATGCAGTTTTGAATGCAGAAACAAATGCCTCAGTACCAGCAGGAGCTGTCTTAGTAGCTTCTTTAACAAACTTAACCATATCAGCACGTGCGTCATCAATAGAAGCCTCAACAACTTGAGCAACTTCTTTGTTGCCGTTACGTACAACTTTGTTTACCTTAGCTTGGTAAGCAGCAGCGTACTTAGCAGCTTCTTGAGCAGTTTCTGGCTGAGCCAATTTTGCCAACTGTTGAGCATCTTTAATTGCCAACAATTGTGCGCTTGCATCTTGAGCAACAACTAAAGCATCTTTAGCAGCAGCTTGGTTGATTTCAGCTAATTCTTTTGCACTTTCAACAGCTACTTGTGCCAAGTATTTTGCGTTTTCAACAGCTTTAGCTTGAGCTTGTGAGAGTTGGTCGTTTAATTGATTCTGGAACATGATTTTTTCCTAATTTTTAAAATTGATAAATTTATTGCGATGCACCATTGTAAAAAGTTTTTTATTGCACTGCAAGAATTATTTGCGGCAACGCAACAAAAACACCAAAAACCCCATTTTTTGATTAAAAACAAAGGGTTGAGGGGCTAAAGAAATTTTATGCCGGGGCCGTTTTTGTGAAAAATTAGGCTAAAAACAATGAAAAAACCACCCGAAGGTGGTTTCAAACTACTGGCGGAAGAGGCGGGATTCGAACCCGCGGTAGGCTATTAACCTACGCACGCTTTCCAGGCGTGTGACTTAAACCGCTCATCCACCCTTCCGTACAGCATTTGATTATACGTTTGCCGGAAGGGTCTACCTCTAAAAACCGATGTGACTACTTAAACAGACTCTTTAAGCTGATCTAAGATTGCCGGATTTTCAAGGGTTGAAGTATCTTGAGTCACTTCTTCACCTTTAGCAATCACACGCAACAAGCGACGCATGATCTTGCCAGAACGGGTCTTAGGCAAGTTATCACCAAAACGAACGTCCTTAGGTTTAGCAATTGGACCAATCTCTTTACCAACCCAATTACGCAACTCAGTGGCAACTTTCTTGGCCTCTTCACCGGTTGGGCGACCGCCTTTAAGCACCACGAATACGCAGATGGCTTCACCAGTCATTTCATCTGGACGACCCACTACCGCTGCTTCAGCAACTAATGGATTGGCAACTAAGCAAGACTCAATTTCCATCGTACCCATACGGTGACCAGAAACGTTTAGCACGTCATCAATACGACCAGTAATGGTGAAGTAGCCAGTCTCTTTATTACGAATTGCGCCGTCACCTGCTAGATACAAAGTGCCGCCCAACTCTTCTGGGAAATAAGACTTCACAAAACGATCAGGATCACCCCAAATCGTGCGAATCATGGAAGGCCATGGGCGCTTGACAACCAAAATACCGCCTTGACCGTTTGGAACATCAACGCCAGCCTCGTCCACAATTGCTGCCTGAATGCCTGGCAATGGCAATGTGCATGAGCCTGGAACCATTGGTGTTGCACCTGGCAATGGTGAAATCATATGTCCACCAGTTTCAGTTTGCCAGAAGGTATCCGCGATTGGGCAACGTGAACCACCCACATTCTCGTAGTACCACATCCAAGCTTCTGGATTAATCGGCTCGCCGACTGAACCCAAGAGACGTAATGAAGATAGGTCATAACTCTTTGGATGCACTGTTGAATCATTGCTAGATGCTTTGATCAGGGAACGAATTGCTGTTGGTGCAGTGTAGAAAATAGTCGCTTTGTGTTTTTGGATCATGTCCCAGAAACGGCCAGCATTTGGATAGGTTGGAACACCTTCAAATACGATCTCAGTAGCGCCTACAGCTAAAGGGCCGTAAGTAATATAGGAGTGGCCTGTTACCCAACCAATATCCGCGGTACACCAGAACACATCATTCGACTTAATGTCAAATGTCCACTTCATTGTGAGGATTGCCCACAAGAGGTAACCACCGGTTGAATGTTGTACGCCTTTTGGCTTACCTGTTGATCCAGATGTGTACAAAATAAATAGTGGGTGCTCAGCACTAACCCACTCTGGCTCGCATGTAGCAGATTCGTTAGCAACAATTTCTTGCATCCATACATCACGACCTGCAGTCATCGTGACTTCAGAGCCTGTACGCTTGTTTACGATGACATGCTTAACCTTGCCGCACTCACCAGTAGAAAGGGCTTCATCACAAATCGCCTTCAATGGCAACGATTTACCACCACGGAATTGACCGTCAGCAGTAATCACTGCAACCGCACCGACGTCAATAATGCGATCACGTAAAGCTTGTGCAGAGAAGCCTCCAAACACTACAGAGTGAATTGCGCCAATACGGGCGCAGGCTTGCATGGCAACGATGCCTTCAATAGTCATCGCCATATAAATAATGACGCTGTCACCAGACTTGATACCCATCTTGCGAAGTGCATTTGCCATTTTGCAAACGCGCTCGAGCAAATCTTGGTAAGTTACGTTTGTAACGGAACCATCATCAGCTTCAAAAATCAGTGCAGTCTTATTGCCGAGACCATTTTCAACTTGTCGATCTAAGCAATTGTATGAAGCATTTGTTGTGCCATCTTCAAACCACTTATAGAAAGGCGCCTTAGATTCGTCCAAAACTTTGGTGAAAGGCTTTTTCCAGTAAATATTTTCTTTAGCAAGACGACCCCAAAAACCGTCATAATCCTTTTCAGCTTCAGCGCAAAGCTTGTTGTAAGCTTCCATTCCAGGAATGGCCGCAGCTTTAACAAAGTCTGCAGGTGGGTTAAATACGCGGTTTTCTTGCATCAATGGTTCCATGCTTCACAGCCCTTCTATTTAATAATCAGTCGTCTTTTTCCGCAAAAATAGCGCAGAGTCAGGGCAATACACCCCCAAGAGCTAATAAGATAAGTGAAAACACGCTAGATTTGCTCTATGGCAAACCCTTAAAATAGAAGAAACCTTACAAAATTAAGCCCAAAATCATGACAAATATCAAACAAAACGACCTTATTCAAAGCGTTGCAGACGCATTTCAGTTCATTTCTTACTACCACCCAAAAGACTTCATCTCCGCTATGGGTAAGGCTTATGAGCTTGAACAAGGCGCGGCAGCTAAAGATGCGATTGCTCAGATTTTGACCAACAGCCGTATGTGTGCCGAAGGCCATCGGCCCATGTGCCAGGACACCGGCATTGCTGTCGTTTTCCTCAAAATTGGCATGAACGTTCAATGGGGCGATGCCACCATGAGTGTGACCGAGATGGTCAATGAGGGTGTTCGTCGTGCTTATATGAACCCAGATAACCCTCTGCGTGCCTCAGTTCTGACAGATCCAGCTGGTAAACGTAAAAATACGGGTGATAACACCCCTGCTGTTGTCCATTACGAGATCGTTCCGGGTGACGATGTTGAGGTTATCTGCGCTGCCAAAGGCGGTGGCTCTGAGAACAAGGCCAAGATGGTCATGCTCAACCCTTCTGATTCGATAGTGGACTGGGTACTCAAGACAGTTCCGACCCTGGGTGCTGGCTGGTGCCCTCCCGGTATCTTAGGTATTGGTATCGGCGGCACACCTGAAAAAGCGATGTTGATGGCCAAAGAATCATTGATGGGTCCGGTGGATATTCAAGAACTGATCGCGCGTGGTGCGAAAACTCGCGCTGAAGAGTTGCGCTTAGAGCTTTACGAGAAGGTCAATAAGCTCGGCATTGGCGCTCAAGGCCTCGGTGGTTTAGCTACAGTTCTCGATATCAAGATCATGGAATACCCAACACATGCTGCCTCATTGCCAGTCGCAATGATTCCGAACTGTGCTGCGACCCGTCACGTGCATTTCCACTTGCATGGCGATGGCCCAGCGATACTAGAAAAGCCTTCCTTATCTGATTGGCCAGATGTGACTTGGACTCCAGACACCAAAAAATCCAAGCGTGTGAACTTGGATACCTTAACCGCCGAAGAAGTAGCCGGCTGGAAAGAAGGTGAAACACTGCTTCTCAACGGAAAAATTTTGACTGGTCGTGATGCTGCACATAAGCGCATTCAGGACATGCTTGCCAAGGGTGAAGAATTGCCAGTGAGCTTTAAGAATCGCGTGATTTATTACGTAGGACCAGTTGATCCAGTTGGTGATGAAGCAGTTGGTCCAGCAGGCCCAACTACATCGACACGCATGGATAAGTTCACTGAGATGATGTTGGCTAAGACTGGCTTAATCTCCATGATCGGGAAAGCAGAACGTGGCCCTACTGCAATTGAGGCAATCAAGAAACATAAGTCTGCTTACCTCATGGCTGTTGGCGGTGCTGCTTACTTAGTCTCCAAAGCAATTCAAACTGCAAAGGTAGTTGGCTTTGCTGACCTCGGTATGGAAGCGATTTATGAGTTTGATGTCAAAGATATGCCAGTAACAGTAGCTGTGAGCTCTGCAGGCATTTCTATGCATGAGACTGGTCCAAAAGAGTGGCAAGCAAAGATTGGCAATATTCCAGTCACAATCGCTTAAGCAATTCATTACCGTTAGTTAAGCGACCTTTACTTGGCACTCATCGGGGTATTTGATTCTGGCGTTGGAGGCCTATCCATCTTGGATGAGGCTCTGCGCCAACTTCCCGAGCACGACTATATTTATTTAGCAGACTCGATCAACGCACCCTATGGAGAAAAGTCCAGCGAGTGGATCGCTGCTCGCAGTATGGAGCTATGTCAATACTTGGCAGCACAGGGATGCGATGCGATTATGGTTGCGTGCAACACTGCTACTGCTGAAGCTATTGCACGTATTCGTAATGAGCTTAGCAATATTCCGATCATCGGAGTTGAGCCTGGCATCAAGCCTGCAGCAATGCAGTCGGCTAACGGTATCGTTGGTGTACTCGCAACCGAGGCTACGCTCAAGAGTGACAAATTTAGCGCTTTACTGGCAACTCTTCCAAACTGCCAATTTGTAAAACAAGCTGGCGCTGGTTTAGTTCCTCTGATAGAGGCGGGCCAAGCCAATGGTGAAGAAACTTTGGAGTTACTCGCAGAGCATCTAGAGCCCATTCAGGATGCGGGAGCTGATACGCTTGTGCTGGGATGTACTCACTACCCCTTTTTGCGCAAAGCTATACGCAAGTTGTTGGGCGACTCAATTAACCTAATTGATACCAGTGATGCGGTAGTGCGTCAACTTAAAAGAAAATTAGAAGCACAAGGCAAGCATTTGAATCATGATGAAAATGGCTCCATTAAATTTATCAGTAGCAAGGATGCAGAGCTTTTACATCAGATGGCTCAAGAGCTGATGCAAACCGACCTAGATCAACATCGTATTGAATCTCAACTGGTGGGCACTTTTAAATGAGTGCATTTTTAGACAAACTCAACAGCCGCCTGCCTTTTGACAAAACCGAGCGCATCATTATCGGTATCGTAGTTGCATTACATCTACTATTTTTAATTGGCTTTCAGAGCGGAATGAAACCCGATCATGAAAATAACTTAGATGATGCGCGAGTGATGGCAAACCTAGTGAGCCCCGAGGCCGCCAAACAGCCTCAGGCCACCCCAGCAGCTCCACCCCCAAAACCAAAGCAGGAGCAGAAGAAGAAAACTGTGGATGAGAAATCCACACAGGCACCAACGCCGCCACAAACTCAACAACAGATGGCAACCCCACCAACACCACCCCAAACCAAGAGTGAATCACAGACCCCGAATGCTACGGTTGCCCCTGCCACCACCTCTGGTTCTAGCGGCACACCGATTCAGACTGACATTGGTAAACTAGTTGTCGTCTACCAGCCTGATGCAGATGCGTACTACCCCTCCTTCTCCAAAAGATCTGGCGAGCAAGGTGAAGTAGTAGTTCGATTGATCATTGATGAATCTGGCAGTGTTGAGGATGTTGCCTTATTACGTTCGAGCTCATTTCCTCGATTAGATCGAGCAGCAACAGAAATTGGTCGACGTTATCGCTTTAAACCATTTTTAGTCAACGGCTCGCCGCAAAGAATCTCTACCAACCTTTTAATTAAATTTAATTTAAAGAATTAATATTATGAATACACCATTCGGCTTAGCAAATCTCTGGCTCGAGGGCGATGCCATTACCCGCTTTGTGGCAATTGCTTTATTAGTCTGCTCAATCGTAACCTGGGTAATTTTGCTATCTCGCTATTGGGATTTGCGTAACCTGCGCAAACTGAAGCCTGAGCTTGATCAATTTTGGCGCGCTACTTCATATGACCAGGGTTTAAATGCTTTCACTGCTCATGTGAGCAACCCTTATTATCAGATTGCTAAAGCTGCCAGTCTTGCCTCTTCCCATCACCAAAGTCAATCCACAAATCATCGTGAGCTTTTGCAAACACTAAACTATTCTGAGTGGATGGCCAGAAGCCTGAAGAACAGTATCGATGGAATTTCAGCCAACCTTCAAAAAGGTCTCACCTTCCTTGGGTCAACAGGAGCAACTTCACCATTTATTGGTTTATTCGGAACTGTATGGGGTATCTATCACGCCTTAATCGCGATCAGCAGCTCAGGCAGCGCACAAATTGATCAAGTTGCTGGTCCTATTGGTGAGGCGCTCATCATGACCGCTCTAGGCCTAGCAGTAGCGATTCCAGCGGTGCTGGGATTCAATGCCATCAATCGTGCCAATAAATTATTGGTCGCCGATCTCAATCGTTTTGGAAATGATCTGCTCGCTTACTTTGTAACTGGCGCCCGCGTGAAGTCCGGAGAATAAATATGTCCTTTAATCTTCAGAACGATTCCGAAGAAAGCGGCATCATGGCCGAAATTAATATGACGCCGATGGTGGACGTCATGTTAGTGCTTTTAATTATCTTCATCATCACCTTGCCAGTCATTCAGCAAGCTGTCAAAGTAGAACTGCCAAAGGCTAATAGCGTACGCAATAAAGTAAAGCCAGAATCAGTTCAACTCTCAATTGATGCTCAAGGTCAAATATTCTGGAATAGCACACCTATTAATTTAAAAACATTTGATGGCTATGCAGAGAAGGCTGCCCAGAAAGAACCGCAACCAGAAATCAATTTGCGCGCAGATAAGTCCGTGAAGTATGAGTATGTTGCACAAGTTTTAGCAGCATCGCGCAGAGCTGGTTTAACTAAGCTTGGATTTGTAACTGAACCGAACTAAGGTTTTTTAGCTGCTGTGCACTGCTCTTGATAAGTCCTAGTACCCTCCCCGAGGGTTGCCGAGAGAATTCCACCTTTTATGGTCTCCGCTTTTCTCAACTGACCAGTGGCGCGATTAATAGCGATCGCTGTAATGACTGAGCCAGCCCCATACTGAACACCGTCAAAGCTTTCTGGTGGAAAGTGCGCCTCCATTGAAACGAGCACCGTGGATTCGGTGACTAGGACATTCTTAATCGTTTGCCTGCCAAACTCATCCGATTGATCGAGATCTCGATCATCAACAAATACTTTTGCTTTCTCTTTTTTTGAGGCTGGAGTAACTTTTAACTCGTAGGTTTCGGTGTAATTCTTTTCTGAACGCTCACAAGTAAAAAATAGTGAGTCAGCAGCCAAACTGGGGGCGGCATAGAGAAGCAGGAAAAGAATGTGGAGGTATTTCAAGGATGCCTGAAATCAATCGATTGGTGCCCGAGGCCGGAATCGAACCGGCACGACTTTTTTGAGTCGGCAGATTTTAAATCTGCTGTGTCTACCGATTTCACCACTCGGGCTCGCACGAGCAATAAAGCCGTACTAAATAAATCAAGACAATCAAAATTTTAGCATGCGGGGCTCATTGAGGGCTGGAAGCCTCTATTCATCTCCCTTAGGCTGAGAGCTACGGCAAACCCACTAAACTATTCCCATGAAAATCTCCACCCCAAACCCAGGTCTTAAAGCTCTATTTAAAGCCACCTTTTGGATGGGTTCTTTAGCCCTAGTATTGATCATCGCAGCTGGAATAATCTACCTCGTTTCCGCTCAAACCAACCCCTCTGGCAAGCGGATCATAAAAACCCTTGGAAATTCCGTTGCGATTAGCTTTGATGAGAGTGATATTCCACATATCCAGGCAAAGAGCTCGAGTGATGCACTCTTTGCTTTGGGCTATTTACATGCTAGCGAACGTTCTTGGCAAATGGAAATTAACCGCCGACTATCCAGCGGTCGGCTTTCTGAAATTCTTGGCAATGAAACTGTAGCAATTGATCGCTTTATTCGAACCCTAGGAATCAAGCATGCAGCCGAAAAGCAATTTGATCGCTACCCGATTGCCACTAAGCGATTACTGCAATCCTATGCGGATGGGGTCAACGCTGGCAATACCCACTTGGGTTGGGCTCTACCGGTTGAATACTATTTAACTGGATCCAAACCAGGTCACTGGTCCCCCACGGATAGCGTGGCATGGATGTTGATGATGGCACTTGATCTCGGTGGTAATTGGCATAAAGAATTGCAACGCCTTGAACTTTCGCAATTCTTAACAACCCAACAAGTGTGGGAAGTAATGCCAGCATACACACCAGGTGATCCCGTGAGCAACGTTGACTTCGCCAAAATGTATCGGGATATTAATGTTTTTAATCCGAATCCACACGCGCGCGATCAAAAGTCGAAGAAGCTGCCTGCAACAGAGTTAGCCATCACTGAAGTGCCAGGTGGCAAGGATGGCGTTGGCTCTAATAACTGGGCACTCAGTGGGAAGCTCACGGCTTCTGGCAAGCCTTTGCTTGCGAATGATCCACATCTAGGCTTATCAGCCCCGGCGATTTGGTATATGGCTCACATGGAGGCTCCAGGTCTCAATGTGATTGGCGCCACCCTACCCGGTATTCCCGCAGTGGTACTAGGTAGAACTGATAAGTTTGCTTGGAGCTTTACTAATACAGGTCCAGATGTTCAGGATTTATATATTGAGCAATTAGACCCAAAAAATCCTGGTGTCTATCGTGGGCCCGAGGGACCACTTCCTTTTAAGGTCCGCCAAGAAATCATTGACATCAAAGGCCAGCTCCCTCTTCGCTTTTTGGTCAAAGAGACTCGACATGGCCCAGTGATTTCAGAATCTTATGCTCGAGCCAAACGTGCTATTGATACTGATCGTTTTGCCCTGAGCTTGCGATGGACTGCTCTGGACATCGAGAATCAATCTGTTGATGGTTTGATTGATATGAATCACGCCAAAGACTTGGATACATTCAAGCAAGCCCTCCGCAAAAACTATGCCCCCATGCAAAACGTTGTAATGGCAGATATAGATGGAAATATTTCACTTCAGACAGCTGGTGTTGCTCCTAAGCGAACATTACACCAGGGACTATATGGAGTAGCACCAGCACTGAGCTGGGAAAAACAATATGACTGGACCGGGTACGTCCCTTTTGATCAACTGCCAAGTAGCAACAACCCAGATACAAACTGGATAGCCACTGCTAACCAAAAAATATTGTCTAGCAATGATCCGAACCCACTGACTGGAGACTGGGATTTGCCAACCCGCTACGACAGAATTGTGGAGCTCATTAAAGGTAAGTCAATGCATGACCTCCCATCCATGAAGTCAATGCAAGCAGATACCCACTCTTTGGGTGCCACACCATTATTGGAATTATTTAAGTCTGCCCAATCAAAACATCCTCTCGCGCAACAAGCTATTGAACTTAGTAGAAACTTTGATGGCGATATGAAAATTGATAGTGCTGGTGCACTCATCTTTAACGCCTGGGCTGATCAGTTATCAAGAAAACTCTTTTCACGTTTGGCTTATTTGTTTACTGAAAATTATGGGGCGCGTAACTTTAGGCAACCCTTGATTTTGCAATTACAAAATCCTGATAGCCCTTGGTGCAACGACCCCCAAACTGAAAAAATTGAAACTTGTGCAGAGGCTTCTAATGCAGCATTTGATAATGCACTCGAGCAACTCAGCGCCCAATTTGGCGATAACCCTAAAAATTGGGTCTGGGGAAATGCGCACATAGCGGTCTCAGAGCACCGCCCCTTCAGCAAAGTCCCCTTCCTAGGAAGCATGTTTAATTTGACTCAAGCATTTCCTGGGGATAGCTTTAGCATCAATGTGGGGCGCCTCGAGCTTCTGAGGGCTGACAACCCTTTTGAAACCAAGCAGGCCCCCAGTCTTAGGACGCTCTTTGATTTATCCGATTTAGAGCAATCTCTCTTTATCTATCAAACTGGACAATCTGGCTGGGTGCAAAGCAAGCTCTATCGGAATATGAGTGGACTTTGGGCTCAAAATGAATATCTCCCACTGCAAATGAAGCCCAAAATAATTCGCCGGCAACTGGATCTGAATATTAAGGAAAAATAAGCTGGGGAGTTTAGAATAAAGTCTTCAGACCCAGTTCGGGTTTAACCGATTAATCGATATTGCTACTGAACATGAAAAAATTACACGCACTCACTATTTTTACTTTCCTCTCCTTGCTGCCATTCTCTAGCAGCTTCGCCGAGTGGAAAGAATTGGGATCGAATGAGGTCATGGTAGTTTATGTAGACCTAGATACCGTTAGCGCTTCTGGTGAAAAAGCACAAATCATGTCAATGCTGGATTTTAAAAAGCCTGGGGTTAATCCAAAAACAAAGCAGCCCGTTAGCTCAATCATTGGCATCAACGAATATAACTGTCCCGCCATTAGTTATCGCCCAATCGAATACAAAGAGTTCGCTGGCAATAAAGGTAGCGGCAAAGTAGTTTCAGATAACAAGACTCCAGATAGTGAATTTGAACCCGTAGTAAGCGAGTCATGGGCGGCAGGAGTATTTAACGTTGTCTGCCAACGTAAATAATGACATCCCATTGAATGGCAACCTAAGCAGGCCAAACCCATCGGGCTGGTCTGCTTTTTGCTTTTATCTCAGCATCACTCTTGGGGGCACAATTCTTTGCCTCAGCATGATGGGCTGTGCAGCCCCTCTTTTAGCCCTTGGCAGTTCAGCAACCAGCGTAGCCAGCTCTGCTGGGACTGCTGCTGTCTCCGTAGCAGCAGCTAACCCGTCAACTGCTGTCAGCGCTGTCTCCACTGTAACCACCGGAAAATCTCCCTTGGAGCATGCTGCCTCCGCGGCCACCAAACAAGATTGCAATTTCCTCAATGCATTGGGACCTAAACCCATTTGCAGCGATATTCCCATTCCCACCATCAAAGATATGAGCGAGCCATACCCGGGCCCCGCAGATAGCCTGACCACTTCTAAATAAGCAGTCTAAAATTAGTCCTTACAAGCAATCCAATCTACTAAAGCCATGACCACAGAAAATTACTACCTCACACTTACCTGCCCGAATCGACCTGGCATTGTTGCCGCAGTTTCAACCTACATCTTTGAATTGGGTGGTGACATTGAAGAGGCTCAGCAATTTGATGACAAAGCATCTAAACGCTTCTTTATGCGTGTGAGCTTTAGCTGTAGCGCTGATAGCAAAACTTTGAGAACTGGCTTTGTCGAGATCGCTAAACGTTTTGATCTTACTTGGGACTTGCGTGCCGTTAAAGATTTAAAGCGCGTATTGATCATGGCATCTAAGCTAGATCATTGCTTAGTGGATCTGCTCTATCGCTGGCGTATCGGCGAATTACCAATGATTATTTGCGGAATTGTTTCTAACCATCCGCGTGAGGTCTACTCCAGCATTGATTTTGCCGACATTCCTTTTTACCACCTCCCAGTAACACCGGAGACTAAGCCGGCACAAGAAGCTAAACTTTTAGAGATCGTTGCCGATTCAAAAGTAGATATGGTGATTTTGGCGCGTTATATGCAAATTCTGTCAGATGACTTGTCCACTAAATTATCTGGCCGCTGTATTAACGTTCACCACTCATTCTTACCTAGCTTTAAGGGTGCTAAGCCTTACCATCAAGCTCATGCCCGAGGCATTAAGTTGATTGGCGCTACAGCGCACTTTGTTACCAGTGATTTGGATGAGGGTCCGATTATTGAGCAAGACGTCACTCGCGTTACTCATGGTGATACGCCTGAAGACTTAGTTCGTAAAGGTCGTGATTTAGAGCGTACCGTTCTGTCACGCGCCCTACGCTACTACTTGCATGATCGCGTTTTGATTAACGGCGCAACTTCTGTGGTCTTCTCAGACTAGGCAACACTTTATGGGCGTACCCCTGGAGTTTCCAGGGGCATCCCTCTTGCTCTCCACATCAGAAACAGTTCTAACTGAGCCATCTCCTTCGAGCCATACTCAAACTGCTTAGCGCGCACTCCGCTCATACAATTACGCAGACGTCTTTGCAACGAACCCATAGTCTGCCATTCGATTCGGTAAATTGGGTAGGCAGTTGGATGCCCCTGAGGAATGAGACTTCCTCCCAACTTCAATCCAGCCCGATCTTGATGGCATTGCGCACAAGATAAATTGAGCTGACCCATTCTTTCATTAAAGATTTGGCGACCTTCTTGAAGATCTTTTTTATTCTGTGGTGTTTCTTGAATGGCAATAGGTAAGCCCTTGGATTGGGTCGCCACAAATGTCGTTAAGGCTAACAATTCTTTGCTTTCATAAGCAAATGTTGGAGCCTCCTGCCGTGATGTACGACATTGATTGATTTGCCCTTCTAAAGTCTGCAATTTTCCTTTTTGTACCTTAGGAAACTGTGTTGCCACACCAACCATCTTACGACCACTATCGCCGTGACAAGATGCACAAGATACATTCTTTTTACCGGTATTTTCTTTCCAAAGACTATTGCCATCCATTACCCAAAATAAGGCAGGGTTGAGATTTGGGTCATCTTGCATTGCCTTGTTCTCTGGAGTCATCAGCTGATAGCTTGACTGCCGAACATCCTTCGCAGGCTCAGCAATACTGGAATCAACCCCAAGTAGGATGGCCAAGATTGGCAATACTCGGCAACAAAAAATGAAAAGATTCACGAGACAGTAATTTGTGCTTGGTTGACTGCCTCATAACCATCATCTCCCACCCATTTGAACTCGAGGGTTCCAGACGCTACTGCAATAGTGGTAAAAATAATGAGCGGGTTTGCGCCAATGCCTGGGTAAAAATCCGCTCTAAATACTTCCTCGCCGTTGTACTTGCAGGTAAAGAGGCGAATGATATCGCGGGGAATTCGCTTACCATCTTCAGAGTACCGGTAGCCTGTCTCCATATCATGCTGGGCGATTGCTCGAATTTCGATAATAGAGCCTTTTTTTGCCTGAGCTGGCATCGTAATGCCTGTACGAGAGGCCTTGCTCATATCATCTCCGTACAAGCAGAAAGTGTCACCAAGGTATCAGCATATCCTCGCCAAAAACTGCCATCACTCATTTGCGCGATAGCCCATACCCTTTGCGAATCAGCCAACCTTACTCGAGTAGTTAACTCGGCGCGGCCAGAGCGAGGCGTGAAATAGGCAGTAAATATATTCGGGAATGGATTTGCCTCTGAGATTACATGAACTGCCTTCACGTAATTATTTGCTGTCATAGGACTCTCTATGGATAGCTTGATAACCACCAAATTGCCGCTCTCAACTAAAGGCGGAATCACGAGATTGACCCGACCATCGCGTACAGAATTTGCGCCGATAATTTTTTCAATAGCTTCCATCGCCTCTGGCTTTTTGGCGACAGTCAAGCCTGGTGCTATCCAAGTTGATAAACCCAAAAGACCAAGCGCAGATAGATACATGCGCCGACTCAGCTTAATAGTATTTGTACTTAGTTTTAGATCCATCATATTAATTTGATATTCATGAGTTAATTACCTAGTAGCATGATCTTGAATGCTGATTAAGAATGCAACAACATCTTCTATCTGCTGACTAGTAAAAATAGTTTCATCGACAAACTTTGGAGCCACTCGATTCAATCCAGTGGTTCGGTAATACGCAGGCATGATGCTTTCTGGATTTAAACGGCTTGGGTCGACCAAGCGAGCTCGCAATTGAGCTGGGGTAAATTGCCCCACACTATCACTTAAGTTGGGTGCAAGATTGCCCTGAAATCTCTCTTCGGGAAAGGGCCCGCTATGGCATAACAAACATAGGCCAACTTGACGGCTAGCCACAATGGCGCGCCCCCTAGAAACATCACCTGGAGAAGATGTAAGGGGATTCATAATCGAATCCCCCACCCACGTTTGGGAGAGCGCTGAGCAAGGCAAGAAAAGAGTTGATATCCCTAGCGAGAATGCTGCTAGCGTACGCCTCATTCCTGCTCGCTCATAGCTAATTACCCCATCCTAATTGCTAATGTGATTAAACCAACTTGATACCGCTATTTTTCAATGGAACAGTGCGTAGGCGCTTACCTGTCGCACGGTAGATCGCGTTGAGTACTGCTGGTGCTGCAACAGCAATCGTCGGTTCACCAACACCGCCCCAGTCTTTGCCACCACCTTGAATAATGATGGTTTCAACCTTGGGCATCTGTGAAAGACGAATGGAGTTGAAGGTATCAAAGTTTTTCTGTACAACCGCGCCCTTCTCAATCGTAATTTCTTCCTCGAATAGAGCAGATAAGCCGTAAACAAAAGAACCAGAGACTTGACGCTCAACTTGCGCAGGATTAACCACATAACCCGGATCCGTTGCAGCCACAATGCGATGAATTTTTACCTCATTGCCATTGGTCACGGAAAGCTCGCAAGCAGCAGCAACATAACTACCGAATGAACGCATCTGTGCGAGACCACGGAAAACACCTGGTTTTGCAGGCTTAGTCCAGCCAATACCATCAGCAACTGCATTGAGAACGGCTACAGCACGCGGATATTTTTCCATATGCTTACGACGGAACTCCACTGCATCCATACCTGCTGCTTCAGCCATCTCATCCATAAAGGTTTCGAGGAATATGGCATTTTGATTGACGTTCACCCCGCGCCAGAAACCTGGTGGCACATGGTTGTTGCGCATTGCATGATCAACCATTAAATTTTGGAAGCTATACGTAATGCCATGTTCACCTGCAGCATCTAAGCCTTGAAAGACAACAGGATCTTTGCCTTTATTGGCAGCAACCACTGCAGGACGTACGGCTGCCAAAATAGATTGGCCAGATAATCGGATATTAAGGCCAGTGATATTTTTCTTGTCATCTAGTCCAGCAGTCATTTTGCACATCATGACTGGGTGATAACGGCCCTGCGTCATATCTTCCTCACGAGTCCAAATCAACTTGATTGGTGTACCTGGCATTTGCTTAGCAATATTGACGGCTTGGGTTGTGTAGTCCTGAAAGGCTCCACGGCGACCAAATCCACCGCCCAGATTTACCTTATAAGCATTACATTTTTCTGCCGGCAAGCCAGATGCCGCAATCACAGCTGCAAGAGTAGCTTCACCATCCTGAGTAGGAACCCAGGCTTCGCAAGAATCTGGTGTCCACTTGGCAGTGGCCGTTTGCGGCTCTAGGGTGGCATGGTTTAAGAATGGATAAAAGTAAGTTGCCTCAATTGTTTTGGCAGCATTACTAATTGCTTCTTTAGCATCACCATTAGAGTTACCAATGAAGGTGTCGTTCGCAGTCAGACCCTCTTCCAGCATCTTCTTAATGGAAGCACTAGAAACATCGCCATTAGCGCCGTTGTCCCAAGTGATGTTGACAGCATCCAAACCAGTTTTAGCCTGCCAAAAAGTTTCTGCAATCACTGCAATAGCGGTGTCGCCTATTTGAACCACTTTCTTTACCCCCTTCATGCTGGAGGCTTTAGTGGCATCGTAGCTTTTAACCTTGCCGCCAAATACAGGAGACTCTTTGATAGTAGCAACCAACATCCCAGGCAACTTCAGGTCAATAGCATAGACCTGCTTACCAGTGACCTTATCAGCCGTTCCATCAATTCGGTTGACTGACTTACCAATCACAGTCCAATCTTTTGGATCTTTAAGCGCGATCTCTTTTGGCACGTCTAATTGGGATGCAGCAATAGATACTTTTCCAAAGGTAGTTTTGCGACCAGATGGAGTGTGTGTAATCACGCTGTCTTTCGCAACGCACTCAGATGCGGGAACATTCCATTGGTTTGCCGCGGCTTGAACGAGCATGATGCGAGCAGCTGCACCACCCTTACGAACATACTGCTCAGAAGTACGAATACCGCGACTACCACCAGTAGAGTAGCTGCCCCATACTTTATTACGCTTGAGGTTTTCGCTAGGTGATGGGTATTCATAAGAAACTTTTTTCCAGTCACATTGCAATTCTTCTGCAACCATCTGTGCTAAACCAGTAATAGTGCCTTGCCCCATCTCAGAGCGCACGATACGAACAACAATGTCATCATTTGGCTTAATTACCACCCAAACACCAATCTCTGGTGTTGCAAGCGGGGTCATAGAAGTTGTTCCCGTTCCCATGGCAGCGTTAGCACTGGAGATGAAGGAGAAGTCAAAGCCAATGGCCAGGCCAGTTGCAATAGCGCTTGAGCCAACAATAAAGTGACGGCGTGAAGTATTTGTAATTGCTGTGTTAATAATTTTGCTCATGATCGTTCCTTATGCCTTGCTCACAGCATGAATAGCATCACGCACTTGTTGAAAGGTTCCGCAACGGCAGATATTGGTGACTGCAGCATCTATCTGCGCATCAGTCGGCTTCGGGGTCTTCCGTAACAAAGCAGTAGTTGCCATCACCATGCCAGACTGACAGTAACCACATTGAGGCACTTGATTGTCGACCCAAGCTTTTTGTACTTTTGAGAGCTGGCCATTTTTTTCCAGGCTTTCGATAGTTTCGATTTTTTTACCCTCAGCCGCACTAACTGGAACCATGCAACTACGAATTGCTTGGCCATCAAACAACACAGTGCAAGCCCCGCACTGACCTACACCGCAACCATATTTGGTACCAGTTAAGCCAACATGATCTCGGATCGCCCATAACAAAGGGGTATCAGGATCAACAGCTACCTTGTACTTTTTACCGTTGACGTTTAAGTCAGCCATGTGCGTTCTCCTCAGTGTTTTTATATTCAAGCCTTCACCAACAGATAAAGACCCTGCTTTTTTGTTGTGATTATCTTAACGAAGAAATAACTTATTGCTTTGCAACATATATTGCTGGGCAGTAAGATCGACATATGATCTCCGGCCTCGTTCAAATTCTTCTATTTCAAAGCCTGGGTGAGCTGGTTTCCAAATTTGCCCTCCCCACTCTTCCAGGCCCCGTGATTGGCCTAGTCCTTCTGATTATTTGGCTGGTACTTCGCAAAGGCATAAATCAAGATTTAGCCATGGTGGCAGATGGCTTTAGCCAATACCTTGGCCTCTTATTCGTGCCGGCAGCAGTAGGGGTGGTGCTATTTTTACCCCAACTTAAAGCCAATGCACTGGCCATCGTGAGTGCGTTAGTGGGTAGCGTTATCTTGACAATCGCCACAACGGCAATCGTTGTCCGCTTTTTAAGTGCAAAACACCAAAGCACTGAATCATGAGTGAAAAGCACTCCATCGTAGAGATTTGGGTTTACCTCTCCGCTAGCCCTTTATTTGCCCTCTTTATTACCCTAGCAGCCTATCAAATTGGTCTCTTAATCTATAAAACGACTAAACAGAATCCTCTGGCAAACCCAGTAGCTATTGCCATCATCTTGGTGGCTAGCATGATTCAATTGATTGAGATGCCCTATGCAACCTACTTTGAAGGTGCGCAATTTATTCACTTCTTATTGGGCTCAGCCACGGTGTCACTGGCAATACCAATATATAGAGGACTTAGTAGTCTTAAAGGTAGATCATTTCCCTTGCTGGCATCTCTAGTTGTAGGTGGCCTGGTATCCATCATTAGCGCCGTCAATATCGCCAAACTATTTGGAGCAGACTCCAGCATCACTGGTGCTATGTACCCCAAGTCGGTAACCGCGCCAATTGCCATGGGCATCGCTGAACGTATTAGCGTATCCCCAACTTTGACTGCTATCTTTGCCGTCACCACCGGAATTCTGGGGGCTATTTTGGCGCCCTTTATTCTGAATGCATTGGGGATGAAAGCATGGTGGCAGCGTGGCTTTGCGATTGGTATTGGCGCTCACGGCATTGGTACCTCGAGAGCATTTAGTATTCATCCTGAGGCAGGCACTTATGCCAGCCTCGCCATGGGCATGAACGGCGTAATTAGTGCGGTTGCTATTCCGATTTTGTATCACATCTTTAATTAAGAAAATTTCAAATTATGTTGATTTCTCCTCCTTATAGTGGGGCACGCGCCCCAGTGCTAGCTAAGAATGCTGTGGCTAGCTCACAGCCTTTAGCAACCCAAGCTGGTATTGAAGCTCTGCAGCATGGTGGCAATGCAGTTGATGCGGCTTTAGCAACTGCAATCACACTCACCGTAGTTGAGCCCACCATGAATGGTCTCGGTGGAGATGGCTTCGCCTTAATTTGGGATGGCAAAAAACTCCATGGCATGAATGCCTCTGGTCGCGCACCCGGAGCATGGACGCCAGACTATTTTTCAGGCAAATCTGCCATGGATTTGATTGGCTGGAATACCGTAACCGTACCAGGTATGGTTTCAGGATGGATTGAGTTATCTCGTAAATTTGGCAAGCTGCCTTTTGCGCAACTCTTTAAGCGCGCAATTGATTATGCAGAGAACGGTTTTCCAGTTTCACCGGTAATTGCTCGGCAATGGCGCGAAGCAGTTCCGATCCTAAAGAATCAACCAGGCTTTAGTGAATCTTTTTTGATCGATGGCAAAGCCCCGGTTGCTGGCCAAATATGGCGCTACCCGGCTCAAGCAAAAACACTTCGTGAGATCGCCGAGACAGAAGGTGAATCTTTTTATACCGGCAAGTTAGCGCAAAGCATGGTTGACTTCGCACAAAGTACTGGCGGTTGCTTCACTATGACCGACTTTGCAAATAATCAAACTGAATGGGTAGAACCTTTAGCCTTTGATTATGGTGAATACACCCTCCATGAAATTCCACCCAATGGCTCGGGCATCGCTGCACAAATGGCGCTGGGTATTTTGCAGGCTGCTAATGTCAAACAATATCCTGCCAATTCTGCGCAACGCATTCATCTTCAAGTAGAAGCAATGCGCATTGCTTTTGCCGATGCCTATGCCCACGTATCCGATGCCAGCTCGATGAAGGTGCCAGCTAGCGCCCTATTAGATAGGCATTATTTGGCTAGCCGTGCTGCACTCATTAATCACAATCAAGCAGGCAGTTATGGTGCAGGGGATCCTCATGCTGGCGGGACTGTTTACCTCTGTGCTGCAGATGAATCTGGCATGATGATTTCTTATATTCAGTCGAACTTTAAGGGCTTCGGTTCTGGAGTGGTTGCTCCCGGCGGTATTGCATTCCATAACCGCGGCATGAGCTTTAGCCTGACTGATGGTCACCCCAATCAAGTAGCGCCAGGTAAGCGCCCTTTTCACTCCATCATTCCTGCATTCTTAACAAAGGGTAATCAACCTACTATGGCGTTTGGTGTGATGGGTGGCAATATGCAGCCACAAGGACATATTCAGTTTGTCATGCGATTTGTTGATGAGTATCTCAATCCCCAAGCTTGCTCTGATGCGCCCCGCTGGAGAATTGATGATCTTGGCAAACTGACGGTAGAAGCTTCTATGCCCACGGCTGTAGTTGAAGGCTTGAAAGCGCTGGGGCATGAAGTGACCGTGATGCCGGCAAATAGCTTAGATTTTGGTAGCGCCCAAGCAATTGCACTGCTCGGTGAAGAAACTAAGGATGCCTATATTGCTGGTAGCGATCATCGCCGAGATGGATTGGCAGCGGGATTCTAGATTTCCAACTACGGCGTAAAAGTTGCCTGCAATATATCGAGACTAGCTCCCAATGTTTTATTGCTGACTGCGCCTAATCTTTTGACTAGGCGGGCCTTATCTATTGTGCGAATCTGATCCAAGAGGACTAAACCTTTTTTACCATCGTGTGTAATCGGCACGCGATAGGATGCTAATCTTCCTTTTGTGGTCATTGGCGCAATAATCACGGTTCGCAAAAAGTCATGCATCTCTTGCGGAGATACAACAACGCATGGTCGAGTCTTTTTAATCTCACTTCCCATAGTTGGATCTAGATTAATTAACCAAATATCTCCGCGTGAAACGATACTTTTTACCAAACCCAATCCTCATCAGCTTCATTCATAAAGTCGCCCAACACTAATTCGTCCTCACCAGCCTCGGCAATTGCTCTTGAATCCTCAGCCCAACCTTCACGGGGATTTTTTTTGGGTTTACTCAATACGAGCCTGTCACCCTCAATCACCAAGTCAGCCTGATCATCAAATCCTATCTGCTCAAGGATAGCCTTAGGAATAACCACTCCACGAGAGTTACCTATTTGACGGATTTGAAGATGCAACTGTTTTTTCATAGTAATAACAATGTTATAACTATTTTATTGCAAAGTCAAGGCTTGATAAAGATTAACCAGGCAAACAGTTGAGGTAGAAACGCTTCACCTCTTGGTCACAGCTCACGTCTTTGGGCTGTATTGGTCGCTCTAGGGTGATCCCTTCAATTGAGGTGCAGCGACTCAGGGCTACATAGACTTGCCCTGATGCAAATGCTCCCGATGAGAGATCTACTTTGATCTTATCGAGCGTCTTGCCCTGGCTCTTATGGATAGTGACAGCCCAGGCTAGCATTAATGGAATCTGCACAAAGGTGCCAATGATGTTAGGTGAAATCTTTCCAGACATCATGTCATGGTCATAGCGATAAGATTCCCACTGATGGCCTTTTACTTCAACCGTATTGGAGTAAGGGCCGTTTTGCACCATCACTTTCACACTATTGGGCAACAATTCGCGGACCACGCCAATAGTACCGTTAACCCAACGCTTAGGAAAGTTGCTATCAGTCGCGGTAAACATGACCTTGGCACCCACCTTCAAAGTCAGATGATTGGGTGAAGGCAAATTACGATCGTCAACATTAAACTTGCCGGTACTATTACCGGTGTAGACTTTGGCGTCTGTAGTTAATGCACGCAGGCCTGCATTATTAATTTGATCGGCACGGGCATTGGTTGTAGTCAGCGTAATTGTTTGATCATCCACTTCTGGTGCATTTTCAAAGCACTGCTCATTCAAAATATTGAGCGCCTCACCAATATCTTGATTAATACGGATCTGATTGAGAAGTCCTGCAAAGTGTGCATCCTTCTGACGGAAGATCTTAGACAACTCCACCATAGTCACGTCTTTACGATGCAAGGCCATCGCACAGAAGAAATAAGGGCCCTCATAGCCTCGCTCAGATAACACCTGCATATCTGCCTGGGATACAACTGGTGGCAATTGAAATAAGTCCCCCACAAACATCACCTGAATGCCGCCAAAGGGCTGGCTCTTATGTGGACCATTAGCGCGCAGAAACAAATCCATTGCATCAATCACGTCTGCCCTCACCATGGAGATCTCATCAATGATAAGCAGTCGGATATCTTTATAGAGACGCTTATCTTTTAAAGGCTTGATGTCTTCTTCTGGAAAGATTAAGCGTGGTGGTAAACGAAAGAATGAATGAATCGTGACACCCTTGACTTGCAATGCAGCTACGCCAGTTGGCGCCACCACCACGACGTTACCTGGAATGTTCTCACGCAGATAGCCAATTAAGGTAGTCTTACCGGTACCCGCCTTACCACTAACAAAAATATAAGGGTCATGACGTTCGATGGCGTCGATTACGTCCTGATATTCAGGGGTAATTTCAATAGCGGATGGGTCTACTATGGAATTGGTCATCCCTTATTGTTTCATGGGATCAACTAACGCAGCGAAAGCCGATATACACCACACCAATATCTGCCGACTTGGACTCCACATCAGACTCTTTTTGTCTGTCTGGTCCATACCACCAGGAAGCGCCTCGGGTAATGAAACCGCCATGACGCTCAGTTGCTGTCCACTCCCAAACATTACCGCCCATATCTAATAAGCCATTCACTCCAGGTTTTGTGGTGCCAGTAGGTACATGACCAGTACCGCGATTTAACGCACCTGCTGGTGCTACACCCTTGTAATCGCCACAACCATTCAAGCAATGGGAGACAGCCGGGGTGGATCCACCTGGAAAGGGATAACGTTGACCTTTGGTATAGCCAGCAGAAGGAGTCTCTCTTTGTTCCACAAACGCCGCAGAGATCCATTCAGCATCAGTCGGTAAACGTTTGCCATAGAAGCGACAAACAGAAGCAGCTTCGGATTGATTGAGATGCACTGCCGGCTCAGTGGCTTTTGGTTTAACACCATAAGGAGTCTTCCAAGTCCAGCCAGGTTTTGTAACAAAGCCAGATTCGTAAGAAAGTCCGCCACCATTTTTCTCCGCCTGACTCACAAAACCAGTGGCATCAGCAAAAGTCTTGACATCAGCAATGGTCATCTCGGTTTGATCCCAAGATACAGATCCGACTTTAACTACAGGAATAGTTGATGCAGTCGCGCTATTTGCGGGCGCAGATCGCAACATGAAATAGATCGCGATAGCGGACAGGACTAAGCCAAACAGAATTGGGAGAATATCGAATTTTTTCATCAGAATGATCTCAAAAATAAAAGGCTCCACGAAGGGAGCCTTAGGATAATGCAATATTCGGTGGGGCGAACGACGGGGCTCGAACCCGCGACAACCAGAATCACAATCTGGGACTCTACCAACTGAGCTACGTCCGCCACTGAAGACTTAGATTATAGCTTTTGAGGCAAAACCCTGTCAAAAATGGCTTAGATGCAGGGTTTAGGCGCTTTCAAACTCAAATGCTGCCCAATCGCCCAGGGTCAGGCTAGCATCAATAAAGAAGTCCAAAATGGCAGCCTTGCTTTGTACTTTAGCTAGGGCATGGTGATCAGAAAGGCGCTGACGCCAGTAGCGGGAACCTGCCCTGCCATGTGCCAGGCCCAGAATGTGGCGGGTGAATGCACCAATATAAAAAGGCTTTCCTTTGGCTTGGCACTCATCAAACCAAGCTTGAACTTGCTTCACCAGCGCAACCTGAATACGATGCCACTCAGTTTCACTAAAGAGGTATCCAGCTGCATCGCCATCGGTATAAATCATGTCATCCCAGCCCAAAAGCAATGCCGGGAAATGATACGCTGCCCTTCCAACCATGAAGCCATCAAAATCATCCCAGTGACCAGCAATCTGATCATTAGTTTCCAGACCACCATTGAGTAACACCTTGAGATTAGGAAATTGCTTTTGCGCATCTAAGCGAAGCTTGGCAGCCACTTCATAACGTAACGGTGGTTTGCTGCGGTTCTCTTTAGGAGATAAACCCTTCAGCACTGCATTGCGTGCATGAATGGTTACCTGACTAGCGCCCGCATCAGCCACAGCAAGAATAAAGTTCAATGCAAATTGATAGTCTGCCTTAGAGTTAGCAGCATCCATCGAATCCAAACCAAGTCGATGCTTTACGGTAATCGGAGTATCCACAGCTGCCTTCATTGCTTTAACGCAATCAGCAACGAGTTGTGGCTCAGCCATCAAGCAGGCGCCAAAGGCGCCACGTTGTACGCGCTCTGATGGACAACCACAATTAAGATCAATCTCATCGTAGCCCCACTGCTGCGCTAACTCCGCAGCTTTAGCTAAATCAGAAGGTTCGGAGCCACCCAATTGAAGAACAACAGGATGCTGCTCTTGCGAATAATCTAAATGACGCGGCACATCTCCATGAATGAGTGCGCCGGTGGTAACCATCTCGGTATAGAGAATTGCTTCTTTAGTCAGAGAGCGATGAAAAGAACGACAGTGACGATCTGTCCATTCCATCATCGGGGCAACAGCTAATCTCTTCATACTGGGCTTGGTTTTGCTGTCTGTCATTTAGCTACTTTGAATAATATTTGCACACAAATTGCACACAATCTGACTGAATTCTGTATCATTTAGGCATCCAATTGAGTAGTAATTTGCACACGAGCCATTTTAAAGGTTATTGATGAGCACCATTGTTAAGCTACCCTCCGGCCACTATCGAGTCCAGATTCGCAAAAAGGGGGTCAATAGATCCAATACCTTTACAAGCAAAACAGAGGCTGCAAGGTGGGCTGCCAATATTGAGGCAGCCATCGAGAGCTCCGGCAACGCAGGATTGATTACTGTGCCAAGAGGCACCTATCTCTCAGAGTTAATAGATGCTTATGCAGAGCTTGAGCCCAAAATCAAATGGGGCCGCACAAAGACTGCCAATCTCAAAAGACTATCCACAGAATTTGCAGCCGCGCCAGTGCAATCATTCAACCAAGTGCACATCAGAGAGTTCACAGATAAGCTCATCAAGTCTGGAGCAACCGGTGTCACTGTCGCTGGCTACCTCTCAACACTTGGATCTGTCCTCAAATGGGCACATCATTCCAGGAGGATCAACATTGATCCAGATATGGCAAAGAATGCTAGAGCCGCCCTCACCCACTCCGGCTTAAAAACTAGAGGCAAGGAAAGATCAAGAACACCAACAAAGGCTGAGCTCAGTGCCTTATTCAAACATTGGAAAGGCAAAGGCGATCTCATCAAAATACCAATGGCAGATATCACCACTATTGCAATTGAAAGTGCGATGCGTCTGGCCGAGATCTGTGGTCTCTTGATTGAGGATTGCAATTGGAAAGATCGCACAGTACTGATCAGAGAGCGCAAGTCACCTACTGATAAACATAACAATGATCAAACTATTCCACTGACTAAAACAGCCATAGATGTGCTCAAGAGGCATGCTGGCAAGCGCACTGAGGGCCGAATATTCCTATCAGTTAATCATCGCTCTGTGAGTGCAAGATTCACTCGCAGCTGCCAACAAATTGATCCACCGATCATTGATTTACATTTTCATGATCTTAGGCACCATGCAATTACAAACTTTGCCAACAAAGAGCTCACAATGCCTGAGTTAAGACTTATCTCTGGACACAAATCATTTGACATGCTCAAGCGATATATGAATCTCAAAGCATCTGATCTGGCAAAAAAGATATGACTCAGGATAAGAAGAAATTTAATGTGGAATATACATTCCCAGATGGCACTATGGAGTCAGTGCCATACACTAAGGTGCTCGAGTCCTTATTTAGAGAGGCCCAAATCCTAAGGGATCGAGGCGATCCATCGATGATGCAAAAACTCCTAGAAGATTTGGCAGCAAGTAAGGGTAGCCGAATCATGGAATCAGGCAATAAAGCTGCCGCAAAGATTGGCGCTGGCACCCCTAGCAAAGAGGAGCTCCTTGCAGAGATCGCATCCATCACTGGTGATACTCAGGATAGAGATTTAATCATCAAGGCAAAGCATAAACTCGCCAGAAAATATGGTGTGAGATACAACACCATTCATAAAAAGATCAGCTAATTAAAAAATAAGCTGGATTCAAAGTTTGAATCCAATTTCCTGCTTTTATCTTTGAGTCTCCAAGTGAAAAGGAGATTTAAATATGGAAGCATTAGCTCAGATGAAGATGATCACAGAAGCAGATTTCTGCTCTCTGCTGCACATCACACCTAAGACAGCAGCTGCCTGGAGATATAGAGGCCAGAGTCCTGCATTCTCAAAAGTCGGCAATACCATTTTCTATGCCATCGCAGATGTTGAGGCATTTATTCGGGAGCGCACAAAGAATCACAGCCATCTCAAGGGGATTTTATGAACCCCACAAACAAAACGAGCCGACAAGGGTTGCACCCCAAATCAGCTCTAACCCTCTCCAAAACTCTCATTAAGAAAAAAGGCTTCTCCAATGTTACCTAAATACCTTAGAGAGGGGAAGTCTGCGCACCCTACTGCGAACTATGCCCATATCAACAGATTCCTAGAGAGTCAGATTCACCAAGTGGTGGAGCTATGGAATGACAGAGCAGAGAGACCTTGCTGGCAATCGAGATATTTCTTAATCAACTCTGGCGAGGCCATCTTCATTGATTTGATTGATGCTGCTGTCTCATCTAGGCCAGTCAAAGCGGTAGTCCACAACCGAGTGTGGGATGAGCAAGTCAGTGAATCAGCTCTGACTTATATCTTCTCTCTGCTTAGCAATGCCGATGCTCAATTCATCATCACCAAGGGCCAAAGCATGGAGGCAAATGAACAGACTAGAACTGGCATGGCGATGCTGGCCAGCACGATTGCTGGTGCTGTATTTGCATCAGGATCAGCTAAGTCCGAGGTGGCACTCTTATTCCTGGTTGAGGAAAAGATGCAGGCCTTATTCCCCACAGTTGAGACTACTGAGATATTTCTTGCTGTGTCACATGCATTGGTATTACTCAATCTCTATCGAGAGACCCTGGGGCACTTTGATAAGCCAGAGGGGATAATTCAATGAACGAATTTAAAGATTTTATTCGGGATCACTTTCCAGAATATAGGCTGCCAGATGTCATCAAGCCAGGCACATTCTTTAGGTTTGGCAAAAACTACTCAGGATGGGGTCTGCTCTTTGAGGACTGCTCTGGTGGTGTAGTCGGTGACTGGCGCAATGGTGACAGATTTATTTGGCAATCAGCTCAGTCCAAAAAGACTCCCTATGAGCGAGAGCAATTTGCAATGCAGATCACCAAGGCAAGAGCAATCGAGGATGCAAAAAGAGAGCTCACCTATATGACCAATGCCAAAAAGTGTGAGGACATCTTTGATGCTGCTCCTGATGCCCCAGATGACCATCCATATTTGGTGAAAAAGAAAGTCAAAAGTCATGGCCTCAAGATCTCTAAAGAGGGAACATTGATGGTGCCGATCTACTCAGTGGCTGGCGATATGCAATCGATTCAATTTATCAATACTGCTGGAGGCAAGAGGTTTTTCCCTGGTGGCAAAGCTGCTGGAGGCTGTCACTTCATTGGCATGATCACAAAGGGCAAGCCAATCATCATCTGCGAGGGATATGCCACAGCTGCATCCCTGCATGAGAGTGGAAAGCATTTTGTGGTGGTGGCATTTAGCGCAAGCAATCTGATCAAGGTCGCACTCAGCCTCAAATTGGAATTGCCAAAGATGGACATCATCATCGCTGGTGACACTGATGAGACTGGCAGGAAAGCTGCGATGGAGGCTGCCAGAGCTGTGAGTGGCAAGGCCATATTCCCCAAGTTTGGCCCTGACTGCGACCCATCCTGGACTGACTTCAATGACTTACTGAATCGAGGTGAGCAATGAGCATGAATCAAATCGAGGTATTTGATCCATCCACAGAGATTGAGCCAATCGAGAATGCACTTCTCAAAGGTGGATCAGAGCACACTGTGGCCCTGGCATTCGCCCAGAGATACACAGACAGATTGATCTTTGATCACCATTCAAATAATTGGTTTGAGTGGACTGGTCAATATTGGGCTGCTCAGAAAATGGGACTGGTCTCTCATTACTGCCGAAATGTTGCATCCACTTTGGTGGGTGGCAAGCAAGCAGAGAAAAGGTCATTCGCCAGTGGTGTGGAATGGTTCTGCAAAAACGATCCAACATTTGCAAGGTCATCCAATATGTTTGACTCTGACCGATATCTATTGAACTGTCCAGATGGCACCTATGACCTGAGAACTGGTGGGATCAAAGAGCATGACCCAAAGGATCTAATTACAAACATCACCAATGTGGCTCCTGGCGATGGCTATGGGTTCAGATTCCCACAGTTTTTGCAGGAGATCACACTCAACGATGATGAGCTGATGGAGTTTTTACAAATTGCACTGGGGGCATGCCTATCAGGAGCAGTCGAAAACCATTGGCTGATGTTTTGGATTGGCAATGGTCGCAATGGTAAAAATACTCTAGGCGATGCAGTGATGCGAGTCATGGGGACTTATGCCAGGAAGATCCCCTCCTCCACATTACTCAAGTCAAAGCATGATGGTCATCCTACTGAGATTGCGAATCTGCTTGGATGCAGACTTGCTGTCGCATCAGAGGTGGACTCATCATCATTCTGGAGTGAAAACAGAATCAATGAGCTCACTGGTGATGCAAAGCTCTCAGCCAGATTCATGCGAGGAGATCTCTTTGAGTTTGATCGCACATTTAAGCTGCTGATCTATGGCAATCACAGACCAAGACTCTCATCAGTCACAGAGGCAATGAATAGTCGCATCAAGATGGTCAGGTTTGGTGCCAACTTCACAGGGAGGGGTGATCCAGATCTGCCTGAGAAATTAGCTAAAGAGGATGAAAACATCATGCGCTGGCTAATTGATGGGCATATCAAGTGGATGACTCTAGGCAAAAGACTGCCCAGATGTGATGTGGTTGAGGCTGAGATCCAAGACTACATGAGCAGTCAATCAACTCCATTCAATTGGATGGATGAAGCCCTGGAGCCATCCGATGTGAACTTTGAGCGATCAGATCCTCTTTATCAAACATATAAAGATTGGAAGCTAAATCGAGGTGAGCAGCCACAAGGTGCAACTCAATGGGGTGAAGAAATGTCCAAAAGATTCACTAAAAAGAGGTCAAAAAATGGCAATTTATATGGAGTCATAAAGATTGCAAATTCAGTGTTTTAACTAATTGGTGTAGGCCAGTGTATGCCTTTCCTTTATTCACTCTATGCACCCTAAATATAGAGAGTTAATGGAAAAGGGTGCACTACCCTACACCAGAGGAAAAGGAGAAAAATGAATTAGGTTGAACTGAGATTAAACACCCCCTGGGGGGGATGTTTTAAAGCAATACAAAAGCGATCTCATACCGGGTGGGCATTCTTTTATATCGGATGCCCGATTTTTAGGGGGTATTTTTACCCCTCGCGCGCGCGTGATTTTAGACTTTTAGCATTAAATTAGATAGCAAGAATTGCTTATCTTCAGCCGCATCAAGGATGTGCATCTTGCGATGGCAATTAGGACAAAGTGCCACAGTATTCTGTAAGCTATCTTCACCCCCCTTTGCAAGCCATTGCACATGATGCACTTCAAGATATGGCTGCCCAGTTTTGTTGGCAAAAGGAGCAGCCTCACTACATAGCTGACAAATGCCTTGAGCCCTTCTTCTAGCCTCTTCGGCTACATACTCATTTCTTTGATATTGCTTCGACACGACAGCCCTAGAGCCAGGTAATTTGGCAGCTTGCTTAGCTCTATGAAGCAACTCTTCTCTATCGAGCCTGGTAATTTGTCGCTCCCGAGCAATCTCTAGGCTTTTAACTTTCTCGGCAGGTAAAGGCTTCAAATGCTGCCCACCAATGAAGCCAAGAGGAAACATCCAAACTTTCCGATCATTACCCTCTACATCCTCCTGCACCTCCTGGTATGGCTCGCCTGCTAACTCAACTTGACCGGTAAAGGTATATTTTCTAGGCTCTAAAACTTCAAATAGATAAACACTTACTCCATTGATTTTGGATTCATTGAGTGTTTTGTTCTGGGCACTATTAATATCTTGATCGCCAACCTGCCCCATTCCGGTGTAATGAATAACATCGTCAACAAATCTATCCTGGTAGAGAGACTCTACCCGATTGGAAATTAATACCAGAGCCCCATTCTTAAGCGATCTTCGCATTCCACCTTGAGGACTACAGCCGAACAAATTACATAGCTCCTCATTATTAAGCTCTGCACCCTGGTGAAGATTTGGATTAAATGGCATGAAATTTTTAACTATTTGAGATTGAATCAACAAAATCTAAGATTTGATTAGTGCAGATATTTAACTTCCTAATGAACTCTATATATTCAGGAGCCATAAAGTCACTACTGAAATAAATCTCTAAACCCTGCTTAACACCACACTGAGCAATTAGATGAACCCAATAACTGTTATTGACCCCCTTCTCGAACTTCAGAGTTGTAAATGCAGGAATATCGGGCACAAAATGTGAGGTTTTACTGGTTATTTGTTTATCTGGGTTGGGATTTTGAGGCTTTGTAACTTCGGTGTCATGGACTGCAGTGAGCTCCTCGGAGTCTTCAATCTGTTGCATAAATGTTTTCATTATTGCCTTTCCATGCGAGAGATACCTATAGCAAATTTCAAATAGAAAAGTCAATAACCCAAATTAAATGCAATTAGATTAATAGAAAAGTGCTTAAGGTCTAGTTTTCAAAGGTTTGGCTTAGCTTAATAAGCCCAGGCTTCTTAAATGCAGCTCTAATTAACATTTCCAATACATGCGCATTAGCAGTGCTGAGATAAGGAAGGGCACTATATATTTTATTGTCCTTAGTGTGTCCAATGTACATGGAGCCATCAGCAGACCAAATCTGCACATCAGACCAGGGACACGTAACATCTTCAGACCCGAAAAGTTTATGCTTTTTAAGGGTTACACGATCATCCCATACAGTCATCTCCCTAAAATTCATAGAGTTTCCGGCCCTTAGGAGAGAGATCATCTGAGTAATAATTCTAATTCCAACAGCTCGCCATAACTTATCAGTAAAGTCCTGGTAAACCTTTTCTTTTCTTGTTGTGACAGTTGCCTGTGAATTAGAATCACCAAAGAAAATAGTGTGGTCCGTACCAGTTGGTATCCCATTGACAGAATTTCGTACCGCACCCCACCCAATTCTCGTAATGCTATCAAGGGGGTATTTTTTCGCACCATATGATGCACCACTTGGAGACAGGGACAAAGTTTCCTTAAAGACCAAACCAATTTCAGCGCTATAAGTAATTTCTTGAGCCCACTCCTCTTGATCTTCCTTACTTTTTTCTTTATCAGCCTGGAATTGAATTAAAGTCTCCCGATCCTCATCGGCTCGGTCAACAAATTCAGGGATATCTGCAAAAATTTCCCTATTAACTTTTGTAAGACTTAAGGATGTATCGAGTTGGTTATGCTTATTATGAAGATCGATAGCCAAAGACCTTACTTCATATGCATATGTTTTACTTAATTCATGCTCCATGCCTCTAGACTTATATGCAAGCTGTATTGGCTTAGCCACTCTTGAGAAGTTTCTAGAAACATCATTAAGATTTGATAAATTTGGCTCCAATGAAGAATTGGCAGCTGCATTAGTTAAGATAGCAGTGCATAGCTTCTTTGCTGTTTCATATTCATTACTTAAAAATACTTGGGTTTCAATTTCATAAGAATCAATTATTGAGTAGATAAATTCAGGCGCATTTATCTCACCACTTAATGTACCCTCAGTGCATACATCGGTCATAACTGAAATTAACTGATCCGTAGAAAGTCTGTTAAGGGAATCTCTTACTATCAGCTTGAAGACTTTTTTTCTTTCGGTTAAAGCCTCTTCCACTAAATCTAATGATGTAATCTCTGCAAATCCAGAAACAAGGCGATCTTCATTAAGATCTCGCATAATGTCTGAAGCAGACAGGCCTTCCAAAAGATGTGCAAATTTAACAATTGAATCTGATATTTCCACCCCGCTCTCTCCATCATCAAGAGCTTCAAAGAATGCTGTCCATAAATTTGCCAAAACCAGAGGCGGCAAGGATGATTCATCAAGAACAAACTTTGGGTTACTAAGGGATAAAAGGGCTAGCTCTTGGCATTTTTTTGGGGAAACACCTGGAAACCAAGATATTTCATGCGCGATTCTATTGCGAGGATTTGTTAAGTCTGAGCGAGCCTTATTACAAATCTCAGAGTCTAAGCTGAGTCCCACCTCATCGGCGAACTCAATAATTTTTGCCTTAGTATCCCTGGGGCTTGCCTTCAGAATATAAAAAGGATTTTCATTTAAATTATTCTTTGTTAATTGGCGCATATTAAATCCTCAACATCACATCCTGGCCCTACCTTGGGCCTCTATTGAATACCTATTTGATTCAAGCGCATTGTTTGCTGAATTCATGGCGGCATCTTTGTATCTATACTGGGCACATCTACTGTTGTAGTCTTGGACTGTTTGATTAAACCTTGTCAAAGAAAAATCATCATAACGATCAACAGTTGTCTTGTTAGACTCAATTCTCAACTCCTCAGCCTTGCAATAATAAATTTCAGAGGCAGTAAGTACATTATTTGCGCCGTACAGGGGTTTTGATTCAACAAGCTCCGAACTAAAGCTTGGCGCCGTATAGGCCGGTGCCGGAGTATAGGAGCCAGATGAGTAACTAGTAGATGTGGTTTTTTTACTATCCTGAGATGCGAAAATATAAATAAGAAAAATTCCCAACAATAGCCATATCCAATACTTTTTAACAAATTCCATTTCTGGAGAATAGGTATATTTAGGCACAACAGTTGATATGGGGGGAGGCTCTGTTCTAACTGCCTGCGAATGGGGCTCCTCTAAATTTGTTTCATTTTTTTCTTGATCCGGGACTTCTTTACTGTGAACAGGCTCCACTTTTGACTCAAGTGAAGATAGGCCAGCAAATCCTTTTTTATTGTCATTCTCCGACATTTCTCATCCCTCTAAAGAAATCCTATTGGACGATGTTGCTCTGATTTTTTATCCCTAACAGGGGTTTCATCCAGAGCGATATTCAAACTTTCTTGATCTATGAGAGTCTTACCACTTCTAGCTGCCAGTCTCGCAGCCTCCCTAATTACGTAAGCCGCATCAGAAAGAGGTCTACCAGCAAGCCTTTTTGAGGCATCAATTAATTTAAGATCATCTGCTTTTGGGATCTTAGATAAAGAATTTTTAAGCATTCCTAAAATTTCTTCCTCATTGGCATAGTCAACCATAATTACATGATCAAATCTACCCCTCCTAAGAATGGCAGAGTCAATGGTATCAATCCTATTTGTCATGCCGACAATTAAAACCTTATTTTTTGTGGCCTCTGGGATTTGCCTTAGGAATTCAGCAATTTCCTCCACCCTGTGCTGGCCAGCCCCAGCTTCCCTGTCAGATAAAAAAGCATCCATTTCGTCAATAACCAATATTGAAGGGGAGCTCTCAATCGCCCTCTTAAAGATATCGGCAATTTTTTTACTAGTTTCATGAATATATGGGCTTCCGATGCTGCTGGCATCAACTTCAAACATTGGCCATTCCAAGTAATCAGTTAACTTCTCCACCGCATAAGTCTTGCCGCTACCTGGTGGGCCATAAAGAATTATGGCGGAGGGAAAATTAATTCCAAGCAATTTATAACGCTCTTCATTATTAATAATATCTACAACATGCTCATTGAAAAAATGAGTCAACTCAATTCGGCCAGGCAACTCAAAATGAGAAGATTTTTGAGTAATTTCCTTGCCATCAAGCTGATTAGACCTCCCGATTGGATCGACTGGGCTCTCTGAATCTTTTAGTAGCCCTGCCTCCAAAATAGAATTGTTTGAAGCATCAATACCTGAAACATTAATTATTTCATCAAGATATTTTGGATCCAACCAACTAACAATTTGCTTTAGTCGCCTAGAAGAATGAACAGAAATCGGTATCCCACCTGTCAACCAGTATCCTAAGAGCACATCATCACCAACCGGCGTTGATATTGAATAGGTAGGAAGCAGTCTTGTTATGGACTCTATAAAAATCGCATCGTGTAGTGCGATATCTATATTTCTATCCCTAGTCTTTTTTAGACACTGGGCAAATGAAATTGCATCATTTTTTGAATTTGGTGATTTAGCTTTATCAAGGGTAGTTAATTGGTATTTGTTAGGGACATAAAGGGAGTAGAAAACTTCTTCTCCATAAATAAATTTTGAGAATATAGTTTCATCAATAAGTCCATCATTAATCCACTTATCAAATAATGATTCCTTTGCGATGAGCGCTTTACCAGCCTCAGAAGCTTGTATAATTTGCCATGAATTTCCTGATTGAAGCACCTTCTTAGCTTTATACCCAAGAGGTAGATCTAATCCGATTGGAAGCCATTGCTCCATATTCATCCGGAAATAATGTTAGTTGCTGCAATCATGTCATCCTCATCACCAGAATAGATCTTCATGGATCCAAGCTGAGCAACAACTTGCCTCAACTTATCTACATCTCCAGCGGAAATTGACTTGTTTCCCTCGGCAATTAATGCATGATACTCAGGAATATCAGGGAACTTATGTGGCTCATCCGAGTACATTTTGAATCTATCTGCAATAAACCAATCTTGTCGCCATAGTATTTGGAAATTTTTATTTCTGAGCTCGTCAATAAGCGCCTCAAACTCAGGGCTCTTATTGTCTATTGCTCTCTGTGCGGTTCTTATCAAATTGTCACAAGCCGACTCTTCTGTTGGTCTAGCATACTGGCGAATGACTTCATTAAATACATTAGTGACAGTATCAAGTTCAATTTGACGAATTTGCTGTAGGTGCTCTTTGCGAGCAAGAGACATCAGTCTTTTTGCATCTTGGATTTGATCCATAGCATTTTTAGTTGTCTCCGGGTCCGACTCATCTGGACGAATTGCTGAAGATTCCTGAAGCTTCTTCTTAGCCTCATCAAGGCGAGGATCATCTATTTTTCCGCTCATTAAATCCAATTTATCAAGCGCGCTGGATGCTTGTTCACTGACAACTTTTGCGGCCTGACTGTAATCAATTTGGCCTTCTTGACGCGAGTAAAAATTTCTACCGCTATGAAAGGATCCCCCTATTGAGGGCACAGATACTTCTAAAATAATATTTCCAGAATCAAGTATCTCAAAGTCGCATACAAGCTCTGATCCTGCTGCGATTACCCCCTCTTCAATATCTGACCCTTTGATTTCAAACATACCAATAAACCGATTATCAGAAATTGACTCTGATATATCGCCTTCCCATAATTTAAATTTAAGAGAATTCAAACTTCCTGCTTTTAAAGACTCTGCTGCCTTGTATACTTTTTTTCCTTTTTTTGGAAGCTGGTCTCCATCCTTAATTAAATAATCAAGCGTAGTTTTTCCGGCAAGTTTTTCTTTGACCTCAAGACCAATCGAGTGAGATGCAGGAATGGCATCAATGCTTGCTGCAGTTCTAGTAATTACTAGTCTTGTATTTTCAATACGTATCGGCCCGCCATTTGCATCAAAAATAAACACTTTGAATACATTCTCACCTGGTTTAGATAGCGAGACCTCAAGGGCTGCTTTATCAACCAAAGTAATCCGACCAGAAGACCATCCAGTGTCTAAATTATCAATTTGAAACTCTGTACCAGGCGCAACACTTCCTGAAACCATGGCAATAATTTTGGATTTTTGATCTGGCGTTCTGGCTATGTAGTTAAAACCAAGATTCAAAGTTCCGCCAGTACTAAGAGCACCTCGACTATTTTTTCTTGACCTATTCTGCGTAGACCAGTCAATTGATTCTGCAAAAATTGCGGCACCTTCTGCAACAGCAGTCATCGGGTTGACATCGGTTGAAGGGGCAATTCCCAATTCAAAGGCAACTTTATCTCTTAGGGGCTTATAGTTTGTTGGCCCCCCTACAAATACAACCCTCTCAATATCATGGGGTGTTAGCCCTGCTTTTTCCAGAGCATCCCTTGTCGCACCAATTGATTCTTCTATTTTGGGCGATATGAGATCGTTTAACTGGTTACGACTAAGCGAGATATCCAGATAAATATCTGCACCTGACTCGTCCTGAATTCCAATATCAGTTTCAGGCATGCTAATAATTGCATCTTCTTTCTGAGAAAGCTCAATTTTTGCTTTTTCAGCAGCCCAAAGAGCAATATTGCGTAATTTTTTAAATTTAGGCTCGGTGGCAAAAGCTTCACCTAAGTCGAAGTTGCTGACAAGCCATGGTTTGACAACATTATCAAAAAGAATCCGATCAAAATCTCGCCCACCACACATTGCAATTCCGCCATGAGCTAGAAGACTAACCCGACCTGAGGTGCTCTCCGCAATTGCAATGTCAAGCGTCCCGCCGCCAAGATCATAGACTAGGAATGTGCCATCAATTTTTCTACTCTTCATTACAGACATTACTGCCGCAACAGGCTCTTGCATTAGGGCAACCTTACCGATTCCAGCAAGTTCGGCAGCTGCCATTGTTGCATCTTTTTGCATTTGATTAAATGCTGCAGGTACTGTGATTACAGTGCCTGTAGAGTCATCATTTCTAATTTCCTCTGGTAGATAAGAAAAAAGTACTCTAAGGATTTCAGCCGAGCACTCCTCTGGTGTCATAACCTTATCTACAGCCTTCAAGGTAATTGGTGTATTTGTACCAATCAATCTCTTAAATAAAGTTGCTGAATTATCTGGATTTTTCGCAGAGCTATCATAGGCCCTGGCACCTACATACCTATTTCCACGCTTATCAATGAATATCGCAGATGGCGTGACATCATGCTGCTCAGGACTTTTATAGAGGCGGACTGACTCTCCGTCATAAGTGCAAATTGCGCTATTAGTTGTACCTAAGTCTATGCCGACATATTTCATTTCAAACTTTCCTTAACATCACAGCACCGGACCGCCTTAAACCATCAGCACCCATAATGACCGGCTCTATCATTTGTTCAACGATCAAAATATCACTAGCTTCAAAGTCTTCAATATTGATTGCAGATACCGCCATACCAGCATCAAATGATTGACCTTCTAGATTTACAACTTTTAAACCAATCTGATTGAGCCCATCCTCGACTTTCTTTTGAAAATACCGAAGTTGATTTACGTATTTTGCAGTTTCACCAGCATCCAACTTTCCAGCAACCCTGACAAAAAGTCTTGAAAAGCGCCAGCTCTCAATGGCCATATCTATGACTAAACTTTCCAACTTATTGACTTCATCATCTGTCATGTGTTTTTACCAAAAATGTAACTTAAGTGAAAAAAATATGCCTATTTTTTGTGCATATTACATTTAATTATTATTAAGAAATTCATTCTAACTCTTATAGATTTCAACCTCGCATAAAACCAAAAAAAATAGCTTGGCACTTTATGATGTATGACTGCACAATAAAAAAATGCATTAATTATTAAGAAAAATCACTTTTCAACCCAGCTTAAAAAGAGGCTTCATAAATGCTTGGATACTTCATATTCTTCTCCCTTGTTGGACTTGCATTAGGAAGGTTAATTGCTGCACAGAAAACTGTCTTTCTTTCAATAATCGGGATTTCCATTATTTGGAGCCTGATCAGTGCCCCGATTTGGGGTTTAGCTGCATTTGGAGAAATGTTTTTTGGCTATATGATTGCAGTCATTTTTCTAAAAAAATAGCTCGTATATCGCATCAAAACAATGCCTGCTAGATTACCCATAGATTGACCATGTCTTTTTCAGCATGCCATCACCTCTTAGCGGAGGCCTTTTCATATTTTGATAAATTGGAAATGATTCTTTGGGAAATTTCTTCCTCTAACTTTGCAAGATCTGCAATCTTTGCAACAGATGCGTTATATGAATTCATCAGAGAATCATTTACAAACAACAATGTCTTTTGCCCTGGATCGTACTTAACTTGCTGATTCTTATATCCTGCAATCAAAATATCGGCAAGTTTCTGTAGCTCAATAGCTAATTCACCCTCAGCCGCATACATTTCATTTTGATTTTTTACACTATCATTAAATGATCGATCAAATGCAGTAATTTCAGATGGGTAATTAGCCGCTATTAGGTAGAAAGTAGCCTTGTATTGGGCATTAAATTCAGCTGCATTTGCCTTCATTTGAGCAATTAAAGCTCCATACTTTTGACCTGCAGCTTTCAGTCTTTGGGCTCCTACAGAATTTGCTAGATTTTCAGTCTGCATGGACTCAGCAAGCTGAAGATCTGCAATCACTTTTGTCTGGTAAGCGAGTGTGTAAGAGCTCTGTCTAGTAGCTAGTTTAAGTAAAGCGGGCATCTCTTTCAGCATCTCATCCTTGCTGCTTGCGGCCCTAAACCTCTTAAATTCATCCATAGATACAGGCTTATCAGGACTCTTGTTTGCATCTGCCAATGAATAGGTGCCATCAATTGTCTTTTGGTAAGCATCTTTTTGCTCAACCATGGACTCATGCATTGATGCCATTGAATCTTTTGCAACCTTATCGGAAACAATAAATGAGATTGCAACAAAGACTGGGATCAGAGCGGCGATTGCTTTGGCTAAGCTCTTAGCATATTCAGACTTTTTCTTGAATAGAAAGTGAGCGAATCCAACTGACATCAGAGAGATTGTGAATAATCTTCCGATGTTATAAGCAGCCTCATTAGAAAAACATGCAATAACTATGGCAATTGCCAAGATAACTTTATAGGCATTACTCCAAATTACTGTGTTTGGAATGATGATATTCATTAAAGTTTTATATCCTTATATCCAGTGGATTTCCCAGATGGTCGACCAGAAGCTGCCGCCTTGAAAACTCTCTCTTGAGCTGTTTTAACACCTCTGAGGCTAAATCTAGAGACATGAAACTTTCCTCCCTGCAATGCAATTGAGAAGCCAATATTTTCAGATCGGAGTGTTGCCTTTTGCACCATATCAAAGTCATTGAGGATCAAAATGTATCTCTTGCCTATTTTTAGGCAGGAAAGTTCAACAGCTCCAGCACTACTGCCATCAGCCATCAGCGCAGTGTATTTGTCACCATCATCACAAGTCTTTTGAAAATCTACATACCAAAGGCATGAATCCATGCAAATAAGTCCGAATGATGATTTGGAATCGTTTGTTACATAAGCCTCGTCGTAGCCGCCACCAATATCAGTGATCCAGTCGCCACTAAATTGCTTTGTTTGCGCATTTGATTGAGCACTTATTAGCAGGGAAAATATTGCAAATACAGCGAAAAGTAGCTTGGTCATATCGTTATCAATTTCATATATAAGTGGGCTTCGCTATATTTTAGGCCTGTAAATACCCCTTACCAAAAAAATATGGGGGCAAATTGATCAAACTCGGGAATCTCCCTATTTCTTGTACCTAGCCTCTAGGCCAGTTCGGTGCTCAATATCAGTTTCCCTGGTTAATGCCAGGCGAGTACATTCCAGCCTACCAACACAAAACTGCATACGATTCTCTGTCAAAGTCTCCTCTTCAAGACCTTGCAAATAAGAGATCATGCTACCTAAAGTATGGACTCCAGCTGGTGGAGCTGTTTTGAATATGGAGTCACCGGTGAAAACAACCAGGCCAGTGACATGCTCTGGAGGTAAGAAATCAAGTAATGCCTGGACTGCTTTCACATGCCTATAGTTCTGATGTACTGGATTCTGAAATCGATGCTTTCTATGAAATAGCACCTGAGTCCAGCTTTTTGACTTTCCATCACCAAAGATCCATCCTTTGTAATGCTTAGTCTCGATGACAAAGACACCAAAGCGAGAGATCAGGACATGATCAATCTGGGTAGTGCCTTTCTCCAGCTTCAGAGTCACATTGTTTAATAGGTGCCAAGAATCAGCTGGCATGTAATTGATCAATGCTTGGCGAACTAGAGTTTCACCACGATTCTGGAATCGATATAGACCCCCTACTCCAACTGCATAGCCAAGCAGTAAGGCAGCAAACAGAATTAGAATCCAGATGAGAGGGCTCATAGTCGAGTCAGTATAAACAGGGGGCCCAATAAAACTGCACACACTGGTGCACACAACACCCATTTTAACCCCTATTTTATTGGGTTGTCGTTACCATCCATCATGGGGGCAACAGCTAAGCGCTTGGGTGTTTTTACAGTCATACCAATATCAAGCTAATACTCTCTGGGTCACAAAAGATCTCTCTTGCCCCGTTACCGGGTCTTTAAATTCAATCTCTTTTGCTAAGAGTTGCAGAGGTTTAGAAAAGTCCAAATCATACTCTTGATAAGGGGTAAGCACAGGGTAGATCTGATCATGCTCAATGGGGATACCCAAGCTATTGAGATGGCAACGCAATTGATGCTTCTTGCCACTACCAGGGGTTAAGCGATATTTAGCCCAGGGTTTATTTACTTCTATCAATTCAATCAAGGTATCAGCATTAGGCACGCCCTCCACCTCTTCCATTTGCAGAAAGTGTTCAGATTCTTCCAATCTACTTTGATAGGTCATTGGCAATTGGTTGATGAGGCGCTCTGAATAGGGTGCGATCGCTTCATAGACTTTCTTGACTGCGCGATCTCTAAATAAATTTTGGTATTGGGCTCGCTCTAGTCGATTCACAGAAAAAATCACTAGGCCTGCCGTGTCGCGATCAATTCGATGAATCGGACTCAGTTCCTGAATCCCAGTTTTTTTCTTTAGACGGTTCAGTAGGGTTTGATGTAAATACAGACCGCTTGGCGTTACCGGTAAAAAATGGGGTTTATCTGCAACTAGGATGTGCTCATCCTGAAATAAGATGTCTTCCTCAAAAGGAATTTCTGGTTCCCGGGCTAAGCGCCTGAAATATAGTAAGTGCGTATTAGATATGTAGGCATCGCTTGCAGCAAGTGCCTCACCCTCTTGGTTAAATACCAGACCTTCTTCAAAACGAGCTTCCCACTCACCTCTATCAATATGCGGGAAATTGGCAATAAAGAAATCCAACAGACAGGCGTAATCCTGCCCAGCAGGCAGATACACTTTTGATGAGGAGACTCCTTCAGAATTGACTTTCATTTGGACTAGATTATCCACTCCACCCAGAGGAATAAAACAAACTCAATGCGACCATCCAGAAACCCCTCTAAAATGTGCCAGCAACACCCATAAGAACTAGAAAATAATAGACAACATGCTTGAACTCTCTGCATTCGACCTTGGCCTTTTACTAGCCTGCGCTTTATTTGCAGGCTTGGTCGACTCCATTATTGGTGGCGGAGGAATGATTCAAGTGCCAGCCCTTTTTGCGGCCCTTCCTGGATTTCCACCAGCCACACTACTCTCTGTAAATAAGTTTGGCTCGATTGTGGGAACTATTGGTTCAGCCATTCAGTACAGCCGAGCCAATAAAAGCCCCTGGGGCTTGGTCATCATTTCTTCCTCGTTTGCATTTTTCGCCTCAGTAGCGGGAGCATACCTTGTCACTCAACTACCAACCGAATGGCTCAGAGGCGCTCTACCTTTTTTATTGCTTGCACTACTGATCTTTAATATCAAATCCAGTGCCGGTCTAGTGCATGCACCTAAGCATGAGCATCACAAACAAAAAGCAATCGCCTCTACCGGTGCAGGCATCATTGGTTTTTATGATGGCTTTCTGGGGCCTGGAGCTGGTGCGTTTTATAAACTCTTCTACACCCGAATATT
Organism: Polynucleobacter sp. AP-Jannik-300A-C4; assembly: GCF_018688335.1. NCBI lineage: Bacteria > Pseudomonadati > Pseudomonadota > Betaproteobacteria > Burkholderiales > Burkholderiaceae > Polynucleobacter > Polynucleobacter sp. AP-Jannik-300A-C4. The sequence goes on along the minus strand of NZ_CP061316.1, from coordinate 677,922 downwards.
AGGATTTGATTTTTTACGATCTGCAGCGCCTGCGAAGTACCTTAATATTGCTTCCAATTTAGGGGCACTCTGCGTCTTTTTCTATCTCGGTTTTTTTGACTGGCAGCTTGGCTTATTGATGGCTAGCGCTAATCTCGTAGGCGGCCAAATTGGAACTAAGATTGCCATCAAACATGGCAATACCTTTATCCGCAAAGGTTTCTTTATTCTAGTGACGATATTGATCATCAAGACCTTTTACGATGCGTTTCTAAAGTAAATTAAGTTCTAGACAAGCGCTTCGTTGGATCTGGCACTTTTTCGTAGATTTATGGTGGTTTTCATAGTAAATTAGTCATATGCAGTTGCAGTTTATTCACTACAAAAATAGAGGGGCAAATGAAAATTTTATTACCAGTTGACGGCTCCAAATCTTCGCTCAATGCGGCCAAGTATGTTGGAAAGTTAGCTAAGGATTTGCGCAGCAAGTGCACCGTTACATTAATTAGTGTGCATGATGATATTGGCCTTGGTCACGTGAAGCAATTTGTTGCTAATAGCGTAATTGATGACTACCTCCGCGAAGTGAGTGAGAAAGATCTCAAAGGAGCTCAAAAGGCTCTGGATACTGCTGGCGTCAAACACAGCATGGTGATTAAGCGCGGTCACATTGCCAGCGAAATCATTACTCTAGCCAATAAAGAAAAGTTTGACCTCATTGTCATGGGCTCAAAAGGTCGTAGTGGCATCGTGGATGCCATCATGGGCTCTGTCGCACAAAAGGTAAGCAATGCAGCCAAGCAGCCTGTTTTATTGGTTAAATAAGTACAAAGGTTAATCATCAGATTAACTTCAATAGGCCGTCCATGTGACGGCCTTTTTTACAGGCCACTAAATGAGTATTTTGCTTCTATTTCTTGCACCAGGCCTATTTGCCCTAGCTTGGCTCATCCGCCTGCAGATTTGCTTATCCAGAGTCCGTTATCTACTGGATACCTACGGCATGGATCGCAAAAAATTGCGTAAGTTGTCATGCAAAGAGCTCAAGAAACTCCGCATATCGATTGATGAACTTCAGCATGCTAATGATGCATTTGCCTTAGAGAATCTTGTTAGGCCATTTAGGACATAACAAACAATAGCCCAAAATTAGTCGGATCAGACTAGGTGTAATTCGACCTTCTTACCTAAGGCAGCAGCATACTTTCGAAGCGTACTTAAACTTGGGGAGTGCTTTCCAGTTGCCAAAGAGCTTTCGAGTCTGGCTATTGCTGGAGCTTGTGTACCCATTCTGCGAGCCACTTCAGCCTGAGATAAACCTGCGGCTTTACGAGCCTGCAGTATTTCATCAAGAATCGCAAACTCCTCTTTATTTAAGCGCTCAACCTCAGCCTTGACTGCTGGATTTTTTAACATCTTGCCAACTGCTTGTTTATGGGTCAATGTCTTTGTCTTCATAATTTCACTTCCCTCATTCTCAACTTGGCTAGCCTTAGTTCTTTATCAGGAGTTTTCTGCGATTTCTTAATAAAGCTATGCAACATCACAATCTCTCGCTCCACCACAGTACAAAAGAAAACTCTTGCAATTCCCTCTATACCTTTTAGCCTAAGCTCAAATAAACCACCGCCAAACGAATCGGTATGCGGCAAACCTAAATGCGGCCCATATTCAATCATGCGCTGCGTCAAAGCAATGTAGCGCGCCTGCAAAGAAATAGGTAAATCAAAAATTTGCTCCAATACATCGGGGCTGTAATAGCGAATGGTATAAGTCATTCAATGATACTAACAAATATGTTATCATCAAACAACCATGTTGCGCAAGGGCCATCCAAGAGTGAGGGTATATTGAACTCACAAATAAATCCCATAATCCAGCTAGAACAGATAGCTAGTCTTCAGAGGCTATATTGCTCTTTGATTTACCCTCTTAGATAGCTCCTGAGCAGATTCTTTTCGCTCACTGTAGCGATCCGTCAAATACTCGCTAACTCCACGAGTCAGTAATGTGAACTTATAGAGCTCTTCCATGACATCAACGACGCGATCATAAAAGGAAGATGGCTTCATACGCCCATCTTCTTCAAACTCTGTAAAAGATTTGGCAACCGATGATTGATTGGGAATCGTAATCATCCTCATCCATCGTCCCAAGATACGCATTTGATTCACCGCATTAAAGGATTGCGATCCCCCGCATACCTGCATTACCGCCAAAGTTTTGCCTTGAGTTGGTCTAACGGCACCCTCAGACAAAGGAATCCAATCAATCTGTGTTTTTAGCAAGCCGGTCATAGCACCATGTCGTTCCGGTGAGGTCCAAACCATCCCCTCTGCCCACAAAGCCAATTGGCGCAATTCCTGCACCTTCGGATGGGTATCGGGTGCACCATCAACTAGAGGCAGACCAGTAGGGTCAAAAATTTTGACTTCGCCACCCATAGCGATTAACAGCCTCGCCGCCTCGAAAGTAAGGAGCCTACTATAGGATCTCTCTCGCAGTGAACCATACAGTAGCAAAAACCGAGGCGCATGATCACCAGCCTGAATACTCAATTTTTCCAATTCAGGAATCTGGAAAAGATCCTCTACTAAAGCTGGATATTGCAGTGGCGACTCAAACACTTAAGATACATCCTTTTGAAAATACTTTTCCTTAAACCATAAGGCTACAGTGACTAAGCCAATCATGATGGGCACCTCTACCAAAGGGCCGATGACTGCAGCAAAGGCTGCTCCAGAATTAATTCCAAAGACTGCAATAGCAACAGCAATAGCCAACTCAAAGTTATTACTAGAAGCGGTAAAGGAAAGCGTGCAGCATCGTTTGTAATCGATTCCTATCTTGCCAGTAACCAAGAAAGTGAGCAAGAACATGATGAGAAAGAAAACCAACAATGGCACGGCAATAGTCACAACATCCATTGGGAGCGTTAAGATCACTCCGCCCTTGAGGCTAAACATCACGATGATGGTGAAGAGTAAAGCTATTAAAGTGATCTTGCCAATGCGGGGCACAAAATGCTCGTGGTAATGCTCCTTAGACATGAACTTGAGCATGACTACCCTAGTCAATATTCCAGCAATGCAGGGAATGCCTAAGTAGATAAATACACTCTCTGCAATCTGACCCATACCGACGCTGACATTTGATCCAGCGAGACCAAAGTAAGGTGGCAATACAGTCAAGAAGAAATAAGCATAGACACTAAAAAACAATACTTGAAAAATGGCATTAAATGCTACTAAGCCAGCAGCGTATTCAGTGGAGCCTTTGGCTAAATCATTCCAAATAATGACCATCGCAACACAAGGCGCGATGCCAATCAAAATCAGGCCAGCCATATATTCTGGTTGGTCAGGAACAAAAGTGATTGCCAAAAAGAACATTAAAGTCGGCGCAATAATCCAGTTCATCAAAATGGATATACCGAAGATGCGCTTATCTTTAAATACGTCGGGCAAGTCTTCGTAGCGCACCTTAGCAAACGGTGGGTACATCATTAAGATCAAACCAATAGCAATTGGGAGATTGGTTGTGCCGACCTGAAAGGAATTAATAAATCCTTCCATACCTGGGATAAAGTGGCCTAAGGCAATACCAACCGCCATTGCAACAAAAATCCAGACCGTTAAATAGCGATCCAGAAAGGAGAGTTTTTTTGTGATCGAGCTCATGCTTTAGTATGAATTTCTTTAAGGCTCATAGAGTCAAGTTTTTCTAATGGCATTGCAGCCAAGATATCTAAGCGTTTCTTGAGACCATTCTTGACCTCATGAAATGCTGCTCTCTTTTCTAAATCAGTACCCTGCACTTGCGATGGGTCAGGAAAGCCCCAATGCGCTGTTGCAGGCTTACCAGGCCAAAATGGACAAACCTCGCCAGCAGCGTTATCACATACCGTAATAATGAAATCCATTTGGGGGGCATTAGGTCCACCAAATACATCCCAGCTTTTTGACTTTAGGAGTGTGCGGTCCATGCCCAACTCCTCTGCGATATCAGCAGCAATTGGATTAACACTTGTACCCGGTGTTGAGCCTGCTGAATAGCCTACGAACTTACCACTTGGGTGTGTTGATGCTAAAGCCTCACCCAATACGGATCGAGCAGAATTATGGGTGCATAAAAAAAGAATGTTGTACTGTTTCATTAAGCATTTGCCTTTTTTAAAGATTTTGGTGATTCGCAGGATTTACCCCCGCAGCAGTTAGCCAGCAAAAACCCACTGAGCGCTTCAACCATTCCAGGGTTTGGTCTGTATATGAGGTTACGACTCTGACGCTCGACAGTAATGAGATTGGCCTGATAAAGCTCTTTTAGATGAAAGCTGAGCGTTGCATTCGGAATACCCAACATCTCATGAATTTGTGATGGCATTAAACCTGTATCGCCCTTTTGCACAATGAGGCGGTAAACGTTTAAGCGTGACTCCTGCCCTAGGGCAACGAATGCTTGTATTGCTTCAGTATTTTTCATAATTCGATAATAATAGAAATATATTACAAATTAATGACTACGGGGCAACAAAACCATAGCGCCTCATCACTTGCTTGGACTTAGGCTCTTGTAGGTAGAGATACAACTCTTTAGCACTTGGTGCGGAGTTTTTAATCAAAGCCATCTTTTGTTTCAGCGGCTTATGAAGGTTATCCGGTATCAGCACAGATGAGGATTGAGCTTGAATTTGTGGCGAAGAAGCTAGAGATAAGGCGGAGATCGCAAAATCAGCCGACCCCGTTAAAGCAAACATCGTTGCTTGAGAAATATTTTCTCCAAATACCAGCTTGGGCTGAGCCAAATCCCAGACCCCGATACTTATAAGGTATTCTTTCGCCGCTCTGCCATAAGGGGCGTGATCTGGATTGGCTATAGCAATCTTCTTAGCCGCTTGAATTGCTTTCATTAGGGCGTCTTTGTCAGTGCCGAGCTGCATTGAACCGCCTTTTTTCTGCAAGAGCACGATTCTGCCGATTGCATACAGAGTTCCATCATCAACTGTTAAACCATGTTTAGATAAGTCGTCTACATAAGCCTCATCAGCAGACATCAGCAAGCTAAATGGTGCGCCATTTTTGGTTTGTTGCCACAGCACACCTGATGAGCCGAATACCAGTTTTACGTCTTGCCCTTTATCAGTCTTATAGTTGGCAGCAATTTCTTCGACAGCAAACTTGAGATCTGAGGCAGCAGCTACTGTTGGCGCAGTTTGAGCAATAGAGGTCGAGATAAAGAGAGTCAAAAATCCCAACAGGAAGCTTTTAGCTATGCTCATTCAATTTCTCCAATGCTCGCTATTCTTGTAGTGTAACGATTTCTTGCTAATGCTTATTAACCCTTACTAACCGCCACCCTTGAGTTTACGTAAAGCATCTGCCATAGCGTTATTCATTGGGGGCGCAGATCTTCTATCTTCCTGCGGTCTTCTAGCTTCTGGAGTTCTTGGGGTTCCAGGTCGATTTGCCCTTTGCTCAGGCTTTGCGCCTATCGACACTTTAGGGGCTTCATCAGATAGTCGCATCGTCAAAGCAATCCGCTTACGCTTTTCATCAACCTCAAGCACTTTGACCTTCACAACCTGACCTGCTTTAACTACGGTATGTGGATCTTTAACAAAGGTATTGGCTAATGCAGAGATATGTACCAGACCATCTTGATGAACACCAATATCCACGAATGCACCAAAGGCTGCAACGTTAGTTACGACCCCTTCTAGGATCATGTCCGCTTTGAGGTCGCTGATTTTTTCTACGCCATCTTTAAATGTGGCGGTTGTGAACTCAGGCCTCGGATCACGACCCGGCTTTTCCAACTCCTTGATAATGTCTGTGACCGTAGGTACTCCAAACTTCTCATCGGCATACTTTTCTGGACTAAGTCCTTTCAAAATAGTTGCGTCACCAATCACTTCTTTAACGCCCTTCTTGATATCTTTGAGTATTTTCTCAACCAAGGGATAGGATTCTGGATGGACTGCTGATGCATCTAATGGATCTTTACCATTCATGATTCGCAAGAAACCCGCTGCCTGCTCAAATGTCTTGTCACCTAAGCGTGGCACGCTCCGCAAATCTGCCCGAGTCTGAAATGCGCCGTTGCTATCCCGATAAGAAACAATACCTTCGGCAACCGCACTACTCAAACCCGAAACCCGTGCTAGTAAAGGCGCTGATGCCGTGTTCACATCAACACCTACTGCATTTACGCAATCCTCCACAACAGCAACCAAAGACTTGGCTAGCTGTGTCTGCATCACATCGTGCTGATACTGACCCACACCAATCGACTTCGGATCAATCTTGACCAACTCTGCAAGTGGATCTTGTAACCTTCTCGCAATGGATACTGCCCCTCTGAGCGATACATCCATGCCGGGCAATTCTTTTGAGGCGTATTCGGAGGCAGAGTAAACCGATGCCCCTGCTTCAGATACCACAATCTTTGTTAATTTAAGCTCTGGCTTGGCCTTAATTAAATCTTGCGCCAACTTATCTGTCTCGCGTGAGGCAGTTCCGTTGCCGATTGAAATTAAAGTCGCCCTATGCTTCTCGGCTAATTTAGCAAGCGTATGCAATGAGCCATCCCAATCGTTCTTAGGCTGATGTGGGTAAATCACATCCGTATCCACCACCTTACCAGTAGCATCGACCACCGCAACCTTCACGCCCGTTCTCATTCCAGGATCTAAACCAATGGTGACCTTTGGTCCGGCAGGTGCCGCCAGCAGTAAATCCTTGAGGTTTCGCGCAAACACATTGATCGCTTCAGCTTCAGAGCGCTCACGCAAAGCACTCATGAGCTCGGACTCCAAATGCATGGAGCACTTAATGCGCCAAGTCCAGCGCACGGTCTCAGCCAGCCACTGATCAGCTGGACGACCTTCATTTTTAATCTTGAAATGATTGGCAATGCGGGACTCGCAAGGATTATGAGGCGCATCCCATTTGGGTTTTTCTTCCTCAGTATCCAAGCGCAGATTGACCATCAGCATTTGTTCGCGACGACCTCTAAATAAAGCTAAGGCACGATGTGACGGAATCGCAGCAACTGGTTCAGAGTAATCAAAGTAATCAGCGAATTTTTCACCTTCTTGCTCCTTACCAGCAATTACCTTGGATTCCACGACGCCATGATCCAGTAAATATGCTCTTAGCGATTGCACTAAGCCAGCATCTTCTGCAAACCGCTCCATCAAAATCTGACGGGCACCTTCAAGAGCTACCTTGACGTCAGGAACTCCAGGGTTATTCGTGCCATCAACGTCAAATGCTTCTTTAATGTATTTGGCGGCCTCTATTTCAGGATCTAAATGAGGATTAGCGAGCAAATCATTAGCAAGCGGCTCTAATCCTGCTTCTAGGGCGATTTGGGCTTTGGTTCGGCGCTTGGGTTTATATGGAAGGTAGAGGTCCTCCAGGCGCGTCTTATCCTCAGCAAGCATGATGGCCTTGAGCAACTCTGGGGTCATCTTGCCCTGCTCCTCAATTGATGCCACGATTGCCTTACGACGATCTTCTAACTCACGCAAATAACTCAGACGCTCTTCTAGCAAGCGTAACTGCGCATCATCCAAACCGCCAGTAGCCTCCTTGCGATAACGGGCAATAAAAGGAACGGTAGCACCATCATCCATCAAAGCAATAGCAGCAGCTACTTGAGCGGGTTTGGCGGATAACTCTAGGGCAAGACGTTGTTCAATGGATGGCAGCATGAGGATCTATTTCTACTATTATTTTTGGAATATGGATTTCAATGAAGAACAAAAGCCACCCGGAGGTGACTTTTGTTGTGTAGCTTGAAGTAGCTTAGTCGCGTGCCGCTTTCTTGCGCTCATGCTCTTTAAGGTAGCGCTTACGAATACGAATACTCTTCGGCGTTACTTCAACCAATTCATCATCATCGATAAACTCAACAGCGTACTCGAGGTTCATTGCGATTGGTGTTACCAAGCGTACCGCTTCGTCAGTACCAGAAGCGCGAACGTTGGTTAATTGTTTACCTTTAATTGGGTTCACAACCAAGTCATTGTCACGACTATGAATACCGATCACCATACCTTCATACAAAGGGTCGCCAGGACTCACAAACATACGACCGCGGTCTTGTAATTTCCACAAAGCGTAAGCAACTGCTTCGCCATCATCTTGACTGATCAATACGCCGTTATGACGCTCACCCAAGATGCCGTCTTTTGCAGGTGCATAAGAATCAAATGTGTGGCTCATTAAACCGTTACCGCGAGTCATGGTCATGAAATCGCCTTGGAAGCCGATCAAACCACGCGCAGGAATACGGTACTCAAGACGTGTGCGACCTTTACCATCACTCACCATATCGAGTAATTCGCCTTTACGCTTACCCAAGTCCTCCATTACGGCACCTTGAGTAGTGTCTTCTACGTCAACCGTCAAGTTCTCGTACGGCTCCATCTTCACGCCATCTACTTCGTGGAATACCACGCGTGGACGGGAAACTGCCAACTCGTAACCTTCACGACGCATGGTTTCCACCAAGATGGTGAGGTGCAATTCGCCACGACCTGACACTTCAAACACAGTGTCATCATCCGTATCTTTTACACGCAAAGCCATATTGGACTTCAATTCACGATCTAAACGCTCACGAATCTGACGGCTAGTAACAAACTTACCTTCACGACCAGCCAATGGGCTAGTGTTCACCATGAAGTTCATGGTCAAAGTAGGCTCGTCAATCTTGAGCATTGGCAAGGCTTCTGGGGTATCAGGGGAACAGATTGTTGTTCCAATGGCCAAATCTTCAATGCCATTTACCAATACGATATCGCCTGCTTGCGCCTCATCAACAATCTCGCGCTCTAAGCCGCGGAATTTCAATACTTGGTTAATGCGACCTTTGCGTTGAACGCCATCAGGGCCGTCCATGAAAACCACATCCATCAATGGCTTTACAGTGCCACGGTTTACACGGCCTACACCAATCTTACCTACGTAAGTGCTGTACTCAATAGAGGTAATTTGCAATTGCAAAGGACCTTCTGGATTGTCATCACGCACTGGAACATGCTTAAGCACAGTATCAAATAATGGGCGCATGTCACCTTCGCGTACATCATCAGTCAAACCGGCATAGCCATTCAGGCCAGACGCGTATACCACTGGGAAATCTAACTGCTCCTCAGTTGCGCCTAACTTATCAAACAATTCAAATGTGGCATTGATCACGTAGTCTGTGCGAGCACCTGGACGGTCAACCTTATTAATCACGACAATCGGCTTCAGGCCGAGGGCCAAGGCTTTTTTGGTTACGAAGCGGGTTTGTGGCATCGGACCTTCAACCGCGTCAACCAGGAGCAAAACACCGTCAACCATCGAGAGCACACGCTCTACCTCGCCGCCGAAGTCAGCGTGTCCTGGTGTGTCTACGATATTAATATGTGTGCCGTCATACTCAACCGCACAGTTCTTAGACAAAATAGTAATGCCACGCTCTTTTTCCAAGTCGTTTGAGTCCATGACACGTTCGGTCATTTTTTCATTGGAACGGAATGTGCCTGATTGGCGCAAGAGTTGGTCAACCAAAGTAGTTTTACCGTGGTCAACGTGGGCGATGATGGCGATATTACGAAGTGCGCGTTTAGTCATGTGAAGCTTCTGAAGTTAAGAATAAGGTTAATCAATAAGGGGGTTAAATATATTTAATGCGCCGAAGAAATTAAACGCTTAGGGTGTAAGACCCCGGAGCGCCAATCACCAGTACCAATAAAGTTATGTGGTGCCGCAGTTGCACGATAGATCCGCACCAGCGCTTCTATCGAAGGAGAGTTGAGTGGGACTCGTTGACCCATTTCTAAACGCTTAGCTTGTTGCTCATCTACAGTTAAATGAGGCAAGGTTTGTAAGAGCGCATCGACTGGCAAGATATAACTTGAGCTATCTTGCAAGCCCTTCTGAATAGATTCGATTGTGAAAGATTGCTCAAGGTTGAGGTGACCTACTTCTGTTCGGCGCAAGCCAACCAAATGCGCACCACAACCTAAAGCTTTACCAATATCTTCAGCTAACACACGGATATAAGTGCCTTTACTGCAGCTCACCTCTAAAGTGGCTTCCGGCCAATTGATATTGGTCCATCGAATGGCATGAATCGTAATATCTCGGGCAGAGCGCTCTAACTCCACACCTGCGCGAGCGTATTCATATAAAGGCTTGCCATCGCGCTTGAGCGCGGAATACATTGGTGGGACTTGGCTAATCGGCCCAGTAAAGGCAGGCAATAGAGAATCTAATGCAGCTTTGATAATGGCATCATTGGCAAATTCAGGCAAAGGAAGTTCTTCTACAACTAAACCTTCAGCATCACCGGTATCAGTGCGCTGACCAAATTTCACTTGAGCGATATAGGTTTTATCAGCCTCTAATAAATCCTGTGAGTACTTTGTTGCCTCACCCAAACAAATTGGGAGCAAACCAGTTGCCATTGGATCTAGTGTGCCGGTATGCCCAGCTTTTTCTGCATTGAATGCACGCTTGACGGCAGTGACTGCGCCTTGTGAGCTCATGCCAGCAGGTTTATCAAGCAAGACTACCCCATCGATACGTACAGACATAGCTATTTACGCGTTCTCGTCTTTGCGATCACTATCCACCGCCTGATCAATTAAGCGCGACATTTCAATGCCGTGCTCAACAGAGCTATCGTAGTGGAAATGTAAGGTAGGCACAGTATGAATGTGCAAACGCTTAAACAACAATGAATGTAAATAGCCTGCCTTGTCCTGCAAAGCCTTCAATGCTACTTCAGGCTCTGCGCCCAAAACAGTAAAGAAGACTTTTGCATGAGCTAAATCTGGAGTGAGTTCAATACTTTGTAAAGTAATCAAACCCAGGCTCGGACTAAGCAATTCACGGGGGATTAGCTCGGCCAGGTCCCGCTGAATTTGATCGGCGAGACGCTGGTTACGATGAGGACTAGTTTTATGCATTAACTCGATTGCTCTTAAAGTGTTCTAGCGACTTCAGTCACTTCAAATGCTTCGAGTTGGTCGCCTTCTTTAATATCGTTATAGCCTTTTAATGACAGACCACACTCAACACCAGCGCGAACTTCTTTTGCATCATCCTTAAAGCGCTTAAGAGAATCCAGCTCACCAGTCCAAATCACCACGTTTTCACGCAAGAGTCGGACACTAGAGGTGCGCTTAACAACGCCATCGAGAACCAAGCAACCAGCAATTGCACCAACTTTAGATACCAAGAAGACTTGACGAATCTCGACCATACCGGTGATTTCTTCTTTCTTATCTGGTGTCAACATGCCGCTTAATGCTGCCTTCACTTCATCAACTGCGTCATAAATAATGTTGTGATAACGAATATCGACACCATTATTTTCAGCTAACTTACGTGCTGCACCATCTGCACGTGAGTTAAAGCCGATGATGACTGCTTTGGAAGCGACTGCTAAGTTCACGTCGGTCTCAGTAATGCCACCCACAGCTGCATGAACGATTTGTACCTTCACCTCTGCAGTAGATAGCTTTTGCAATGACTGTGACAACGCTTCTTGAGAACCCTGTACGTCGGCTTTAATGATCAGCGGCAATAGCTTCGCCTCAATCGCACCCTCTTCCATGTTTTCCATCATGGTTTCAAGTTTGAATGCTTGCTGTTTAGCCAACTTCACATCACGGAACTTACCTTGACGGAAGAGTGCGATCTCACGTGCTTTACGCTCGTCAGGAACCACTTGAACCGCTTCACCGGCTGCAGGAACTTCGGATAAACCTTGGATCTCAACAGGGATAGATGGACCAGCTTCATTACATGGCTTGCCGTTTTCATCCAACATCGCACGTACACGTCCGTAGGTTGAACCAGCTAACAACATATCACCACGCTTGAGCGT